>NZ_RZTT01000436.1 GCF_003996995.1 Mesorhizobium sp. M7A.T.Ca.US.000.02.2.1 | reverse complement strand
GCAGAAACCATCCGGCGGTGGCGCCAAGCGCTCGACCCAGCAGGCGTCGCTCGGCGGCGACAAGGATCAGGGCCAGAAGCTTTCCAGGTCCGAAATGGGTGCTCTGGAAAGCCAGCTTGGCGGCTGCTGGACCCTTCCCGCGGGCCTTGAAGGTTCCGAGAACTTCGTCGTCGTGGTGCGGTTCAACCTGGATGCCTCCGGCAAGCTGGACGGACGCCCGGCGGTCGAAACGTCGAGCGGAAACCGCCAGTTCGACGAAAGTGCCGTTCGTGCGGTGCAAAAATGCGATGTCACCGGCCTGCAAGTTCCCGCCGGCAAGCAGGACATCTGGGCCGACGTCCGCGTCACCTTCGATCCAAGGGAGATGCTGGGCCTCTAAGGCCCGGGTATCCGAAAATCAGTACGAGAAGCGAGAAGACATGAAATCAATCCTCAAGCCGCTCCTGATGGTCGCAGCAATGGCGATGGGCATGACCGCTGCCAGCACATTGCCGGCGCTGGCGCTGGTCGAGCTCAACGTCAACAAGGGCAATGTCGAGCCGCTGCCGATCGCCATCACGGATTTCCAGGGCGGCGACGCGCTTGGGGCGCAGATTTCGCAGATCGTCACCGCCGATTTGAAGCGTTCGGGTCTGTTCGCTCCGATCGACAAGAGCGCCTTTATCGAGAAGATCACCAACCCCGATGCAGCACCGCGCTTCGACGACTGGAAGGTGATCAACGCGCAGGCGCTGGTCACCGGCAGCGTCAGCAAGGAAGCCGACGGCCGCATCCGCGCCCAGTACCGGTTGTGGGATACTTTTGCCGGCCAGCAGATGGCCGGCGAGCAGTTCTTCGCCAACGACGCCAATCAGCGGCGTGTCGCCCACATTATCGCCGACGCCATCTATGAGCGGCTGACCGGCGAAAAAGGCTATTTCGACACCCGCGTCGTCTTCATCGACGAATCCGGCGCCAAGAATGCGCGCAAGAAGCGCCTCGCGATCATGGACCAGGACGGCGCCAATGTGCGCTATCTCTCGGACGGCAGGTCGATCGTGCTGACGCCGCGTTTCTCGCCGAACCGGCAGGAAATCACCTACATGTCCTATGAAAGCGGCCAGCCGCGGGTCTACCTGCTGCAGATCGAAACGGGGCAGCGCGAACTGGTCGGCAATTTCCCCGGCATGACCTTTGCGCCGCGCTTTTCGCCCGACGGCCAGAAGGTGATCATGAGCCTGCTGCGCGACGACGGCAATTCCAACATCTTCGCCATGGACCTGCGCAGCCGCTCGACGACGAGGCTGACCAACTCGACCGCCATCGACACCTCGCCGTCCTATTCGCCCGATGGCAGCAAGGTGGTGTTCACCTCCGACCGTGGCGGCCGCGCGCAGATCTACGTGATGGGAGCCGACGGCTCGGGCCAGACCCGCATTTCCTTTGGCGACGGCGTCTATTCGACGCCGGTATGGTCGCCGCGCGGCGACCTCATAGCCTTCACCAAGCAGACCGGCGGCGAATTCCAGATCGGCGTCATGAAGACCGACGGCTCGGGCGAGCGCATCCTGTCCTCCGGCTTCCAGCAGGAGGGGCCGACCTGGGCGCCGAATGGCCGCGTGCTGATGTTCTTCCGCGATTCCGCCGGTGGGCCCAAACTGATTTCGGTCGATCTGACCGGACGCAACGAGCAATCGATCCCGACGGCGAACTTCGCTTCCGACCCGGCCTGGTCGCCGCTGCTTGAATAGAGGAATTGAGGAACTGGGGAATTGAAGAACTGAAGAATGGAGAAGGCGGGCGGCTACATTAATCGCGCGAAGGATCTAGAGGTATATAAGCGCGCTTATGTGGTTTCTCTTGACGTCCATAAAGCTCGTTTTCCCGAAAATGGAGCAATACGCACTGGCTGATCAGTTGCGTCGCTCCAGCAAAGGAATCTGCGCCAATTTGGCTGAAGGATTTGCCAAGCAGACTCACTCCAAACCCGAATTCGCGCGGTTCATTTCGATGGCAATGGGGTCATGCAGCGAGGTGGAGACGTGGATTTCCTATGCGTTCGACCTTGGATACATCAGCCAGGCACAACACGACGATTGGCTGCGATCCTATGCCCATATCTACGGCATGCTGATCAATCTGAGAGAAAAGCTGAAGTGAATTCTCTCTTCAGTTCCTCAATTCCCCAACTCTTCAATTCCTCATTTCCATCTCTTTGTCGCGTTTTGGCCGTATTTACGCCTAGGGTCCGCGTGAAATGTGGCTTCAGGCCAAAGGGCTGCGGACGGGCAGCTTAAAGCAAAATTAACCGTGTTTCTTGAATGCCGGTTAACCCAAACGTGGTTACTGGGTGATCAACGAAATCACTCAAATTAGATCACTCGAAATACGAAGGAGAGGCGGCATGGGCCGTATTGCAGCACTTACCAGAAACCCGGTCATGATCGCGCTGGTGGCGATGCTCGCCATCGCAGGTTGCGCCTCGAAGAAGACGCCGAACAGCGCTCAGGATCTTGGCCTTAACGGCGCCGGCGCGGCGACGCCCGGATCGGCGCAGGACTTCACCGTCAACATTGGCGACCGCATCTTCTTCGATACGGACTCGACCTCGATCCGTGCCGACGCGCAGACGACGCTCTCGCGCCAGGCGCAGTGGCTGAACCAGTACAAGCAGTATGCCATCGTCGTCGAAGGCCATGCCGACGAACGCGGAACGCGCGAATACAATTTGGCGCTCGGCGCCCGCCGCGCCGCCGCCACCCGCGACTTCCTCGTTGCCAAGGGCGTTTCGGCCAGCCGTCTCAAGACCATTTCCTACGGCAAGGAACGTCCGGTCGCGGTGTGCGACGACATCTCCTGCTGGTCGCAGAACCGCCGCGCGGTCACCACGCTTAGCGGCGCTGGCTCCTGAAGCATCACGCAGCCGACCGGCGCGTCAAGAACGGCGGCCGTCTAGCGGTAAAAATGCAACATACCTGTGCGAAAGGCGGCCCTTGGGGCCGCCTTTTTCACATCCGGATGCCCGAAACAAAATTTGGCCGAAGTCTCGGCTCCTGCTATGAGCCGAGGGCGCTTGGCTGGTCCCATGCTGATTGGAAGGCGCGAACAAGCTAACGAAATCACTGCGAGAGGCACATGCATTTGAGATCGGTTCTGAGCGGCACGCTTGCGCTGCTGCTCCTATCAGGCGTCACCGCCCTGGCCAGCGGCACCGGGGCGAGCGGCACGGGGCAATCAACCGACAGCGGCTTTACCTTCCATCTTCCCAGTATCGAATTGCCCAGCCTTTTCGGTCAAAAGAAGAAACCAGACCAAGTTCAGCTGGTGCAATCCGATCCTGCCGCTGTCACCAGCCTGGAAGAGCAGCTGCGGCAGATGAACGGCAAGATCGAGGAACTCAATTTCCAAGTCCTGCAGATGCAGGAGCAGATCCGCAAGCAGCAGGAAGACAATGAATTCCGCTTCCAGCAGCTGGAAGGCGGCGGCACGCAAGGCGGGCAGCCGCCGGCGCAGAAGAAATCGGACGCCACCACCGGCACCGACAACGATGTGGCGGCGGCCCCGGCAATACGGGCGCCGGCCGATGCCGGCGCCGCGCCCGCCAACGATCAATCGGCAGGCGGCAAGACGGTCGAGGACGTCATCGTCGAATCTCCCGATGGCGACCCCGGCAAGGTTATTCCGGGTACGGGAGCGCCGGAAAAGAATTTCGGCACCATCACCGTCGACAAGAACGGCAATGTGATCGATGCCGGCGGCAACACGCAATCGACCGCGCCGGCGCAGGACACCGCGCCAGTCGCCGGGGCGGCGCCCAAGGCCGGAAAATCCGATACGGTGGTCGCGGCGTTGCCCGCCACCAACAACCCGGAAGAGCTTTACCGCAACTCCTACCAGTTCATCCTTTCGGGCGACTACGGCACCGCCGAGCAGGGTTTTCGCGATCACATCGCCCGCTTCCCCAAGGATGCGAAGGCGGCGGACGCGCATTACTGGCTGGGCGAGTCATTGCTCGGCCAGCAGAAATATCGCGACGCGGCCGAGACGTTCCTTGCCGCCAGCAAGGACTACCCCAAGGCCAAGAAAGCTCCCGACATGTTGCTGAAGCTCGGCGTGTCGCTGGTCGGCCTCAAGCAGCATGACGTTGCCTGCGCCACCTTCAGCGAGGTCGGCAAGCGCTACCCCGATATTTCCAGTGCGCTCAAGGAACGCGTCAAGCAGGAGAAGGCTCTGGCTGCCTGCTGATCCTTGTCCTACATGTCGTTGTCCTGAAACCGGGATCACTTTTGGGCGACATGCATTATGCTCGACACCGAGCCGGACCTTTCGACTAACCCTTTTTCGCATATCGATTTTACCAGCGGCGCTGTTGCGGCCGTGTCCGGCGGCAGCGACTCGATCGCCCTGCTCCTTCTTCTCAAAGACCATCTCGACCGTACGGCGCCGGCAACCAGGCTGCTGGCGGTGACGATCGACCACGGTTTGCGGTCCGGTTCGGCTGCGGAAGCGCAATCAGTGGCGAAGCTGTGCGCCAGACTCGGAATTTCACACCGCATCCTGACATGGTCGGGCCCCAAGCCATCGACCGGCCTGCCCGCCGCCGCTCGCGAGGCGCGCTACCGGCTGCTGGCCGAGGCGGCACAAGCCGAAGGCATCGGCCTGATCCTCACCGGCCATACCGCCGATGACCAGGCAGAGACGGTGCTGATGCGGCAAGCGCGCGAAGAAGGATTGGCGCGGGACGGGGGCCAAGGCCATGCCGAAATGGCAGGCCGGGGACTTGCCGGCATGGCGCCGGCCACCTTGTATGAC
>NZ_RZTT01000435.1 GCF_003996995.1 Mesorhizobium sp. M7A.T.Ca.US.000.02.2.1 | reverse complement strand
GAGGTGCGGCTGGTGAGTTTCAAAATCGCTATCATCGGCGCCGGCAGCGTCGGCTTCACCAAGAAATTGTTCACCGACATCCTGTGCGTGCCCGAATTCAAGGACATCGAATTTGCGCTCACCGATGTAAGCGAGCACAACCTTCAGATGATCAAGGCGATCCTCGACAGGATCGTCGAGGCAAATAGGTTGCCGACCAGGGTGACGGCGACGACCGACCGCCGCAAGGCGCTCGAAGGCGCACGCTACGTCATCAGTTGCGTGAGGGTCGGCGGTCTCGAAGCCTATGCCGACGATATCCGCATTCCCCTGAAATACGGCATCGACCAATGCGTCGGCGATACGATCTGCGCCGGCGGCATTCTCTATGGCCAGCGCAACATCCCGGTGATCCTGGATTTCTGCAAGGACATGCGCGAGGTCGCCGAGACGAACGTCAAATTCCTGAACTACGCCAACCCGATGGCGATGAACACCTGGGCGGCGATCGAATACGGCAAGGTCGACACTGTCGGGCTCTGCCACGGCGTCCAGCACGGCGCCGAACAGATCGCCGAGGTGCTGGGCGCCAAGTCCACGCAGGAACTAGATTATGTCTGTTCCGGCATCAACCACCAGACCTGGTTCATCGACCTGCGCCTGAACGGCCGCCCCATTGGCAAGGACGAACTGGTGGCTGCCTTCGAGGCGCATCCGGTCTATTCGCAGCAGGAGAAACTGCGCATCGACGTTCTGAAGCGCTTCGGCGTCTACTCGACCGAAAGCAACGGCCATCTTTCCGAATATCTGCCCTGGTACCGCAAACGTCCCGACGAGATCACGCGCTGGATCGATATGTCCGACTGGATTCACGGCGAGACAGGCGGCTATCTCCGCTACTCCACCGAAACCCGCAACTGGTTCGAAACGGAATATCCGCAGTTCCTCGAAGCGGCATCAAAGCCGATCGACCAGGCGAAGCGCTCCAACGAGCATGCCAGCCACATATTGGAGGCGCTGGAGACCAACCGCGTCTACCGCGGCCACTTCAACGTCAAGAACAATGGGGTGATCACCAACCTGCCGCAGGACGCCATCATCGAGTCGCCCGGCTTCGTCGACCGTTTTGGCATCAACATGGCCGCCGGCATCACGTTGCCGGAGGCCTGCGCCGCCACCTGCATCGCCTCGATCAACGTCCAGCGCATGTCGGTACATGCCGCTATATCAGGCGACATCGATCTTCTGAAGCTCGCCGTGCTGCATGACCCGCTGGTCGGCGCGGTTTCGACGCCGGAAGAGGTCTGGCAGATGGTCGACGAAATGGTCGTCGCCCAGGCGGCCTGGCTGCCGCAATATGCCCATGCGGTCCCGGCGGCCAGGGAGCGGCTGTCGACATCCCAGGTGAAGACCCGCGAGTGGGCGGGCGCCGCACGGCGCAGCGTTCGCTCGATCGAGGAAATGCGCGCCGAAAAAGCCGCGCTGAAGCAAGCCGGCTGAGACGGGCCGGCTGAGACGGGCCGGCTGGAAATTTATGCGGTGATGGTGGATCCATGGGAGGCGGATCCACTGCCACGAAGCCGTTTGAATTCGAGGAGAGGCGGAGCGGGTGCAAACGCTCCGGACAAACAAGAGGGAGAGAGACCGTGAGGAATTTCCGCAATATCGGCCTTGCTGCCGGACTGACGCTGAGCGTCTCGGTCTCGGCACTCGGTGCTTACGCTTCCGAACCGACGGTTCCGCCGGCGCCGACACCGTTTCCCGCCGAAGGCAAGATCAACTATGTCGCGCGAGACTCGATCCTGGAGTTCAAGGCGCTCCCCGAATATCACGAGCCCGACTGGGTCACCGAGAAATACGTCAAGACCGGCAAGCTGCCGCCGGTAAAAGACAGGCTGCCGAAGGAGCCGCTGGTCTACAAGACGGGCAACATGCAGGACGGCATCGGCGTCTATGGCGATACGATGCGCCACGTCATCGGCGGGCGGCCGGAAGGCTGGAACTACGGCGCCGGTCAGACGCAAGGCTGGGGCGGCATCGACATCGGCCTCTCCGAATGCCTGACGCGCACCGCTCCGCTGTTCCAGGTCGAGGCCAAGGACACCGAGCCGCTGCCGAACCTGGCCAGGAGCTGGGACTGGTCGAGCGATGGCCACAGGCTGACCATGCACCTCATCGAAGGAGCGAAGTGGTCGGACGGCGTGCCGTTCAATGCAGACGACGTCATGTTCTACTGGGACGACGAGGTGGTCGATCCCAACGTCTCGCCGCTGAACGGCGCCACGCCGGAAACCTTCGGCGTCGGCACGACGCTGAAGAAGGTCGACGACTACACCGTCGAATGGACCTTCAAAGATGCCTTCCCGAAGCAGTATCTGTATGCCATGGCCTACGGCACTTTCTGTCCTGGCCCCGCGCACATCCTGAAGCCGCAGCATCCGAAATACTCGAAGAACACCTACGATCAGTTCAAGAATGCCTTCCCGCCGGAATTCATGAACATGCCGGTGATGGGTGGCTGGGTCCCGGTCGAATACCGGCCGGACGACATCATCGTCATGCGCCGCAATCCCTATTACTGGAAGGTCGACGAGAAGGGTAACCAGCTGCCCTATCTCAACGAACTGCACTACAAGCTGTCGACCTGGGCCGATCGCGACGTCCAGGCGGTGGCCGGCGCGGCCGATTTTTCCAATCTGGAGCAGCCGGAAAACTTCGTCGCCTCGCTGAAGCGTGCGGCAGAGGCGAACGCACCGGCCCGTCTTGCTTTCGGCCCGCGGCTCATCGGCTACAATCTGCGCTTTAATTTTTCCGCCAATGGCTGGGGCAATCCGGACGAACGCGGCCAGGCGATCCGCGAGCTGAACCGCAACGAGGATTTCCGCAAGGCCGTCACCATGGCGCTCGACCGCAAGGCGCTCGGTGACTCGCTGGTCAAGGGGCCGTTCACCGCCATCTATCCCGGCGGCCTGTCGTCAGGAACCAGCTTCTACGACCGCGCGTCGACGGTCTACTACCCCTTCGACCTCGAGGGCGCCAAGGCGGAACTCGCCAAGGCCGGCCTCAAGGATACGGATGGCGACGGCTTCGTGAATTTCCCTTCCGGTACCGCCGGCGGCAAGAATGTCGAGATCGTGATGCTGGTCAACAACGACTACACGACCGACAAGAGCCTTGCCGAAGGCGTCGTCGCCCAGATGGAAAAGCTCGGGCTTCGGGTCGTGCTCAATGGCCTCAACGGCACCCAGCGCGACGCTTCCCAATATTCGGGCCGCTTCGATTGGCTGGTCCGGCGCAACGAACAGGAACTGACGTCGGTGGTGCAGAACACCGTGCAGCTTGCCCCGGTCGGCCCGCGCACCAGCTGGGACCATCGGGCGCCGGAGAACGGCGAGGTCGATGTGATGCCGTTCGAAAAGGATCTCGTCGATATCGTCAACAAGTTCGTCTCGACGCAGGACAACGACCAGCGTGCCAGCCTGATGAAACAATTCCAGAAGATCTCGACGGAGCACGTCTACAATGTCGGCCTGACGGAATATCCCGGCGCGCTGATCGTCAACAAGCGCTTCTCGAACATTCCGCGGGGCACGCCGATCTTCATGTTCAACTGGGCCGAAGATTCGATCATCCGCGAAAGGGTCTTTGTCGCGGCCGACAAGCAGGCGAAATACGAATTGTTCCCCGAGGAGTTGCCCGGCAAACCCGGAGAGAAGGGGCCGATGAATTAGGTTTACCTCCCTGACCGAGAGACCTCCGGCCGCGCCGCTGGCGCGGCCGGACAAACCAACCTCCGGACGCAACCAAGGGCGCGATCGGCGAGACAAGGAAACGAACCGTCCATGCTGCGATTCCTGCTCACGCGCATAGCGTCGGCAATCCCGGTCCTCGCCATTTTGAGCCTGGCCACCTTTGCCATCATCCAGGCGCCGCCGGGCGATTATGCCGACTACATCCGCTCGCAGGCGATCAACCAGGGTGGAGCCTCCTTCGCCGAGGCCGACGCGCAGGCAAAGGCCTATCGCATCGAGCATGGTCTCGATAAGCCGCTGCCTCTCCAGTATCTCAACTGGATCGGTGGCATCATCACCCGCGGCGATTTCGGCTACAGCCTGTACTACAACAAACCGGTCGCCGACGTGGTCGGAGAGCGCCTGCCGCGCACCCTTCTCCTGGCGCTGGTTTGCCATCTGCTGGCCTCGGTGCTGGGCATCACATTCGGCATATGGGCGGCGACAAGGCAATACACCTGGATCGACTCGACACTGTCGGCCATCTCTTTTCTCGGCATGACTGTGCCGCGCTTCCTGATGGCGCTGATCATCGTCTATCTCCTGGTGTTCCACTTCAACGTGTCGGAGATCGGCTCATTCTTCTCGCCGCAATATGGTGGCGCGCCGTGGTCGTGGGCCAAATTCGTCGACCTGGTCAAGCATGTCTGGCCGGTGGTGGCGATCGCGACTTTCGGCGGCCTCGCCTACAATATGCGCGTCATGCGCGGCAATCTGCTCGATACGCTGAACGCGCAATATGTCGAGACGGCAAGGGCCAAGGGGCTGACGGGTGCCGCCGTCGTCATGCGCCACGCCGTGCCCAACGCGCTGCATCCGCTCATCATGTATCAGGGTGTGGTGCTGCCTTACATGCTGACCGGCGAGATCGAGACGGCGATCATCTTCGCGCTGCCGACGGTCGGCCCGGCGATCGTCGGCTCCATGGCTGTCGGCGACGTCTATGTCACCGCCACCTTCATGATGGTGCTGTCGGCGACGCTGATCGTCGGCAACATCATCGCCGACATGCTGCTCGTCC
>NZ_RZTT01000434.1 GCF_003996995.1 Mesorhizobium sp. M7A.T.Ca.US.000.02.2.1 | reverse complement strand
GTCTGGGGCCGGCAAGTGCTGGCCACCGGCCAGAGCGAACCGGCGGCGCGGCTTGCCGGCATCAACGTCGCACGGGTGCGGTTGATTGCCTATATGCTGTGCGGCACGGCGGCGGCGCTCGCCGGCTTCCTGCTTGCCGGCTTCAGCGGCGGGGCAGCACTCAACATGGGTGACGCCTATCTGATGGAATCGATCGCCGTGGTGGTGCTTGGCGGCACCAGCGTCGCTGGTGGGCAGGCCAACGCGGTAGGCATATGGGGGGCTGCGTTGTTCTTCAACCTGATGTCTACCATGCTCAACACCTTTGGCATCCAGGCAGGCGTGCGCTTCCTTTTGACCGGCGTGCTGATCATCCTGATCGTCGCTCTCGTGCCGAGGCCTCGCGTTAGATGACATCCGCCACTGACACGCTCGCCAAGCTGTTCGAAACAAAGGCGGTTTCCTTCATCGATCTGACGCATCCGATGAAGCCCGGCATGCCGGTGTGGCCGACGCACCCGCATTACTGCCAGGAGATGGTGGAATCCTACGACCGCGGCGACGTCGCCTGCAACCATGCGTTGGCTATGAGCGAGCACACCGGCACGCATTTCGACGCGCCGGTCCATTTCATCCGCGGCGGTGCTGCCATCTCCGGCATTCCGGTCGAGCGTTTCTTCGGCCGCATGGTGACGATCGATGCGCGTGGCTGTCGGCCCCGGCAGGCGGTCGAGCCGGATGCTATCTTCGCTTTCGAGGCCGAACAGGGCCGCGTACGGCAGGGCGACGCCGTGTTCTTCCATTTCGGCTGGGACCGGTTCTGGGACGATCCGGCCACATTTCTCGCCGACTGGCCCGGCCTGTCGCGGCAGGCAAGCGAATTGCTGGTCGAGCGCGGTGCGCGCATCGTCGGCTCGGACTGCCTGTCGATCGATTGTTTCGGCAGCGAGGATTTCCCGGCGCACAATACGTTGCTTTCAGCCGGCATCCTGATCGGCGAGAATTTCGCACGGCTTGGTGACTTGCCGCCTCGGTGCTTCCTGATCAGCTTGCCGCTGGCGATCGAAGGCGGCACCGGATCACCACTGCGCGCCGTCGCGCTGGTCGAGGGCTAATTCCGGCTTACGAGAAGTCCAGCTGAACCTTGAGCGTTCGCTCCGGTTCCTTCTCGATCAAGTCGAAGGCTGCGCGTGCATCCGCCGCCGCGAAGACCTGCGTGATCATGCCTTGCGGATCGAGCCGCTTGTCGGCCAGCCATTCGACGACGCGCGGCAACAGCCGGCGGTTCAGGCGCGAGCCGACGATGGTCAGTTCCTTGCGCACCACTTCCTGCTGGCTGAGGTTGGATGGGGCGTCCGAAAAGCCGAGCAGGCCGATGCGGCCCGCCGGGCTGGCCAGCCGGCAAGCCTCGTCAAGAAGTGCGGGAATGCCGGCGCCGTCAATGACCAGCGTCGGGCCAAGACCGTCATTTTCAGCGCGCACCGCGGCCGACACGGGATCGCGCACGGAGTGGATCACCCTGTCGGCACCGAAGCGGAGCGCTCGCTCCAGGCGGGCTTCGTCGATATCGGCAACGATGCAGCGTGCGCCCTTGAGCTTGGCGACCTGCAGGACAGTGACGCCGACCGTGCCGGCGCCATAGATCAGCGCTGTGTCCTCGGGTCCGCAACCGGTACGATCGAGCACATTGGCGGCGATGGAAAACGGCTCGGCCAGTGCCGCCAGCCCAAACGGCATATCCCTTGGAACCGGTATGACATTTGCCGCCGGCACCGCGACGAAGGCGCGAAAACCGCCGTCGCGGTGAACGCCCATCACTTCGAGGTTGGCGCAGACATTGGAGCGGCCGACCCGGCAGGGATAGCAGTGGCCGCACGACACCACGGGATCGACCACCACACGGTCTCCCGTCGCAATGCCGGTCACATTGCGTCCGAGCGCTGTTACGGTGCCGGCGAATTCATGGCCGATGATACGTGGATAGACGGCGAACGGATTGGAGCCATGCAGGATGTGAATGTCGGAGCCGCAGATGCCGGCACGGCTGACATGAACGACGACTTCGCCTGCCCCGGGCTGGGGTATCGTGCCCTGCCGGACTTCCAGCGACTGCGGCGCGCGAACGAGAACTTCAAGCATGGCCTCACCACTTGTATACTAGTCGACAAGTGGCTCAATCTCGCTGTTTCGTCAAGCGCTCATGGCGGCTGTTAGACAGCCTCTTACCCGACACGTTGCGCACGAAATCGGAACGGGCGTTCACTGAAACGCAAATGCCCTGGCGTCCGCAGTTTGGACGCTCAATGCGCTGTCTTGCCGGTTTCCTCTCGAAGGGGCGGGCAGTCAAAATTTGTTGACTTCCATCAAGGAGGAAATGACTACCGCTTGCCTGTATCGCGGGTGCCGAATCTCCAGTGTTCTGCGCCTGCACGGGCACGGTCGTGAAAGCAAGTGGCAGCAGTGCGAGGCAAGTTCCCGCGATCAGTTCATTCCGCATAGTCGCACCCCAAATTGGCCCCTCGGGTGCCGCAAAGGCATTGAGGGCCACAAATCGCTGGCTCCCTTTTCCCGGATCGATTAAATATGTCTCAATTACTCATGTTATCGATCAGGGCGATGGCGCGCTTGGAGTGAAGCGAAGCCGGCACTGCTGAAAACGAACTCCGACGATCCGAATTGAAAATGTTGCAGTTATATCACAGGTCGACCAACCCCAGCGGGATCAGCCCGGTGAGCTTCGACATGTCGGGTCACGACGACGCGGAAGCCGAGCGGTTGTGCGCCGGCCATTTTTTAACGGTCATCGGGGAGGTCGCGATCGAAACAGGGCTGGGTGTCCTCTCCGCTGTGCGTGGCGTGACATGTGGCCTCGCCGATCTGAACGTCATGACGTGTTTCTTCCCGCCCTCGCCGTTACGGGTGCGGGGGATTGGAATGCCGGGTTCGGACAAGGTGCTCATGTTGCGAAGCATGGAAGGTCCGCTGGTCGTTGAGCAGGATGGACGGAAGATAGAAGCCGCGCTTGGAGATTTCCTCTTTGTATCCGGTGAGATGGCCTACGACTGGTATCTGCCCGAAGGGGGCAGGCTGGACTGCGGCAGCCTGCCCGGCGCCGCTTTCCGCGTTTCCGGCGAGACGCTTTCCAGGCTGATGCTGCGACCGATCCCGAGAACGTTTCCTCCGCTCCAGCTTCTGATCACCTACGGCGCTTATCTGTTGATGCGTGGCCCGCATTCAGCCAACGAGGCGGAGATGGCCAATGCCCATTTCAACGAAATACTTCCGCTCGTCGTCGCCTATCTGGAAACCCCATCAACGGTGGAACGTGACCGGCTGCACCCTGTTAAACGCTATATCGATGATCACCTGGGGGATGGCGATCTGAGCATTTCCGCTGTGGCCGCTGTCCTCGATGTTACACCACGATATGTCCAGAAGTTGTTTCAGCGCGAAGGGACGACATTTTCGAGATATCTTCTCGAACGGCGCCTGGCCGAGGCGCGCAAGCTGCTGTTGCGGGGAACGGGAACGCTTTCGATAGGCGCCACTGCCTATGAAGTCGGTTTCGGGGATATCTCCTACTTCAACCGCACCTTCCGAAAGCGTTATGGCGTGGCGCCTTCCAGCGTTCGGGATGAAGCGCGGCAGACCCTTGGTTGAGTGGCCAATAGCCCGGGCAGAGACCGTCGGAATAGTGCGGCGAACCCTTGGGGCGTTGCCGATACTGCGTATACGAGGATACCTACATCCGTTAAGCTGAGCGCCGCGTCAAACGGGAGCATCGATTGCGAGGATTTGCGGAAAGCGTGATGCAGGGGCCGCGAACCGTGGCCGAACAGGTCGCCAATGTCCTGCGCGAAGCGATTGCCGGTGGAACCATCAAGGCGGGCACTCCGCTGCGCCAGGACGAATTGGCCGAGCAGTTTGGCTTCAGCCGCATGCCAATTCGTGACGCCCTTCGCCAATTGGAAGCCGAAGGCATTGTTTCCATCCATCCGACAAAAGGCGCGCAGGTCGCCCGGATGGACGGCGCCGAGATCGGTGAAATCTACGCACTGCGCGAACTGCTTGAATGCGAGGCGGTGCGGCTTTCGCTTCCCAACCTCGCCGGCGCGAAGCTCGACGAGGCGGAACAGGTGCTCGACCAGATCGACGCGGAGCGCAATGTCGGCCGATGGGGTGCGCTGAACCGTGCCTTTCATCTGGCTCTCTACGACGCCTGCGGTAACCGTCGATTGCTCGGCCTGATCGAGGCGCACCACAATGCCGCAGATCGCTACGTCCGCATCCTCCTGTCGAACCTGGATTATCGCAGCCGCTCGCAGACGGAGCACCGCGACCTGCTGGCCGCCTGCAGGGCGCGCAAGGAGGACAAGGCCATAAGCATTCTGAGGCAGCATCTTCGCGAGGGAAGCGAGACGCTGGTCAGCGCGATCAGGGAAGATGGCCTGTCGCGAAAATCCTGACGGCGTGGCTTGAGCTCCGGTTGCCTCTGCGCGCGATCACTGCCACATATTGCAACATCGATACTCGATCCAGGATCATCATGTCCCCCGACAGCAGCCTGCCGGCGCGCGCCCTTGCTCCACGTCGCCACGAAGAGATCCTGCGGCGGCTGGGCGCTCACGGGTCTGTCAGTGTCGCCGAGCTGGCCGGGTTCTTCGATGTCTCACGCGAAACCATCCGCCGCGACCTGAAACTGCTGTCGGATAAAGGGCAGCTCGGCATCGTCCATGGCGGCGCTGCCCGTTTCGAGCCGAGCGAACCGGCAATGAGCCTGCGCAGCCAGGAGAATGCCCGGGGCAAGGCTGCCATCGGCAGGATAGCTGCCGG
>NZ_RZTT01000433.1 GCF_003996995.1 Mesorhizobium sp. M7A.T.Ca.US.000.02.2.1 | reverse complement strand
ACATGAAGGTGAACAGGCCGGTCCAGCTTTGCCGCAGCGCCGTCGACAGATTGTAGTGCTGGCTGGAATGGTGGTTGACGTGCTCGGCCCACACCCAGCGCACCCGGTGCGCGATGCGGTGATAGACGTAGTAGCGCAAATCATCGAGCAGGAAGGCGGCCAGGAACACCCAGACCGAGAGGCCGAGATCGAAGACGCGGAATTGCCAGAGCCACAGCAGTGCCCAGTAGGACACGACGCCAAGCAGCAGCCCGGCAACGACATTGCCGGTGCCCATCATCAGGCTGGTCAAGGTGTCGCGCGTTTCGAACGAACCTCTGGCGCGGCCGGTGCGCACCAGCCAAAGTTCGACCAGGATCGCGACAACAAAGAACGGGATGGCCAGTTGGGTGACTTGCGGGAAATTATAGCTGTCCATCACGCGGCCTCCGCAGTGGAATTCGAACGTTGCGGCTCAAGGCTTCCAGCAGGCCCTGCGCATCCGTTGAGCTGGCAAAGTGGAAGCGGCCGCCCTTCCAGGTAAAATCGGCGAGCCGGAACGAGACCGTGTTCGCATCTTCGGTGTTCAAAACCGCGACATCCTGAGGCGTGACGATGCGGGTCAAAAAGCAATCGCCGATGCCGTGAACGATGCCGATGCGCACTCGCCCGATATCCAGAAACGCAGTCCTGGCATCCGCTGTCAGGCGGACTACCGTCGCGATCTCGTCGGGAAAATCCTCAGCGAATCGGCTCACCGCGCGATTGGCACTGCTGAGCGTCGCTATCTTGCTGCCGCCGGTGAAATGCACCGCCGCAACCGACAGCGCGATGCCGAAGGTAACGATCGCCACCAATATGGGTAAGCTCATTCATCTCCTCCGGGCCGGCCTGTTGTCTTCGGCAACAGTTTGGCGCGGGGGACGTCTTAACACGATTGACGTTTACGTCAAAGCGCAGGCCAGCCCTTGCTCGCGCGACGCAGCAGCAGCCAATGCCGGCGCAAGGCCGACAGCCGCGCCACGCCTTCGAGCGGCGAACCATTCTCCATCTTGCCGAGGTAGGCACGTGACAGGGCGAGCGGCAGGAATGCCGGACGCAGCGAGACAGGCAAGGTCGGTGCGCCTTGCTCGAAGGCGGAAAGATGTTCCCGTGCCAGCGCCATCATCGCCGCCACCGCGCGTTTGGCGCCGGGTCCGCCATCACCAGCAATGAATTCTTCCGGCGACGATCCCGCCGCCGCCAAAATATCGGCCGGGACAAAACACTGTCCGCGCCGGCGATGCAGCGGCAACAGCAGCAACAGGCCGGTCATCGCCTGCGCACAGCCTGCCCTGCCCGCCAGATCGGCAAAGCGCGGCGCCCCGACGGGATCGAGCACCATCGCCGCAAGCTGGATGATCGCGGCAGCAGTCTCGCCGCAATAGCCTTCCAGGTCAGTGCGCGACGGCATCGGGTCGTCATAGAGGTCGAAGATGCGTGCATCGAGCATGTTCTCGAAGGCCGGCTTCGGCAGGCCGAACGTCGCTATCGTGGCGTTCAAGGCTTCGGCTGTGGGATGGCCGGCGCCCGCTTCTCCGCCAGCGGCAATGACATCGCGCCACCATTGCAGCCTCACCTCGCCCGGCAGCGCTTCATGGATGCGATCGCGGATTCCTGCGATCTCGGCATTGAAGGCGTAGAGCGAAAACAGCGCGTCGCGCTTGTCGTCGGGCGCGTAGAGCGCGGTCAGATAGCGGTCATGGTCGGCGGCGCGCACCGCGTCCGTGACGATTTTGGCATTCTGGGACATGTCAATCGACGGCGATGAGCGCGGCGGCCACGGCGCGCTCTTCCGCCAGAAGGACATTGTAGGTCCGTACCGCGGCACCGGTCGACATCGGGTCGGACGCAATGCCGGCAGCCTTCAGCGCGGCTCGCAGTGCGGCGGGCAATGGCCGGAGATCCCTGCCCATGCCGACCAGCAGGATCTCGACCTTGCCGGCCTCAGCCAGCAGCTTGTCGAAATCCGCCACCGTCAGCACCAGAGGATCAGCCGGTTCCCAGCCATGGATGCCGGATGGCAGGCACATGAGCGAACCGCGATGCGACATGTCGGCAAAGCGGAACCCGCCATTGCCATAGGCTTCGATCGGCGCGCGGCCCGGAAAATGCGCCTCGCGGATGACGATGCCTTTGCCGGTCACCGCTATACCCCTTCGGGGCGGCGCGTCAGGTCGCGACCGCCTTGCCGCCATTGACCGGCTTCTCCTCGTCGGCCGAAGCCTGCGGCCTCAGCTTGAACAGGATCAGCAGCGGTGCGGCGATGAAGATAGACGAATAGGTGCCGAAGACGACGCCGAACAGCATGGCCATCGTAAACGAGCGGATCACCTCGCCGCCGAACAGCACCAGCGCCAGCAGCGCCAGGATCGTCGTCACCGAAGTCAGCGTCGTTCTCGACAGCGTCTCGTTGATGGCGTTGTTCAACAGCTGCGGCAGCGGCATGCGCTTGTATTTTCGCAAATCCTCTCGAACACGGTCATAGACCACGATCGTATCGTTCAGCGAATAGCCGATGATCGTCAGGATCGCCGCCAGCGATGACTGGTTGAACTCCAGTCCGGTGATGACGAAGAAGCCGAGCGTCATGACCACATCGTGCACCGTCGCCACGATGGCGCCGACCGCGAACTGCCATTCGAAGCGGAACCAGACATAGACCAGGATGCCAAGCAGCGCGATCAGCATGGCGATCGTGCCTTGCTTGGCAAGCTCGCCAGAAACGGTCGGTCCGACCACTTCGACGCGGCGGAAATCGTAATTGTCCTGCAGCTCGCCGCGAACCTTGTCGATGACGGTCTGCTCGGCATTCTCGCCACCATCCTGCGTCCCGACGCGGATCAGCACGTCGTTCGGCGTACCGAACTGCTGCACCTGAACTTCGCCGATGTTGAGCTCGGTCAGCCGCGCACGGAGGTCGGCGAGGTCGGCATTGCCGCTCTTGGCCTGCACCTCGATCAGCGAACCGCCCTTGAAGTCGATGCCGTAATTGATGCCAACGGTCATGAACAGCACCACCGACAGGATCGACAGTGCGCTGGAGAGCGTAAAGGTCCAGCGACGGATGCCCATGAAGGGGATCTTGGTGCCGGGTGGAACGAAAGTCACCGGCGCCTTCGGCAATTCCTTCGGGCGAGCCCGGCGCAGCCAGATCGAGACCAGCAGGCGGGTGAAGGTGAAGGCGGTGAAGACCGTGGTCAGGATGCCGATGGCGTAGGTGATGGCAAAGCCCTTCACCGGCCCGGTACCGAGATAGAACAGCACCACGGTGGCGATCAGCGAAGTGATGTTGGAATCGACGATGGTCGCTAGCGCCTTGGTGAAACCGGTATCGATCGCCTGGATCACAGAGCGGCCGGCGCGTCGCTCCTCGCGAATACGTTCATAGATCAGCACGTTGGAATCAACCGCCATGCCGATGGTCAGCACGATACCGGCGATACCAGGCAAGGTCAGCGTAGCGCCAAGCAGCGAGAGCACGCCGACGATCATCGCCACGTGCACCGCCAGCGCGATGTTGGCGAGGAAGCCGAGGAAGCCGTAGGCGACGAACATGAAGGCGACGACGAGGATAGAACCGATGATGCCGGCGACCTTGCCGGCATGGATCGAATCCTGGCCAAGGCCCGGACCAACGGTGCGTTCTTCGATCACCGTCAGCGTCGCGGGCAACGCACCGGCGCGCAGCAGCACCGCAAGGTCGTTGGCGCTCTGGGCAGTGAAATTGCCGGAAATCTGGCCGGTGCCGCCGAGGATCGGCTCGCGGATCTGCGGCGCCGAAATCACCTGATTGTCGAGGATAATGGCGAACAGCTTGCCGACATTCTGCGCCGTGGCCTGACCGAAGCGCGCCGCTCCTTTCGAATCGAAGCGGAACGACACCACCGGCTCGTTGTTCTGCGAATTGTATGTCGCCTGTGCGTCAACGAGGTTTTCGCCCGAGACGATGACGCGATTTTCGATCAGATACGGAACCGGCGGATCGTCCTGCGAATACAGCACCGATGACCCGGCGGGCGGACGGCCATTGAGCGCGTCCTGCACCGGCATCGACTGGTCGACCATCTGGAAGGTCAGCTTGGCGGTCTGGCCGAGGATTTCTTTCAGTCTCTGCGGGTCCTGAAGACCCGGCACCTGGACAAGGATACGGTCGTCGCCCTGCCGCTGCACGATCGGTTCGGTGGTGCCGAGTTCGTTGACGCGGCGTTCGACCACCTCGATCGACTGCGTCAGCGCGGTCGACGTGCGGTATTTGATGCCGGCATCGGTGACGTTGAATTTGAGCAGGCCTGGCTCGGAATCGTCGAGCGTCATTTCCTGGACGGAACCGCCGGTGAACAGGCCGGCTGCGACCGGATCGGTCAGCGTCTTCAGCGCCGTCTTGGCGGCATCGATCTGGGCGGGATCGGTGATGCGGACCTGCAGGGTCCGCCCCGTGCCGGCAAGGCCGGTATAGCCAATCTTGGCGTCGCGCAGCAGCGTGCGGATCTCGTCGCGCGTCGTCTCCAGCCGGTCCTTGATCAGATCGTTCTGGTTCATTTCCAGCAGGATGTGCGAACCACCCTGTAGGTCGAGGCCGAGCGTCATCTGCCGCTTCGGCACCCAGTTGGGCAGTTGCGCCAGCGTGCTGGCGGAGAACAGGTTGGGCGCGGCGAGGATCACTGTGATGGCCACGGCCACCCAGATCAGGATCATCTTGAAGCGCGAAAAATACAGCATATGGCGTCGTCCGTCAGAGCGTGTCCGCGGATCGCTCCGCCTAAAATTGGATTATTTCTTGGCGTTCTGGTTGGCCACCGGCTCGCCCTTGACG
>NZ_RZTT01000432.1 GCF_003996995.1 Mesorhizobium sp. M7A.T.Ca.US.000.02.2.1 | reverse complement strand
GGTCCGCGCTGCTTCGCAGCGTCCCGGCGTTCGCCGGCCTTCATCGTGCCACCGGCACGATGAATTCGCCTTCGACGAACCGGCTGCTCGCCCCACAAGGGGAGAAGGAAAGAAGGCCTTAAGGCTTGTGGATGAACGCGGCGCCGAGAATGGGACCGGGCATGCCGTCCTTGCCGACCGACTGCAGCAGCACGGCGCAGCCGCCCTTTTTGGCAATCTCGCTCATCGGCAGTTCGTAGCGTTGTGCCTTGCCATGCCACATGCCGGCGGTCTGTATCCCGGTGACGGCGTTCCAGTAGGTCATCTTGCGGCCGGTGTTCTCGCCCTCGCCGACCTTGACCGTCTGCGGCGGGTCGAAATAGACGATGACGACATGGGCGTCGCTGGGGCCGTTGCCGGCATCGCCAGCGTCGATCGTCACACGGTCGCTGGTGCGGCTGACCTTGACGGCGACGCGCATGCCTTCGCCGCTCTTGGCCATGCGGGCGAGCGCGCCATCGACCTCGCCGCGGCTGGCGCCGTTGACGTGGACACGGCCATTGATAACGGCCTGCGGCGTATAGACGGAGCGGCTGCCGAAGGCGCGCATGTAGTCGTATTGCCGCTCGGTGTTCTCCTTGCGGCCCAGTGTATCCTGCCAGCCGAGATAGTCCCAATAGTCGACGTGATAGGCGAGCGCGACGATATCTTCCTTGGCGGCAAGTTCGGAGAACAGCGTATCGGCCGGCGGGCAGGAACTGCAGCCCTGGCTGGTGAACAGTTCGACCACGCCCAATGGCCTGTCGATCTGGGGCCTGTCGATCTGGACCCGGTCGGCATGGGCGCGATCGGATTCGCCGGCATGCCCGGCGCCGGCAGACGCCGAGAAGGCCAGCGCAAGAGCTGCCAGCCACAATGATTTTCGCGAGGCCATGGCCATTCCGATTCCCGCCGGTGGTGCCGGCTTTATCTTGATTGCTAAAATATGTGGCAGAACCGGAAGTCAACGGGAAGTCACGTTGCAGTGAAATTTTGCCATTGCAGCCGACCGCAACCCCGCAATAGGAAGGATCTGCGCTTCAGGATAGAAACCGATTCGGGCGACAATCACGATGTGGCAAACGTTTTTGGCGCCAGTCGACCTCTATTGCGAGCGGACCGGCCCGGAATTCTGGTCCGAACCGGTAAACGCCCTGACCAACCTCGCATTCATCGCCGCCGGCCTGTGGGGCGTGCGCGAGGTACGGAGGCTGGGCACCGGCGCCTTCGCCGAGGTGCTGGCCTGGTGGGTGGTGGCGATCGGCATCGGTTCGACGATCTTCCACACCTTTGCCACCAAGGGCACAGTCTGGGCCGACGTGCTGCCGATCGCCGGCTTCACGCTGGCCTACACGCTGTTCAATCTGCGCCGCTTCCTCGGCATGCGATGGGGCAAGGCCATTGCCATCTTCATTGCCTTCTATGTGCTTGCCGGGGCGATAACCCTTGCCGTGCCTGACTGGCTGCGCCAGGCGTCGAACGGTACGACGGGCTATCTGCCGCCGTTCCTGGCGCTCGCCTTCTTCGGTGTCTGGGTGACGGTGAGCGGCAATCGCGCCGGCTGGTATAATCTGGCGGGATCGGCGATCTTCGTCGTGTCCGTCATCTGCCGGATGATCGACCCGGTGATCTGCGGCAGCTTTCCGCTCGGAACGCACTTCCTCTGGCACATCCTCAACGGCGTGATGCTCGGCGTGCTTTTGGCGGCAGCGGCGCGGTTTGGGAAGCCTAAGGTAGGCAGTAGGCAGTAGGCAGTAGGCAGTAGGGGTCTCTATTCCCTACTGCCTAGTCCCTATTCCCTAAGCTGCAAGATCGCGCAGCACGTATTGCAGGATGCCGCCGTTCTTGAAGTAATCGAGCTCATCCAGCGTGTCGATGCGGCAGATGATCGGCACGTTCTTCACAGTGCCGTCGCCATAGGTGACCTTGGCGATCATCGTCTGGCGCGGTTTGATGGTGCTCAAGCCGTCGATCTCGACCAGCTCGTCTCCCTTGAGGTTGAGCGATGCCCATGAGGTGCCTTCCTCGAAGACGAAGGGGATAACGCCCATGCCGACCAGGTTCGAGCGATGGATGCGCTCGAAGGACTGGGCGATGACCGCGCGGACACCAAGGAGATTGGTTCCCTTGGCCGCCCAGTCGCGCGACGAGCCGTTGCCGTATTCGACGCCGGCGAAGACAACCAGCGGCACGCCTTCGCTTTTGTATTCCATCGCCGCGTCGTAGATCGATTCCTCTTCCTTGGACGGGTAGTGGATGGTGTAGCCGCCCTCGCGGCCATTCTCGCCCAGCATGTGGTTGCGGATACGGATGTTGGCGAAGGTGCCGCGCATCATCACCTCGTGGTTGCCGCGCCGCGTGCCGTACTGGTTGAAGTCGGCGACGCCGACGCCGTGGTCGGTGAGGTATTTGCCGGCCGGCGAGGCCGCCTTGATCGATCCTGCCGGCGAAATGTGGTCGGTGGTGATCTTGTCGCCGAACAGGCCGAGCACGCGGGCGCCCTTGATATCGCCGATCTTGCCGAAACCTGACGTCATGCCGGCGAAATAGGGCGGGTTCTGCACATAGGTCGAGTTGTCGTCCCACGCATAGGTCTGGCCTTCCGGCGCCTTGACGTTCTGCCAGTACTCGTCGCCTTTGAAGACATCGGCATATTTGCGGGCGAACAGCTCGCGGGTGACGTTCTTCTCGATGAACTCCTGGATCTCGGCCGAGCTCGGCCAGATATCCTTGAGGTAGACCGGCTCGCCGTTCTTGTCCTCGCCTAGCGGCTCGGTGGTCAGGTCCTTTGTGACGGTGCCGGCCAGCGCGTGCGCGACGACCAGCGGCGGCGACGCCAGATAGTTGGCCTGCACGTCGGGCGAGACGCGGCCTTCGAAGTTGCGGTTGCCGGACAAGACCGCGGCAGCGATCAGGCCCTTGTCGTTGATGGTCTTCGAGATCGGCGCCGGCAGCGGCCCGGAATTGCCGATGCAGGTGGTGCAGCCGAAGCCGACCAGGTTGAAGCCGATCTGATCGAGTTCCTTCTGCAGGCCGGATTTCTCCAGATACTCGGCCACCACCTGGCTGCCTGGCGCCAGCGAGGTCTTCACCCACGGCTTCTGCTTCAAACCGAGGCGGTTGGCGTTGCGGGCCAGGAGGCCGGCGCCGATCAGCACGCTCGGGTTCGAGGTGTTGGTGCACGAAGTGATGGCGGCAATGACGACATCGCCGTGACCGAGATCATGGTCGGTGCCTTCGACTGCGTAGCGCTTGGAGATTTCGGCGGCCTTCTTGTATTCGGTCTCCATCGCCTTGGCGAAACCTTCCGGAATGCCTTCAAGGGCGACGCGGCCCTCGGGCCGCTTGGGTCCGGCCATCGACGGCACGACGGAGCCAAGTTCCAGCTCGAGCAGATCGGTGAACACCGGATCGGTCGAGCCGGTCTCACGCCACATTCCTTGCGCTTTGGCATAGGCCTCGACCAGCGCGATGCGGTCCTCGCTGCGGCCGGACATTGTGAGGTAGCGGATGGTTTCCGAGTCGACGGGGAAGAAGCCGCAGGTGGCGCCATATTCGGGCGCCATGTTGCCGATGGTGGCGCGGTCGGCCAGCGTCATGTTGGAGAGGCCCGGCCCGAAGAACTCGACGAACTTGCCGACGACGCCCTTCTTGCGCAGCATCTGGGTGACGGTGAGCACGAGGTCGGTGGCGGTGACGCCCTCTTTGAGCTTGCCGGTGAGGCGGAAGCCGATCACCTCAGGCAAAAGCATGGAGACAGGCTGGCCGAGCATGGCCGCCTCGGCCTCGATGCCGCCGACGCCCCAGCCGAGCACGCCAAGGCCATTGATCATGGTGGTGTGCGAATCGGTGCCGACGCAGGTGTCGGGATAGGCCGTCGTTTCGCCGTCCTCGGTGTTGGTCCACACCACCTGGCCGAGATATTCGAGGTTGACCTGATGGCAGATGCCGGTGCCGGGCGGCACGACGCGGAAGTTGCGGAATGCCTGCTGGCCCCATTTCAGGAATTTGTAGCGCTCCTCGTTGCGCTCATATTCCAGCTCGACATTGCGGGCGAAGGCCATCGGCGTGCCGAATTCGTCGACGATGACGGAATGGTCGATGACGAGGTCGACCGGCACCAGCGGGTTGATCTTCTGCGGATCGCCGCCGAGCGAGGCCATGGCGTCGCGCATCGCGGCAAGGTCGACCACGGCCGGAACGCCGGTGAAATCCTGCATCAGCACGCGGGCCGGGCGATAGGCGATCTCGACGCCGGCGGTGCCCTTGTCGGTCAGCCAGCCGGCCACCGCCTGGATCGATTCCTTGGTGACGGAGCGGCCGTCTTCGTTGCGTAGCAGGTTTTCCAGCAGCACCTTCATCGAATAGGGCAGCTGCGAGATGCCGGTGAGGCCGTTCTTCTCGGCCTCGATGAGGTCGAAATAGGCATACTCCGCGCCGCCTGCGGTCAGCGTGCGGCGGCAATTGAAACTGTCGAGGGATTTTGACACGTGCGATCCTTGTCTGTTCAGCCTGAAAGGGAACGGACGCCGATGGCATGCAATCACGCGCAAAGGTGCGGGTACGGCCATTTCCGCTGTCCGTTCCCAAGCAACCCGAGCCGTTCAAGGCGGCGCGTGCGCTGGTTCGGCGCTAATTCTGTTCCCGTGCCGACCGCTGGCACGGATGCACCGCATATAGAGAATTTTCTGGAATAGTTCTAGACAGTTGGAAAGCAAATTTGTGCGATGCGGCAACGGCCGCGACACATGGTTTCAGGGCAGGCGAGGAATGCGGCTGATCGCCGAAAATCTGGGCGGCGAGCGAGGCGGCGAGGCGGTGTTTTCC
>NZ_RZTT01000431.1 GCF_003996995.1 Mesorhizobium sp. M7A.T.Ca.US.000.02.2.1 | reverse complement strand
ACAACGTCGTATCCGTCCCGCAAAAGACGTTCGCACAAATGCGATCCTAAAAACCCCGCTCCTCCGGCGACAAGGGCGCGTCGTCGGCTTTGGTTGGCGCCCCTTTGGCTGCCGGATTCCAGTTTCAGAACCTTGACAAGCTTACCCATGCTTTCCTCGCACGCACCGCACACGCTACCGCCGGGGCCGGGACAAAGCATCGCCCGGCCACGTTCCTGAGAACGTGGCAAACCTCCGCGTCTGCGGAATCGCCATCACTGATGTGCGTTAATTGTTCTTTGGCTTTCGCGAAGCTGGTACGACTACACGACCTCCGTGCTGCCGCTCAGCATTCTCTGCGCCCCGAAAACGCGGTCACCCGCTCGGTGTCACCATCGCCGATTGCTCGCCCAAATTGCACATCCCAACATATCGAAAATATACCTGTGGAAATTATAGTCAACTAAATTAGTGATTTCTTAACCAAGTGCACTCGCGGATGGTTAACATGAGGGGGCGACGGTCTCTCGGGCTGAAACACGGCGCATACGGAAAATCCTCTTTACTAATCAGCATATTGGCTCGATCGACGACAATGTGTGACCGGACGCGGAAGCTGTCCCTTCAGGTAGAATCGAAACTTGACAGCAAGGACGGCCGAGAATGAGCCGGCAGCGATGTCAGCGCAGCGCGCGAAATACTCGGCTTAATTTTTGAGCGCATAGGTAGAACCTTGAATTGTTGCGCGGCCACGCCGCCAATCTGGTTGCGCTCGCACCCGCACGGCCCACCTCCAGGTGGCTGCCCGCAACTGGCCATCGCCTTTTGGCCGTCGGGGCGCTATGGCAAGGTCACGATACGCCATGGTGATCTGAATGCGCTTTCTGTTTGTCCTGATCCTGCTCGTCGGCGCCGGCATCGGTGTCGTCTATCCCTGGGCGATGAGCAACTTCTCCGGCCATGAGATCGGCACCTGGCGGGTCTATGAGCAGGGCCGCTTCAAGCGGCTGACGGTGCCGCTCTCCGGCCGCGACGCGCCTGTGCGGGTGCTGGTCGACCTGACCGCAAGAGCCGAGCGCATCGTTTCGCAGCAGCGCACCGTGCTGACGCTGACCGCTGCAAGCAATGGCCGCACGGTGCTCGCCTCGACGCTGCAGTTCAACCATTCCGACAATCCTCGCCAGGCTAGCCCGCAACTGACCGACAAGATCTTTCGCGACGAGGCCGGCGTGATCGCGACCGTCAGCCCGGGCCCCTATACCTTCACCGTCGGACCGGGTGATGCCGACGACATACCGATGCGGGCGGTCGATCTCATCCTGCGCTCCGGCGCCGGCGAGATCGACAGCCGTGCACGGCCGGTCGGCTTCGCGCTGATGGCGATCGGCCTGATCGGATTCTTGCTGACTTTGCGCACTCGGGGCGGCCGGCCGGAAAATCCGAACTCGCAGCCGCCACCGCCGCGTTGGGGCAGGGGCTGATGCATGTCGCCCAAAAGTGTGCAGCGGTTTTGGGACAACGACATGCATAACGGCACAAAACCATGAACTACCGCCACGCCTATCATGCCGGGAATTTTGCTGACGTCGTCAAGCATGTCGTGCTGACGCGCTTGCTCGAGTATCTGAAGCAGAAGGATAAGGCGTTTCGGGTCGTCGACACTCATGCCGGCATTGGCCGCTACGACCTGTCGTCCGCCGAGGCGCAGAAGACGGGTGAATGGCAAGGCGGCATCGGCAGGCTGATCGATGCCCCGTTCGCCGCTCCGGTGGCGGCGCTGCTCGAGCCTTATCTAAAGACAATACGGTCGCTCAATCCCGAGGGTGGCATCCAGAAGTACCCGGGCTCGCCGCTGATTGCACGCCATCTCATGCGCAAGCAGGATCGGCTGACGGCGATCGAGCTACACCCCAAGGACGCCGCGAGGCTGAGGACGTTCTTTGCCGGCGATTTCCAGGCCCGGATCATCGAGCTCGATGGCTGGCTGGCGCTCGGCGCGCATCTGCCGCCGAAGGAAAAGCGCGGCCTTGTCCTCATCGATCCGCCATTCGAGGAAGCGGGTGAGTTCGAACGCCTCGTCGACGGGCTGATAAGGGCGCACAAGCGGTGGCCCGGCGGCATCTACGCGCTCTGGTATCCGATCAAGGACCGGAAGGCGATCATCGCCTTCCGCAAGGCGCTGAAGCAATCCGGCATTCCGAAGCTGCTCGACATCGAGTTCGAGATCAGGCCGGCCTCTTCGGAACCCAGCCTCGACGGCAGCGGTCTGCTGGTGGTCAACCCGCCGTTCACGCTGGAGGGCGAGCTGCGGACGCTGCTGCCGGCCCTGCACAGGCTGCTTGCGGTGGGGCGACCGGCGCACTGGTCGCTGGAATGGCTGGCCGGCGAGCAGGCTTGAGGCGGGCTCATCGACGACCCAGGGACCGTGCTCCTTTGGGTCTGGATATGAACGTGCCAGAGCCATTCCGGTGCGTGCAAATTCGGCTTTGGTCAAAAAGCGGTTTCAAACTGGGAAACCATTGTCAACGCAACCGCTTGACCGCCGCCGAGCGAATCCGCACAGTGCGCGCAATCGACCTTGAGAGGCTGCCATGACTCGCTTCGCCAAATCCGCCCTTGCCGCCCTGATTTCGCTCTGCACCCCGCTTGCCGCGCCTCTCGGTATCACCCAGACCGTTCAGGCCGCCGATCTTACTGTCTATTCCGATGAAGACAGCGAGGTCTGCGGTCAGCCCTGGGTACTGAACAAGATCACCAGCCGCTTTTCCTATCAGGTGCATCACGTGCCGCATCTGCCTGACGTGCAGATCACCGATTTCCGGCGCATCCACCAGCATCGCTATCTGGCGGCCAACGATACCTGGCCGATCGGTCGCCGTTATTGCGGCGCCACCGTCAGCCTGTCCGACGGCCGCGATCGCACCATCTGGTACCTGATCGAGGAAGGCCAGGGCTTTGCCTCGATCGGCGACAATGTCGAATTCTGCGTCTCGGGCTTCGACCGCTGGATGGTCTACAACGGCCGCTGCCGCATTCTGCGCTAGACCCCGTTTCCCCTTCCAATCTCTTTCGCGCCTGTGGCCTGATCGGCCGCAGGCGTTTTCGTGCCGTTGACAGCAGGTTCGATCCGTCGCATAGAGGTGAGACAGACCTGTCTCACTACTAGGTAATCTCCATGACGCCATCGTCCGCTTCCGGCAAGCGCCAACACGTCGTTGACACGGCCTACGTGCTGTTCAAGCGCGCCGGCTTCCATGCCACCGGTATCGACCGGATCATCGCCGAAGCCGATGTGGCCAAGATGACGATGTATCGCCACTTTCCCAGCAAGGACGAACTGATCGTCGAGGTGCTCGACTATCGCGCTATGCGTTTCGACCGCCAACTCGACCGGCTCGCCCAGGAGGACGTTCCGCCGGAGCAGAAAATCGGAAAAATCTTCGACTGGCATGCACGCTGGTTCCGCAGCCCGGATTTCCATGGCTGTCTGTTCGCACATGCGCTGGCCGAGTTCGGCGATCCCGGGCACCCGATTTTCGAGGCCGTTGTCAGGCAGAAGAACGGCCTCAAGCGGCGCATGCAGTCTATCCTCGAAGAGATGATGCCGCACGGCTGCGCCGAGAGCGTGGCGGCGACGCTGCTTATGCTGATCGAAGGTGCGACCTTGCTGGCGCAGATGGGGCAAGCAGAAGCCGCCATTCGCGACTCCCGCAAGGCGGCCATGGGCATCGTCGCCGCCTCGCGCCGGCCGCAATGAGCCCGCTGGTAATCGGGCTCGCATTGTTTGCGGCGATCCTGCACGCAAGCTGGAACGCGTTCCTGCGCACGGGGGCCGACAGGTTGTGGACCGTCACTGTCATGAGCTTTTCAAGCACGGCGCTCGCCATCCCCTTCGCCTTCTTCCACGACCTTCCGGCCGCGCCGGCCTGGTTCTATATCGTGCTCTCGGCCTGCCTGCAGGTTGGCTACACCTTGTTTCTCGTGGCCGCCTACAGATATGGCGAACTGGGGCAGGTCTATCCGATCGTTCGCGGCAGCGTGCCGCTGCTTGTCACGCTCGGCGGGTTCTTCCTGGCCAACCAGCAGCTCACTCTGCCGCAGACCGTCGGCGTCGCGCTGGTCGCTGGCGGCATCATGGGCCTTTCGCTCGGACAGGGCAGGGCCGCCACGACATCGATATTCTATGCATTGGCAACGGGAGCGATCATCGCCGCCTATGCGACGGTCGATGCGCTCGGCGTTCGGGCGGCGGGAAATGCCGGCGCCTACACCGCATGGGTCCTGCTGATCTACGGCGCGTTGCTGCCGGCGGCCTTCGTCGCCTGCCGTGGCCGGCTCATTGTCGACCCGCGCGCGCCTGAAACCTGGAAGGCGCTCGGCGGAGGCCTGTTTGCACTTCTGGCCTACGGTGTCGTGGTCGCGGCCTTCGCGCTCGGACCAGCAGGTCCGATCACCGCGATCCGCGAAACCAGCGTCGTCTTCGCGGCCTTCATCGGACGCCTGTTCCTCGGCGAGATGCTGACGCCGCGGCGGGTCGGCGCCTGCGCTATCGTCGCGCTCGGCGCCATCTGCCTCGGCTATCAGTCCTGACGGAAATGCGGATCGCGAAGATTCTGGACGGCAGCCCGTCTCAGGACGGCGAGGGCTGCTGACGATTTTTGCCACCGGCATCGCGCTCAATCTTGGCAATCCGAAAATGCCGTGTTCTACGTCGCGCTGTTGCCTAGCGGCGTCGGCGCATCGCTCAATGCTGCTCATCTTGGTGTGCTGATGATGGTGATCCTGGCTGTTGAAGCGGTGGTGATCGGCGTTCATGTCATCCTCGCCGGCCGCGCCCGCAGCCTGTTGCGCACGCCAGGGATCGTACGCCGCGCGGTTC
>NZ_RZTT01000430.1 GCF_003996995.1 Mesorhizobium sp. M7A.T.Ca.US.000.02.2.1 | reverse complement strand
GTTCCCGCATATGAGCGCGCTCGAAAATGTCCGCTTTCCCCTGGTCGAACGCCGGGTCGCCGAGACCGAGATCAAGCGGCGGGTCACCGACGCCGCGGCGAAGCTGCATATCGGCCATATCCTGCACAAGCCGCCGGGACAGCTTTCGGGCGGGGAGCGGCAGCGCGTGGCGATCGCCCGGGCTCTGGTGCGCGATCCCAATGCCTATCTGATGGACGATCCGATCTCGGCGCTAGACGCCAGGCTGCGCGAGGAAACGCGCGTCGAGCTGAAGCGCATCCAGCGCGAACTCGGCAAGACGCTGATCTACGTCACGCATGACCAGGAAGAGGCGATGTCGGTCGCCGACCGCATCGCTATCCTGGAGGACGGCCAGATCAGGCAGATCGGTACGCCGGCAGAGATTTACGACCGCCCGGCCAGCACCTATGTGGCAAGGCTGCTTGGTTCGCCGATGATGAACATCCTCAGATCGGCGCGCGGCGAGGGCGGTGTCGAAGCGGCTGAAGGCACGATTCGCATCGACGACAAGACAGCGCCCACCGACGCCGTGGAGATCGGGCTGAGGCCGGAGGACATCAAGGTTAGACCGTGGGCGGATGGGGGCCCGGGCCGCCCGGCGCGAGTGTTCGAGGTCGAGCCGCTTGGCGGCTATACCGTGGTGACGCTCGCTGCCGGGCAGGCGCGGCTGAAGGCATTGCTGCGCGGCCAGCCCGACATCCGGCCGGATGCCATGGTGGCGATATCCTGCGAGCCGGCCAGAGTGCATTATTTCGAACAGAGCGGCGGAGCGTTGGCACGATGACGGCCGCCGCAAGGAAAGAGTTTCGGGAGGAAGAGATGGGAAGCAAAGGCTTCGAGCCGGACGTGAAGGTCCGCACGAAGGAATACAAGATCGGCTGCGTCGGCGCAGGCATGATCATGGCCGAGTGCCATCTCGCCGCCTACAAGGAAGCTGGGTTCCCGGTGGTGGCAATCGCCTCGCGCACCAAGGCCAGCGCCGAGAAGGTGGCGACGCGCTGGGGCATTCCGACCGTCCACGACACACCGGAAAAACTAATCGAGGACGAAAATGTCGAGATCATCGACCTTGCTTTCCCGCCCGACCTGCAGCCGGCGCTGATCCGTCACGCGCTGAAGCAGAAGCACATCAAGGCGATCCTGGCGCAGAAGCCGTTGGCCTTGTCGGTCGAGGAAGCGGTCAAGCTGCGCGACGAGGCGGCCAAGGCCGGCAAGATCCTCTCGGTCAACCAGAACATGCGCTACGACCAGTCGATGCGCGTCTTGAAGCAGATCATCGACAGCGGCGCGCTGGGCGACATCGTCTTCGCGCAGATCGACATGCACGCCATCCCGCACTGGCAGAGCTTCCTCGAGGACTATGACCGGCTGACGCTCGCCAATATGAGTGTGCATCATCTCGACGTGCTGCGCTTTCTGTTCGGCGATCCCGACGAGATCACCACGCTGACACGCAAGGATCCGCGCACGACATTCGACCATTCCGACGGCATCACCGTGTCGACGCTGCGCTTCCCGTCCGGTGTGCTTGCCGTGTCGCTGGAGGATGTCTGGTCCGGTCCGCGTCAGGATGGCTACAAGGACGACCAGCACATCAACTGGCGCGTCGACGGCAGCAAGGGGGTCGCGAAGGGCACCATTGGCTGGCCGACGGGCGCTGCCTCGACGCTGACCTATGCCTCGACCGAGACGACCGGAGGCGAGTGGGTCAGTCCGAGCTGGGACACGATGTGGTTCCCGCATGCCTTTATCGGCGTGATGGAGCAGCTCCAGCACGCGGTGAAGACCGGCACACCGCCGGCGCTGTCGGTCGCCGACAACGTCAAGACCATGGCGCTGGTCGAGGCGGGTTATCGCTCGATCGACGAGGGCCGCACGGTCAAGCTTTCCGAAATCGCTACCTGATCACCGCAACTGAAACACCAGACAACTGAATCGCTTACAGGGAGGAATTCACACTATGATGCAGGCAGGTATTTTCACGGGGTATTTCCCCTACGGCCTCGAAGAGACAGCGAAGAAAATTCGAGGCCACGGTTTCAACACCGTGCAGCTCGACCTTCATTTCAAGGATATCGACCTGTCGGCCGGCCAGATCACCAAGGATAAGGCCAAGAAGGTTCGCGACACGTTCCGTGCCCACGACCTGCCGATCTGCTGCATCTCGGGCTACACCAATGTCATTCATCCCGACCTCGCGCACCGCAAGGCGAATGTCGATCGGCTGAAGGAAATCATCCGCAACGCCCGCCAGCTCGGCAGTCCTTACGTGATCTCGGAGACCGGTACCTACAACACCGAGAGCGAGTGGATGAGCGATCCCAAGAACAAGTCCGAAGAGGGTTTTGAGATGTGCCGCAAGGTGATCTCCGAACTAGCACAGGAAGCCTATGACCACGGCTCAATGTTCCTGCTCGAAACCTACGTCAACAATGTCGTCGGCTCGGTCGAGGAAACGGTGAGGATGTTCGCGCAGGTCGACCATCCGGGCCTCGGCCTGCTGATGGATCCGACCAACTACTTCGAAAGCCACAACATCGACCAGATGGACAAGGTGCTGAACCAGGTGTTCGACACGCTGGCCGACAAGGTCAAAATCGCGCATGCCAAGGATGTCGCACGAGCCGGCGACGACAAGAGCGAGAAGCATGCGGACATCGGCGATGACGACGCGCTGGCCTCGCACACCTTCCGCGGCGTTGGCGAGATGGTCCTCAACGCGCCGGGCACCGGCTCGCTGAACTACGACCTCTATCTGCAGCGCCTGTCGCAGAAGAACCCGAACATCCCGGTGATCATCGAACACCTTTCAGAAGACGACGTGCCGAGGGCCAAGAAATTTCTCGACGACAAGTTCCGCGCCAACGGTCTCTGACCAGCTGTGCGCCGCCCTTTGCCGGCGGTGCATCCGGCTTGGAAGCAACAACAAGGGAGGAATTGCAGTGTTGAAATTCGGATTGAAACTGGCAGCGGCCGCGACTGTGTTCGCGGGCATCGCATTCGCCTCGCCGGCAATGGCGCAGGATGGCCAGAAGACGTTCTATCTGCTGTCGCATGGCGGTCCGTCGGATGCGTTCTGGCTGGACTGGAATGCCGGCGCGACCAAAGCCTGCGACCAGCTCAAGGTGACCTGCAAGATCTCCTTCAGCGGCGGCGACATGGCGGCGCAGAAGGAGGCCTTCAATTCCGCGCTTGCGGCCAAGCCCGACGGCATCGCCACCACCTCGGCCCAGCCGGGCTTGTGGACGGAAGAGGTGAAGGCGGCCAAGGCGGCCGGCATCCCGATCGTGTTCTTCAACACAGACGATCCGGCGACCGGACGGCAGGCCTATGTCGGCGCCGATCTCAAGGAGGCGGGGGTCATCTGGGCCAAGTATCTTGTCGACCACAAGATGGTGAAGCAGGGCGACAAGGTGTTCCTGCCGGTGGAAGTGCCTGGCGCCAGCTATCAGCAGCTGGAGACCGAAGGCATCGCCAGCGTCTTCGATCCGTTGGGGATCAAATATGATGTGGTCGATTGCGGCACCGACCCGGCCGGCATCATTGCCAAGATGACCGACTATATGGTGGCCAACAATCCGCCGGCGATCATCGCGCTCGGCGATTCCGTCGCGGCCAGCGTCAAGCGGGTGTTCGACGGCGCCGGTGTGCCGGCCGGCAAGATCCCGGTCGTCGGCTGGGGCAATTCGAAGGAAACCGCGGAAGCCGTGAAGTCCGGCTTCGTCAACGCGGCCGCCTGGCAGTTCCCGTCTGCGCAAGGCTTCATGCCGGTGGCGCTGCTCGGGCTCGCCGCGTCGGGCGAACCGATCGGCTACGACATCCATACTTTCAGCCTCTACGACGCCTCGAGCGTCGAACCGATCCTGAAACTCTACGACACGAAGTGAAACCGGTGCCCGCGGCGCAGGCCGCGGGCACCATTTCAAAGCATGGTTCAAGCAGTCATGATGATCGCCGCAGAAGACGAAATGCCTGTCGGGAAACGTAGATCGAGCCTTATGCGCTCGCCGCAATTCTCCTCGCTCGTCATCCTCATTGTCCTGCTCGCGGTGTTCGCCATCGCCGATGCCAATTTCCTGTCGCCGCTCAACATCTCCAACATGATGGCGTTCCTCCCCGAGCTCGGCATTATCGCGCTCGGCATGACGCTGCTTCTGACGGCGGGCGAATTCGACCTGTCGGTTGGTGCCGTGTTCGGGCTGGCGCCGGTCGTCGTCATGCTTCTGGTGCAGAACGGAGGCGTCGATATCGGCATCGCGCTTCTGGCCGGGCTTCTGCTGTGCATCGCCATCGGCGCCATCAACGGGCTGATCGTCACCAAGATCGGCATTTCGTCCTTCCTGGTCACGCTGTCCATGCTGCTCGTGGTGCGCGGGGCGGCGCTCTACATCACGCAGGGCTTTCCGCTGAAATCCTGGGACCAGCCAGGCTTTTTCGTCACGCTGCTGGCCGGCAGCTTCAATGTCGGGTCGTTCCGGTTCTACACCTCGCTGTGGTGGTTCATCGGTCTCTCGCTGCTGGCGATCTACGTGCTGCGCTATGCCAAGCTCGGCAACTGGATCAGCGCCATCGGCTCCAACCGGAACGCGGCGGTGGCGCGCGGCGTGCCGGCGGACGCCGTCAAGGTGTGGCTGTTCATCCTGACTTCGGTCCTTGCGGGACTGGCCGGCATGATCAGCGCCTTCCGCATCTCGGCCGCCTCACCGGTGGCCGGCACCGGCTATGAGCTCGAAGTGATCGCCATGGTGGTGGTCGGCGGCACGGCGCTGACCGGCGGGCGCGGCACGATCCTCGGCACCATCGTCGGCGCGCTGATGCTGCGCGCGATCCGCAACGGCATCGTGCTGATC
>NZ_RZTT01000042.1 GCF_003996995.1 Mesorhizobium sp. M7A.T.Ca.US.000.02.2.1 | reverse complement strand
GCAAGGCACCACGCCGAGGTCTTCCTCGAGACGCTGCGCGGCGAGGGCTTCGCCCAGCCCAATCCGCGGCCAATGTTCCCCAACCCGCCCGGCCTCTTGCGCCTCGAGCCGCATTCGGAGGGTTTGCGCGAGCGGATCTGGTGGGGTGCGGCCACCAACGCCACGTCGGAATGGGCGGCCAAGCTCGGCATGAACCTGCAGAGTTCGACGCTCAAATTCGACGAGAGCGGCAAGCCGTTCCACATCCAGCAGGCCGAGCAGATTCGGATCTATCGCGAGGCCTGGAAAGCGGCCGGCCACAGCCGCGAGCCGCGCGTCTCGGTCAGCCGCAGCATCTTCGCGCTGGTCGACGATCGCGACCGCGCCTATTTCGGTCGCGGCAATGAGAGCCGCGACCAGATCGGCTATATCGAGGAGAACACCAAAGCGATCTTCGGGCGCAGCTACGCGGCCGAGCCGGATGTGCTGATTAAGGAATTGGCGCAGGACGAGGCGATCGCCGAGGCCGACACGCTGCTGCTCACCGTTCCGAACCAGCTCGGCGTCGACTACAATGCGCATGTCATCGAGGCGATCCTGACCCATGTCGCTCCAGCGCTGGGCTGGCGCTGACGCCGGATCGATCAGGGCCGAGTTTTCCAGGGAGGTACACAATGCCAAAGAAGGCCTTGATTGCCTGGGGCGGCTGGGAGGGCCATACGCCGGAGCAGAGCGCGAAGGTCGTTCGCACCTTGCTTGAGCGAAACGGCTTCGACGTCACGCTGGGTGAGGGCACGGCGATGTTCGCCGATCCGGAGCTTGCTTCCTTCGATCTCATCGTGCCCGTCATCACGATGTCGACGATCGAAAAGGCCGAGCTGCAGAACCTGACGCTTGCGGTTCGCGGGGGAAGCGGGCTCGGCGGTTTCCACGGCACTATGGGCGACAGTTTCCGCAACGAGCCCGACTATCAGTTCATGACCGGCGGCCAATGGGTGGCGCACCCCGGCAATATCATCGACTATACTGTCGCGATCACCAGGCCGGACGAGCCGATCACATCGGGCATCGGCGATTTCGCCTACCGGTCGGAGCAGTATTACATGCATGTCGACCCGAGCAACGAAGTGCTGGCGACCACCACCTTCACCGACGCGCATTTTCCTGGGATAGGCGGCGTCGTCATGCCGGTCGTCTGGAAACGGCGCTATGGGGCGGGGAAGGTTTTCTACAGTTCCCTTGGTCACACTGCGGATGAGTTCGCGGTGCCGGAAATGGCGCTGATGGTGGAGCGGGGTTTGCTTTGGGCGGCGCGGGGGTAGCCTCTGTCAGTCACCAATTGCGAAAGGCGAGCGGCGAACCGCGGAGGCAGCGAGGTCTGAATTCCTGCAATGGCTAGAAAGTCGGCCGCTGTCGAACTACCATCCGGTGAACAGCAAAGGGGGGTGGAATGGATCATCAGCGGACAGTATTCTTGGTCGGAGGGGGTACGGGCGGAGACGAGCAAGCCGTGTTCACGCTGCACGTGAACGGCGCTGCCTGCAATCTGAAATGCAGTTATCGGGACAAGGTGATCGAGGCAGAAGAGGAAGACTTTTTCGAGGCTCTGTTCCAAATCCGTCAGGCACTCGAAGTCGATGGCCTGCTACCCTTCTGTTACGGAGCAAGCGCCAATGTTTATCCGGAAAATACCGTGATGGAGAAAAGTCGCGGATTGATAGCCTGCAAGGTGAAGACGGGGCAATTTCCGCAAGAGAGCGATCTGGTCGACATATTTGATGATGGCGTCGACGTGGTTCCGGTTTTCGTCCATATGCAGCAGGAATTTTGGGAAGAATGGCTGACTTCGCTGGCTTCCTAGCGGCTGGCGTTCATCCAATCCCTCCGGTTACCAGATAGGCGCCGGCGCTGCGCCCATCCTCCAGCCGCACAATAGCCGTCACGATCGAGCCATACGAGCCACGCCAGACGCTGTGGAAGCGCTGGTGCTCTGCGGCCGGAACCAATGCCTGTCCACAGGAGCGCGCTCCGCTTCGCTGCATGGCGACAGGCTCGCCGTTGACATGCACCTTGACGCTGGCGTTTTCCGCCTCGGCGTCGATCGGCAGGTCGAGCGTGATGGTGATCTCGTCCTGATCGCCGGTCGTGCGCGTCTCGGCGGCAAGCGCCATGACGAGCGGAGGTGCCTTGCCGTTACCGGTTTGCGTGGGCCGGCGGGAAAATACATCTTCAGTCAGTTCCGGCGTGCGTGGAGGCAGGGTGCGGCGCCGGGTCGACTGTTCGAAATCGCCGGCCATGCGCAACAACCTGACATCATCATAGGCCTTGCCGGCGAAAGTCAGGCCGACCGGCATGCCGATATCGGCCATGGTTCCCATCGGCACGGTGACGGTGGGGATGCCGAAATGGCGCCAGACCAGATTGCCGTTGGCGACCCAGGTGCCATTGCGCCAGGCAAGGGCGGCGGACGCCTCGTCGATGTCTGCAGCGGCCGGTCCGACATCGGCGGCCGCGGGCAGCACCACGGCGTCGATGCCATGGGCGTCCAGCCAGTCCTCGAAATCGATCCGCCTTGTCGCTTCGAGGCCCTTCAGGCCTTCTTCAATCGTCGGGATTTCCGTGACGGGCGTGACGCCGGACCGCGCCCGCTCGACATATTCCCTCAGGTCGAAGCCGCCCTCATAGCGGTCGGGCAGCGTGCCCGGCGGCTGCGGGAAGATCTTTGGGCCGTCGACCGAGACGAGATCGGGCAAAGACGGGTCGGCATTGGCGCGCAAAAAGTCGTCCCAGCCCCAGATGCAGAGATCCCAGAGTTCGCGCTCGGCGAACTCCTGGGGCATCAGCCCGCGCTCGACCATGGTGCGCGCGCCGGGGCGGTCGCGCTCATAGTTGGAAACGACGGGAAAATCGACCTCGACCACCTCGGCGCCAAGCCGCGCCAGATCGGCCGCTGCCTGTTGCCAAAGGGCAAGCACCGAGGCGCGGGTTTCGATCGGCGCATCGGCCTCGCTGTCGCGGCCGATATACATTCTGGGCACGCCGAGCCGCTTGCCTTTCAACGACCCCGCCAGTGCGAGATCGGTATAGCGGGGCGGCCGCACAGCGGAGCTTTTCGGCAGCTTGACCCAGGGCTGCGCGCGCCAGAAATCGCCTCGCGTCTCGGGATCGTCGGCGACGATCACGTCGAGCAGTTCGAGCATGTCGGGCACGCTGCGCGCATGCGGCACCACGACATCCATGGTCGGCACCAGGGGCCAGTTGCCGCGCACCGAAATGACGCCGCGCGACGGGGTGTAGGCGACCAGTGCATTGTTGGTGGCCGGCGCGCGGCCGGACGACCAGGTTTCTTCGCCAAGCCCGAAGGCGCAGAAGCTGGCCGCCGTCGCCGTGCCGGAGCCATTGGACGAGCCCGACGCGAAGGCGGCGGTCAGATAGTCGCCATTGTAGGGGCTCTCGGCGCGACCGTAGACGCCGCGCTGCATGCCGCCATTGGCCATTGGCGGCATGTTGGTCAGCCCGATCAGCACGGCGCCGCCGGCGCGCAGCCGGGCGATGGTGAAGGCGTCCTCATTGGCGATGAGATGCTCGAAGGCGGGCGAACCGGCGGCCACCGTCAGGCCTGACACCTTGTAGCTGTCCTTGGCGGTGTAGGGGATGCCGTCGAGCGGTCCGAGCACGGCGCCGTTGCGGCGGCGCCGGTCGGAGGCTGCCGCCTCCTCGAACATATCAGGATTGAGCACTGGGACGGCATTGAGGCTGATGCCGTGGCGGTCGAAATGCCCGATGCGCCTGAGATAAGCCCCGACCAGTTCGACGCTGGTGACGGTGCCGTCATCGAGCGCGCGGCGCAGTTGGTCGATCGTCGCTTCGACGAGATGAAGGCTGGCATCGGTCATCACTGGTTCCAGGCTTTCGTTACAATCCTATGGATGAGCGAGGCAGCTGGCTTCGGCAAGAGCCTATCGCGGTCTTCTCCGGAACTTTTGTCCGGCTGACGGTTTTGGATGTATGGTGTGATTCCGGAATGGCCAGGAGGGTATTGGCATGACCACGAAATGCGTAGCGATCCTAGCTCTCGCTGTCGCCATGGGCTCAAGCGCTTGCGCCCTGGCTTTCGCTGGCGACCGGCACCACGACCGCCGGGTCCAATCCGAACGCTACGTTCCCGCCGAAGGCGATCTCATCGACATCCTGTTCGGCGGCCCGCGCTACTACGATCAGCAGTTGGTGACGACGGCGGCCGGCGCGTGCTCCTATCATCGCGTCGGACCCGACGCGAATGCGGTGAACAAGATCAACGACCATCACTGTGGGAAGTAGGCGGCAGGCGGCGCCTCAGCGCCCGCCACTTTCTTTCATCCGCTCGATGATCTCGGCCATCAGCGCGAGGTCGCGGCGTGAATCGGCGAGGTCGGTCAGAGGCTTTGTGCCTTCGGTGATGTGGCGGTGGAAAATCTCGAGTTCATTCGAGAAAGCATCGCCGTAGAGAGGCCCGAAGGTTTTCGTCACCGGGCCGAGCGGGCCGGCATCGGTGACCTCCAGCCGCGTCGGCAGGCTTCGGATGTAGGGCGTGTCGTAGAGAATGCGCACACGCCTGGTGTTCGAGCGCACCTCGATCATGGCGTCGAACAGGCCGAGATCGTCGACCACCGCGTCGTAGAGACAAGCGAAATGGCCGTAGTCGAAGGTGACTGATGTGTTGGCGCCGCCATTGGTGCGGTGCGCGGCCAGCACGCGCGCCGGCTCGCCGATCAGCCCGCGCATCGCCGAAATGTGATGCGAGGAAAGCGCCGTCAGGCCGCGATAGGCGCGCACCAGATCGGTCGGCGCGTCGGCGCCGACCACCTCGCGGATCAGCGCGTCGCGTTCGCTTGCGCCACGCGCCAGCAGGGTAGGGTCTATGTCGTTGGGATAGAGGACGTTCTGGCTCTTCTTGAGAAAGTGCCGGCCTTCCGAGATCAGGTCGAAGATTCGGACATGGGTGATGTCGGCGTATGCCGGCAGTTCGTCCTTGGCCGCCAGATAGGCCGGCGCGTAGCGGCGCATATAGCCGACGAACAGGGTCTTGTCGTAGCCCGGCATCAGCGCCAGCAGATCGTCGATTTCGCGCACCGTCAGGCAGGCGGGCTTTTCCAGCAGGATATGCTTGTTGGCAGCAATCGCCGCCCGCACGAAGCGGCTGTGGGTGTCGTCGGATGACAGCACGAACACCGCGTCGATGTCGGGCGAATTAATCAGCGCCTCGGCCGTGTCGAAGGCCTTTGCCGTCGCAAATTCGGAGGTGACGAGTGACACCAGGCTGGGCGACACGTCGTACACGCCCGCGATCACCCAGCGGTCGCGCTGATCGCCCAGCACAGGCAGATGGATCGACTGCGCGACCTCTCCAAGACCTATCAGTCCGACACGAATTGGTGCCACAGGCGAACTCCCTTTGATTTCAAGTCTGATGCTGCAGGACTATGCCGCGCCGGTTACCAGCGCGACGAGCTCGTTTCCGGACGTTTCGGAAGCGCGCACGGTCGCCGCCATCTTTCCCGCCCGCATCACCCAGATCTGGTCGGACAGGCGGCGGACCTGATCGAAATTGTGGCTGACCAGGATGACTGAGACCGACTGCTCGCGCAGACGCCGGATCAGAGCCTCGACATTGGCGGTCTCCTGCACGCCGAGTGCTGCCGTCGGTTCGTCCATCACCACCAGCTTGGCGCCGGAGCCGACAGCGCGGCAGATCGAGATCGCCTGCCGCTGGCCGCCCGACAAGCGCCGCACACGCTGGCTGATCGACGGCACGTTGATCGACAGCCGCGACAGCATGGAACGGGCCTCGCGCTTCATCGCCTTGCGATCGAGGAAAGCGAACGGCCCGATGCGGCGCACGATCTCGCGGTTGAGGAACAGGTTCTGCGCGACCGTCAATTCGTCGATCAGCGCTAGGTTCTGGTGCACGGTCTCGATGCCGGCCTTGCGTGCCTCGTCGGGGTTGGCGAAGGGCCGCGCCCGTCCGTCGAAGAACAAATTGCCGGTGTCCGGCTGATGCACGCCGACCAGGCTGCGGATCAGCGTCGACTTGCCGGCGCCATTGTCGCCGATGACGGCGGTGACCTCGCCGCGGCGGGCCTGGAAGGCGACGTCGGTGAAGGCGCGGATGCCGCCGAAATGCTTGCTCAGCCCTTCGCAGGCGATGATCGCCTCAGCGGCGGGGATGTGATGGGGCGCGCTCATTTCTGATACCGCATGATCAGGGCCGCCAGCACCACGATGGCGCCCACGGCAAGCGGTTGGTAGAAAGCCGAGACGTTGAGCAAGGTCAGGCCGTTGACGAGTGCGGTGAGCATCAGCGCGCCGATCGCCGGTCCCAGAATGCTGGCGCGGCCGCCGAACAGGCTGACGCCGCCCAGCACCACCGCCGCCACCGAGTTCAAGAGCAGGCTGGTGTTGATCTGCGGTTCGGCCGAGCCGATGCGGGCGACCAGAAGAATGGCCGCGATGCCGGCGCAGAAGCCCGAGATTGTATAGGCGGCGATCTTGACCCGGTTGGTGCGGATGCCCAGCGCGCCGGCACTTTCGGTCTGGCCGCCGGTCGCCAGCAGATGCACGCCGAAGCGTGTGTGGTAGAGTGCGATATGCGCGACGATGACGGCTGCGATTGCTACCCAGACCGGATAACCGAACGGTCCGAGCGAGCCGGAAGCGAGCCTGAGCAGGAAGGTCGAGCCGACCATGGTCGGTTCGCCGCCCGACAGGATGAGGCCAAGGCCGGTGATGCCTGACAGCGTGCCGAGCGTCACCACGAAGTCGGGGATCTTGCCTGCCGTGATGATCAGCCCGTTGAGGAAACCGACGGCGCTGGTGGCCAGAACCGCGAGCACGCAGGCGACGAAGATGCCGTAGCCGGCGGCGTTGACGAGGCCGAGGATGATGGCGCCGAGCATGACGGCTGCCGCCAGCGACAGGTCGATGCCCGAGGTGGCGATGACGAAGGTCTGGCCGATCGACAGCACGACCAGGATCGCAGCCGCCAACAGCAGCGCCTGCAGATTGGCGACGCTGAGAAAGACCGGCTGGGCGATGCCGAAGACGATGACGAGGCCGACCAGGCCGACGACGGATGCCCAGTCGGCCCAGAAGGACGGATCGAGGAGGAGAGCCGCCAGGGAGGGACGGCTCTCCTCCGCACCCGCCGAATGGGCGGCGGGCGCGTTGTCTGCAGGTGTGCTCACTTCAGCATCTCGCGAAAGGGATCGGAATAGTCGCCGCCCGGACGCGGAAAATTCTTCAGCGAGGCTTCGGCGTTATCCTTGTTGATCAACAGCACAGGTGCCGGCACGTTGGCCGGCAGTTCCTTGCCCTTGGCCGCTACCGCACAGGCTTCGAGGCCCATGGCGCCGACAACATAGGGGTATTGCGCGACGGTGGCGGTGAGTTCCCCGGCGGCGATTGATTTCAGCGCATCGACGATGCCATCGAGACCGATCACCTTGACGTCCTTGCCCGAGGTCCGCACGGCGCGCTCGACGCCGAGCGCCATGATGTCGTTGGCGGCGAAGAAGCCGGCGAGATCCGGGTGCGCGGCGAGAATATCGGTGGCGGCGGTCAGCGCCTTTTCGCGATCCCAGTCGGCGCTGACCATCACCACGATGTCGAGTTTGCCTTCCACCGCCTGCTTGAAGCCCTTGATGCGGGCGTTGGAGCCGACATCGCCGATGATGCCGGCGACCAGCGCGACCTTGGAGCCCCTCGGCACCAACTTCAGCATCTCTTCGCCGGCCAGCGCGCCGGCGGCGACATTGTCGGTGCCGATATAGGTCGAGACGGCAAAGCCGGCGGCCTTGGCCTGTTCGGGGTCTATGGTCGAGTCGATGTTGACGATCGGCTTCTTCTTCTGGGCGACCGGGACCAGCGCCTGGACGAGATTGGAGACGCTGATCGGGTTGACCAGGTAGCAATCGAAATCCTGCATGGCCATGGCGGTCAGGCGGTCGGCCTGGCCGGTGGCGTCACCCATGTTGGCGGCGGCCTGGACGCTGACACTCACGCCGTTTGTCTTGGCCTGTTCCTCGATGCCTTTCTGCATGGTCTGGAAGAACGGATTGTCGAGGCCTTTGACTATGGCCGCGACTTTCGCCGTATCCTCGGCGTGGGCGGGCGCTGAGACGATGGTTGCAAGCATGCCTGCGCCAAGCAAGCTCGTGCCGAGTTTCAAGCAATTGAACATGCGCATGGTTTTTCCTCCTCCTGATTGTTTTATGGGCTGCATCAATGTCGCTGGCCGGCGACTGCAATGTCCGACGGGGCGCGAGCCTGGCGCCCGGCGCGATGGTCCGCCAACAGGTTGCTGCCCACTTTGGGGATGTGCGGACTGCGGCCCCGGTTCGGGCTCTTTTCGATGTCAGGCATTGCTCCTCCCAGAGCGCCGGCCGATGCCAATCCGGCGTTTGCGCATGTTTTATAAAAAATTGACACGCGTCAAGATTTAAAAGTGGTGCGTAGCGATTTTGGCTATGCACCCTGGGGGCATGACTGCCCTGCCGGCATGCGCTACAACCACGGCGCGAAAAAATGTGCCGGCCTGGGGAACCACTTGGGGAATAGCGGCGTTAGTCGCTACTTTTGCGCAAGAGGGAGGTTTCGGGTGGGGCGTTTCGAGATCCTGGAAGAACCAACGGGTACATTTTCGATTTTCGACGCGATCACGGGGTTGCCGGCAATGGTCGAAGGGGGCGCATGCACCGGGCTTTATCGGCACGAAGTGCCGCAGGAGCTGCTTGCAGCGGTTGAAACGGTCCAACCCGGCCATTTTTCGCCGCTGCCTTCATTGGCGGCTTTGAACGACTGGCAGGTCGATAAAGACGATCTGTTGGCGTGAGCAAAGCCGCCCGGGATCGCATCAAAAACATACCGTATGGGAATCACGCCCTGTTGCCGAAAGCGGTGGTGAGGCATGGAAAGCAAGGGGAGGTTGCAGTGCGTCGGGAAGTGAAGCATGTCTGATCAGGACGAGCTGATCCGGGCTGCCATCGGACGGCTGCTCGCCGAGAAGACAGGCGCCGCCGTCATATCGATGAGAGAGAGCATTACCGAGCTTCTGGCGCTGACCGGTACCGCGCTGGACAACAGACTGCAGGACCTGCTGCTGGAAATGGCCGAAGTCCGTGGCATGATGGTTGCTCTCGACTTCTGAGCAATATCGGCTGGGGTCGATGCGCATCAGTCCGCTACGCCCGCAACGCCTTCACCGGCAGTTCAACACTTACTGCGCCGGCTTCAATGCTGAACCAAGCACCCGGGGTTAAAGATCGAGCGAAACCGCGCCCTGAGGGTGGCTGCAGCATGCCAGGACATAGCCGGCCGACTTCTCTTCAGGGGCCAGCCCGCCGAGATCCTCCATGGCGACTTCGCCGGACAGCTTGGCGATGCGGCATGTGCCGCAAACTCCCTGCTGGCAGGCGGTTGGGACGTAGACGCCACATTGGCGCGCCGCCTCCAGCAGCGTCTCTCCGGGCAAGCAGTTATGCACGATCCCGGAGCGGACGAAACGGACCGAAGATGGTATTGTCGGGGCCGGTTCCAACTGGGGGCTGCTGCCGCCGCCGAAGCTCTCCTGGTGGTACCGTGACGGAGTCACGCCAATCGCATCCAGGCAGGCACGTGCGGCTTTCATGTACTCTTCAGGGCCACAGGCAAAGATAGTGCGGTTGTGGAGATCGGGAACGAGGGTCAGCAGCATCTGACTGTCTATTCTGCCAGTCGGCCCCCTCCAGGTGGGATCTTCCTGGCTACAAACGCACGTTACTTTTACGTTGGGAAAGCGAGAGGCAAGTGCGTCCAATTCCCGTCGAAAGACTATATCACCAGGCGTTCTGGCACTATGAACGAATGAGATATCCTGGTCGGCCGCGCGGTCGGTAAGCGCACGCAGCATGGACATCACCGGCGTTATCCCGCTGCCGCCCGAAAGGAAGAGCGGCTTTTCATAGGGTAGGTCATCGAGATTGAATGAGCCGAGCGGCCCTTCGATCTCGATCTCGTCGCCCGCCCCCAAATTGTCGTGGAGCCAATTCGAAACCAGGCCGCCCGGTGTTCGCTTCACCGTGATCTGCAGGTCGAGCGGTCGCGTCGGTGGTGACGAAACAGAGTAGGAGCGCGTCACCGCGGCACCCTCGATCTTGAGGTGCACGAGTACATACTGGCCCGCGCTGAAGCAGAACATCCGATCCGTCGGGGATGTGAAAACGAAAGTTTTCACATCGGGCGTTTCCTCGATTACACGACGGCAGAGTACAAGCTGCGATGTGGTTTGTGCCCATTGCCGATGATGCCTCATCGGCAGGAGGTCGGGGCCCCCCAAGGAAACGTGTGCGTTCATCATTCATCTCGGTTCGAAGTCGAACCCAAGATGCCAGTTCCAGGCCCCCCGCAACAGAAGCATCCCTCCCGAGTTATGATCGATTATTTCGATTACATATCCAGTGACATCACGGCAACGTGAAGGGCGCGGATTCCCTTGCGTATGATCGGTTCGTGTTTGCGGCGCGCCAGGATGGCCGTGTGGACCGGCTGATGCAGCGTCGGAGCGCCTTCGACGATGAACGATGGGCGTTCGAGGGCGAACCTGCGCGCATCGTCACTTCTCATATAGCAGGTGCCGCCCGTGCGCCGTAGGATCATCTCCGCCAAGGTTTCCGATCCCATGGAAAGGCGACAGATCGCCAACTCGCCGAGCAATTCGGCATGGGCCTTCTCCAGCAGGAGCGTATAGCCCGGGCGAATGTAGGTTTCGGGATCGACCTCGGAGAGGGTTCTGGCCACCGTGGAAACCATCACATATTCCTCAACCATCAAATGCTCATAGGAGATTTCGGGTAGGTATCGCGGGGCGTAAAGCACTGCGATGTCGAGATTTCCCATGCTTAGGTCGCTGACCATCTGGTTTGAATAATCCGACTCGACATGGATCGACGATTTGGGAAGAGCCTGACACAGCGTCTCCACCCAACCCGGCAAAACCGAGCGGGTCATCCCGACCTGCGCGGCGACGCGCAAGGTGCCTTCGAAACGATTGAACGCCCGGACATCGTGGCGAGCCTGCGACCATGTGGACAGCAAGGATCTTGCATAAGCTTCGAACCGGCGCCCTGCGGCGGTCGGCTCCGCCCCGGCGCGTCCGCGCTGGAACAGTTCGGATCCGATTGCGCTCTCGAGGTTCTTGATGCGGGTGCTGATCGTCGACTGGGTCAATCCTAGCCGATCCGCGGTGCGATTGAAGTTTCTCGATTCGATGATGTCGAGAAAGGTCTCGATGTGATCAAGTTGCATGAAATCTCCAATCGAAAAACTCGATCATATTCCACGTATCATAGGCTTGATCAAACAATACTCAAGGCGGAAGCTGCAGCAGATCAACGGCCGGCAGCGCCGCCGGGACGAGATACGGATACGGAGCGGAAGAAGTGTTCATAGTCGACTGCGACTGTCATAATTACTGGTCAAGCGCCACCGTGTTGGAGCCCTATCTCTCCGGCTTGTGGAAAGACATGTTCATCGAGGGCGAGAAAACAGGTCCCGTTGGCGCCTTTCCGCATGGCCATCGGCCCTGGTTCCACCCGCAGGACTTCTCCCGCAAGGACATCCGTCCGAAAACGGAAGCCGACAACTATCTCATCATGAAAGAGAAGCACCTCGACAAATACAAAGTCGACGTGGCGATCCTGACCGGCGATGAGCCTATCGAGGCGTCGACCCTGGCTAACCCTTACTATGCCAGCGCTCTGGTCAGCGCGTACAACGATTATCAGATCGATCAGTGGTTGCCGAAAGACGATCGTTTCATGGGCTCGATCATCATCGCGCCACAGGATCCGAAGCTCGCTGCCGCCGAGATTCGCCGTCTTGGCAGTCATCCGCGCATGGTCCAGGTTCTCGCCTCCCAGGGGTCCGTCAAGCCGTATGGCGACCCGTTTTACCACCCGATCTACGAAGCCTGCGCGGAAGTGGGGTTGCCATTCGCCATTCATCTGGGCGGGCATGGCGGCGTGAATTCAACTGCCATTGCTCCTGCCCCGACGACATTCTTCTGGGAAACGCATGCCATTCTGCACATGTCGGCGATGTCGCACGTGGCAAGCATGATCGCCCATGGCGTCTTCGAGAAATGGCCGGGCCTCTACTTCGTGATCATCGAATGCGGCGTCGCCTGGGTTCCGTCGGTCCTTTGGCGCCTGGACGCTGATTACAAAGCGCTGCGCAAGGAGACGCCATGGCTGAAGATGCTGCCGTCTGAATATTGCCGGCGCAACATCCGCTTTTCCACGCAGCCGCTGGAGCAGCCTGCAAACATCCAACATCTCTGGTCCACGCTCGAAGCGATGGACGGAGAAAACACGCTGATGTTTGCATCGGACTATCCGCACTGGGATTACGACGATGCCAACACGCTGCAAATCCCTCCTGCCTGGAAGAGCAAGATCATGGGACTGAACGCGCTGGAAGTCTACAAACGCATCCCCCGCGCGCAAGCCGCGAATGCCGCCTGAGGAAGCATACGATGCCCGAGAAGACATATATCTGCCGCGTCGACGAGATCGAAACAGGGTCTCCGTTCATCGCCAAGATCCGCAGCCTTTCGGTCGGGATTTTCCGCATCGGAGATTCATTCCACGCGCTGCTGAATGTCTGTCCGCACCGCGGCGCTCCGCTTTGCGAGGGGCCGCAATGCGGCACGACCGCGCCCGTTGAACAGGCGCAATTCATCTATCATCGCGAAAACGAGATCGTTCGATGCGCCTGGCACGGCTGGGAGTTCGACATCAAGTCAGGCGCGGCCTTGGTCGATCCGTCCGTTCGCGCGCGCACATTTCCAGTCACCGTCGAAGCCGGCGGCATCTACGTGACGGCCTGATTGGCGCAAGCCGATTGGGATTGGAAAAATTCGAAGAAAGGTGGCGGGAGCCGATAAGCAGATTTGTTCGCCGGTGCTTGACGAGAAATAACGCGGAGAACTCCGCAATGGGAGAGTCAAATGTCAGAATCTGAATACAAGCTTGGTATCGCGCAAAGCCTGATCGGAGGCGGCAAGGTTTCCCGCCGCGACTTCATTCATCTTGGGCTGGCCGCGGGCCTGACCGTTGCCGCCGCCGACCGGCTGTTCGTGAGCACGGCGCGGGCCGAACCGATGCAGGGCGGCTTCGCCAAGCTCGGCATGGCTCATGGCGCGACGACGGATTCGATCGATCCGGCCGGCTACCCCGACACGTTCACACAAACCGCATTTTCGGGCTCGCTGTCCAACAGCCTCACTGAGGTTGACGCCAAAGGCAATGTCCAACCGGACCTCGCCGAGAGCTTTGAAACTTCGGATGGGGCCCAAACCTGGGCCTTCAAGCTGCGCAAAGGCGCAACCTTTCACAACGGCAAGACCGTGACGGCGGATGACGTCGTGACCTCCTTGCAATATCACATGGGCAAGGACACCAAATCGGCGGCGAAATCGCTGTTGGACTCCGTCGCCGACATCAAGGCGGATGGCCCGGAAACGGTGGTTTTCACGCTCAAGAGCGGCAACGCCGATTTCCCTTACATTATGAGTGACTACCATCTGGTCATCATGCCGGCCAAGGATGGCAAGGCGGATTGGGCTTCAGGCGTTCGCACCGGTGCTTTCGTCGTCGAGAATTTCCAGCCCGGCGTTTCGGCCAAGCTCAAGCGCAATCCAAACTACTTCAAGAACGGCAAGCCCTATCTCGATGAGGTGGAGTTCATCGCCATCACGGATCTTGCCGCTCGCATGGCGGCGCTGTCCACGGGGGAGGTGGACTATATCGGCCGCGCCGACCTGAAGACCCTCGGCATGTTGAAACGCAATCCCAAGGTGGAGATCGTCGAAGTCACTGGTTATGGGCACTATACCTTGCCGATGAATGTCACGATGGCGCCATTTGATAATCCAGACGTGCGAATGGCATTGAAATGGGCGATCAATCGCCAAGAAATCGTCGACAAGATCTTTCTTGGCCACGCCACTGTGGCCAACGACAACCCGATCGCGCCGGCCATCAAATTCGCCAAGGATCCGCAACCGCAACACAGCTTCGATCCGGAAAAAGCCAAGCACTACCTGAAAAAGGCCGGAATGGAGAACCTGAAGGTGGACCTCTCGGTCGCCGATGCCGCTTTTGCGGGGGCGGTGGACGCGGCTTCGCTCATTCGCGAAACGGCAGCCCAATGCGGCATCGACGTCAATGTCGTGCGTGAGGCCGAGGACGCTTATTGGGACAATGTCTGGCTGAAGAAACCCTGGTGCGCTTCCTATTGGAGCGGTCGGGCCACGGCCGACTGGATGTTCACGCAAGCCTTCGCCGCCGACTCCAGTTGGAATGAGTCCTTCTGGAAAAATCCCCATTTCAACGAACTGCTTGTCCAGGCGCGCGCCGAGACGGACGAGGCCAAGCGAGCGGCGATGTATGCCGAGATGCAGCAGTTAACCCACGATGACGGCGGCAGCATTGTGCTGGTCTTCAACAATTTCGTCAGCGCCCAATCCAAAAAGCTCGCACACGGTGATGTGGCGCCCAACTGGGAGAACGATGGACTGAAAATGGCCGAACGCTGGTGGATCGCCACGGCATGAGATGGCGGGCCGGAGCCGCGATGGTTTTGAGGCTCGGTCAGCTGGCTCCGAGTGCAGGGCTGCCGCCCAAAGGGAAACGCCACGCACATGAACCCCGTCGCAAGAACGGTCCTGCAGCGCCTTGGCCTCGGCCTGGTCACTTTGTTCATCGTGTCCATCATTATCTTCTCTGCGATCGCGATGCTTCCAGGCGACTTCGCCAAGGCCACGCTCGGGCAATCGGCGACGCCCGAAACGGTCGCCGCGTTCCAGCGGGAAATCGGCATCGATCGCCCGCCTGTCGAGCGCTACTTCGTTTGGGTCGCCCAGATGCTCCATGGCGATTTCGGCTCTTCGTTTGCGAGCCGCACCGGATATCGGCGTACCGTGGCCGAGATCATCGCACCACGCCTCTACAACACGATGTTCCTTGCAGCGGTGACTGCGCTGATAGCTGTTCCTCTGGCCTTGGGGCTTGGCATTCTGGCTGCGCTGTACCGCAACGGCTGGTTCGACCGGCTGGTGAATGTCGCGACACTGACAACCATTTCATTCCCGGAATTTTTCGTCGCCTATATGCTCGCCTACCTGGTGATCTCGCGCGACACGTTCATCGGATCCGATTTCGCTCAAACGCTGCCTCATTGGCTCACTGTCTCGCTGAACTGGGCGCTCAATGCGGTTCCCAAATTTCCGACATTGTCGAATGTGAACGATCAGACGCCATTTTGGGAGCATCTCTGGAAAGTCGCCCTGCCGGCAATCACGCTTACGCTGGTAATCGTGGCCCACATGATGCGCATGACCCGAGCGGCCATCATCAACATGCTGGCAAGCCCCTACATCGATATGGCGCGCCTCAAGGGAATGTCCCCGATGGTGATCGTGCTGAGGCATGCCCTGCCCAATGCCTGGGCTCCGATCGTCACTGTGGTGGCGTTCAACCTGGCGTATCTCATCGTCGGAGTGGTCGTGGTCGAGGTCGTTTTCGTCTACCCCGGCATCGGCCAGCTGATGGTTGACGCGGTGAAATCCAGGGATGTTCCGGTTGTCCAGGCCTGCGCCCTGATTTTCGCCGCGACTTACATCCTTCTCAACCTGCTAGCCGACATTATTTCCATCGCCACCAATCCCAGGCTCTTGCACCCACGATGACTAGATCCGAATCTGTCGCGGCGGTTCAAAGGCTGAGGCGCTCGCGTGCCACCCGGGCGAAAACTGCGCTGAAGAAGGCACCGTTCAGCGCATGGTTCGGCATCGTCGTGATCCTCGGCTACGTCTTTGTTGCGGTCTTCGCGCACTGGATAGCCCCATATGGCGAGACGCAGGTTTTCAGCGAAGCCTTCGCGCCGTGGAGCCAGGAGTTCAAATTGGGAACCGATCAGCTCGGCCGCGACATGCTCACCCGCTTGATCTACGGTGCGCGCAACACCATCGCTATCGCGGTCGCCACCACGTTGCTGTCCTTCGCGGTCGGCGTCTCGCTCGGCCTTCTTGCCGCATTGTACAGGGGGTGGCTCGACCAGATCTTGTCGCGTGCAGTGGACGTGCTGATGTCAATCCCGAGTCTGATCTTCGCGCTGGTGCTGCTGACGATCTTCGGCTCGTCGATCACGAGCCTGATTGTCATCATTGCGCTTCTGGATTCCACCCGGGTCTTTCGGCTTTCTCGCGCCGTCGGACTTAACGTGGCGGTGATGGAATATGTCGAGGTGGCACGATTACGCGGCGAGGGACCGAAATGGATCATCGCCAAGGAAATCCTTCCCAATGTCATGCCGCCACTGGTCGCCGAGTTCGGCTTGCGATTCTGCTTCGTGTTCCTGACAGTCGCGGCGCTGTCGTTTCTCGGCGTCGGTATTCAGCCGCCGACGGCCGATTGGGGATCAATGGTGCGCGAGAACGCGACCCTGATCACCTATGGCGATGTCACCCCGCTACTTCCGGCCGGCGCGATTGCTCTCCTAACCGTGTCCGTGAATTTCGTGGTGGACTGGTTCCTGCAAGCAACAAGCGGGTTGCGGGATGAAAAGTAGCGGCCCAGGCCCACGCGAAAAAGGAAAGGATCTGCTTCAAATCCGCAATCTGCATGTGGAGGGGTTCTCGGATGAGCGGTGGCATCCCATTGTCCACGGGGTCGATCTGACGCTGAAGCGGGGCCAGGTTCTTGGGCTGATCGGAGAGTCAGGCGCCGGCAAGTCCACCATTGGCCTTGCCGCAATGGGTTATGCCAAGCCGGGCTGCCGGATCACGCAAGGCTCGGTCCTGTTCGACGGGATTGATCTTCTGGCAGTCAGTGAAAAAGGGCGCCGTCGCCTCAGGGGCTCCCGCATTGCCTATGTCGCGCAAAGCGCGGCTGCCTCTTTCAATCCGGCACATCGGCTCTTGGAACAAACCGTCGAAACCGCGGTGGCGCATGGACTTGCCGGCCGGGAAGAGGCGAACCGGAGCGCCGTCGATCTTTATCGACGCCTTCAACTCCCAGAACCGGAGACCATAGGCTTTCGTTATCCTCATCAGGTCTCCGGCGGGCAGTTGCAACGGGCAATGACAGCGATGGCAATGGCTTGTCGTCCGGACCTCATAATATTCGACGAGCCAACAACGGCGCTCGACGTGACCACGCAGGTTGAAGTTCTAGCTTCCATTCGCAACATCGTGGAGGAATTCAGCACCGCTGCAATCTACGTGACGCATGACCTGGCGGTGGTGGCGCAAATGGCGGATCGTATCATGGTTCTGCGCCACGGACGTACCGTGGAGGAGGCAGACACACGCCAGATGCTGGCCTCGCCCAGCCAGGAATATACAAAAACGCTCTGGGCCGTACGCAAGCTCGCCAAGCCCGAAGTTCCAGCCGATGACTATCTGCTGACGATAGACAACGTTACCGCGGCCTATGCAGGAAAGGTCAAGGTGCTCCAGGATGTCTCCATCAAGGTCCCGCGCGGAAGAACCGTGGCTGTGGTCGGCGAATCCGGTTCGGGGAAATCGACGCTCGCTCGAGTCGTCACCGGCCTTTTGCCGCCAATTTCAGGCTCGATTTCTTTTGCCGGCCAGCTTCTTCCCACGAGCCTGAAGACGCGGCCGAAAGAGGTCCTGCGCCGCATACAGATGATTTATCAGATGCCCGACAACGCCCTGAATCCGCGCCAAACGGTCGAAGAAGTCATAGCTCGGCCGCTCGAATTCTACCTCGGCCTTAAGGGCGCGCGGAGGGATCGCCGGATCGGCGAACTTATGCACATGGTCGAGATGAGCGAAGATTTTCTGGAACGCCTGCCTGGCGAGCTGTCGGGTGGCCAAAAACAGCGCGTCTGCATTGCCCGGGCGTTGGCTGCCGATCCGGAGCTTATCATCTGCGACGAGATCACGTCCGCGCTCGACCAGATCGTCCAAGAGGAAATTCTCAAGCTTCTCATACGTCTCCAACGTGAACTCGGAATGAGCTACATCTTCATTACCCATGACATTGCTACGGTGCGCGCGATAGCCGACGAAATCGTCGTCATGCACCGCGGCAAAGTCGTCGAGCAGGGATTGAAGAGCGAAGTTCTCACGCCACCGCACGCGGCCTATACCGAACGGCTTTTGTCCTCTGTTCCGGAAATGAATCCGGACTGGCTGACAAGGCTGCTGGCCAGCCGGAAGATCTGACGGATCGGCTATCCGCGCCCGGCATGTTCCTCACTGTCAGCTTCCTGGAGCGCTAACGCTGCTCGATCAGCGTCTTCGCCGCATCTTTCCCCACCGAGAGGATGCGATCGGACAATTCCGTTCCGCCCACGGCGCGGGCCATTTGCAGCGTGCCGAGGAGCGTTGCGAAGACAGCCAGCGCCACGCCCTCCGGATCCTTGGCCTGCGGTAGCGCTTGCGCCAACTGGCGCACCAAAGCCAGCAGGTGGTCTGTATAGGCTTCACGCGTCTCAGGCGGCTGACGGGCGAGCTCCGGCAGCAGCGCGGCTGACGCGCAGCCCTTTCCGGGATTGTCCCGGTGCTCGGCCGACAGATACGTGCCGATGGCCATCTCCACGCCCGAAGCCAATGCTTCTGCCAGTTGCTGCGCCTGAAGCTCCATCGCCGCCGCCACGCTTTCGCGGACAAGCTGCGCCTTGGATTGAAAGTGCGGATAGAAGGCGCCGTTCGTCAGCCCGGCGTCGCTCATGATGGTCGCCAGTCCGGACGCGGCGATGCCGTCGCCGCGAAAGCGTTCCGCAGCGACCTCCATGATCCGTCCGCGCGAGGCGTCCTTCCGGCCCTTTTCGTAGCGCATGGCTGCTATTCCTTTCTGCTATTGCAGCATGAGTGTAATCTGATATTACGACTGTAATTCAACGAGCGCAAAAAAGCTAGCCCTCATGATTTTGGAGCACGAAATGAATGCGAATTCCGAAAAAACCGCTGTTGTGACGGGAGCCTCTTCGGGCATTGGCCGCGCCAGTGCCGAGGCTCTGGCAAAGGCGGGGTTCACTGTCTTCGGAACCAGCCGGCGCAAGGCCGACAACGGCCCGGACGGGGTGACCATGCTGGTTTGCGACGTGACCGACGGTGAGGCCGTTGCCGCACTCGTTTCGACGGTGCTGTCGCAGACCGGCCGGATCGACCTCTTGGTCAACAATGCCGGCGTCGGCCAGCTTGGAGGCGCCGAGGAATTCTCGATTGCACAGGTGCAGGCCTTGTTCGACGTCAATCTGTTCGGCGTCATCCGCATGACCAATGCGGTGCTGCCGTCGATGCGGCGGCGTGGCGAGGGGCGCATCGTCAATATCGGCTCTGTGCTGGGACTGGTGCCGGCGCCGTATTCAGCGCATTATTCGGCGGTCAAGCACGCGCTCGAGGGCTATTCGGAATCGCTCGACCACGAGGTTCGTGCCTTCAATATCCGCGTCTCGGTCATCGAGCCGGCATTCGTTCGCACTGTCTTCGACCAGAACGGGATCCAACCGGATTCGCCGTTGCAGGAATACGATCAGGCTCGAGCTACGCTGGAAGCGCTGCTTCGCGATGTGATGCCTGTCGCCGATCGGCCCGAAGTGGTGGCGCAGGTGGTCGTCAAAGCAGCGACCGATGCCCGTCCGCAACGGCGCTACACCGCCGGCAAGGCAGCGCGCCAGGTCAGCCTGCTGCGCCGCTTTGCTCCCGCGGGGATATTCGACAAGAGCCTGCGCAAACAGTTCCGCCTGCCGGTTTGAACAACAGCGAGCAGAGGATTTTACGCACATGCGACTGGCAACGACAACACGATTGGCCAGCCCCCGCAAGGCGGAGGTGCCAAGCATGACACATGGGTTCAAGCGGTCGCCCCACTTACGGGCATCGTTCCAGGACACGCCAACGCACTCCGTCGATGTCGGCGGCACGGCATTCGTCTATCGGCAGCTCGGACCAAGGACGGGCGTGCCGGTAATCCTGCTGAACCATCTCGGCGCTCAACTGGACAATTTCGATCCACGCATCGTCGATGGCCTCGCCGCGACCCGGTGGGTGATTGCCTTCGACAACAGGGGCGTTGGTGCTTCAGGCGGCAAAACGCCGTCACGCATCGCCGAGATGGCACGGGATGCGGTCGCCTTTGTCCGGGCGCTGGGGTTCGATCAAGTCGATCTCTTCGGTTTCTCACTCGGCGGCTTCGTGGCGCAGGAGATCGTGCTGACCGAGCCCGGGCTTGTGCGCAAGCTCATCCTGGCCGGCACCGGGCCGGCCGGCGGCCAAGGCATCGACAAGATGACGCCACTGACGATCGTGGACATGATCAAGGGTGCGCTGACTTTTCGGGATCCGAAATACTATCTGTTTTTCACCAGAACGGTGAACGGGCGCCGCGCCGCGAAGGCGTTCCTGCAGCGGCTGACAGAGCGGAAGGCCGACCGCGACAGGCCGATATCGCTTAGCGCGTTCGGCGCGCAACTCCGGGCGGTGAAGGCTTATGGACTACAGGCGCCGCAAGATTTGAGCGCCATCCGCGTCCCTGCGCTGATCGCAAATGGCGATCACGACAGGATGGTGCCGAGCGTCAATACCCACGATCTCGCCCGCCGCATTCCGGGGGCGCAATTGGTGATCTATGCGGATGCCGGCCATGGCGGGGTGTTCCAGAACCACGCGAATTTCGTTCCGAAAGCATTGGCCTTTCTCGAGGCCTGACACCTCTCACCGGGCGGCTTTCGTCCCGAACATCAACAATCTCTCAGAAAGTCACTGCCATGAAGGCATTCGTCGTCGACAAATACAGCAAGAACGGCACGCTGCGGCTGGCCGAAATGCCGGAGCCGAAACTCGGGGACAGTGATGTCCTGGTCGAGGTCCACGCCGCGGCGGTGAACCTGCTCGATTCCAAGGTCAAAACCGGAGAGTTCAAGCTGATCCTGCCCTATCGCCGGCCGTTCATCCTGGGTCACGACGTGGCCGGGAGGGTTGTCCGCGTGGGATCGAAAGTCCGCAAGTTCAAACTCGGCGACGACGTCTATGCGCGGCCGCGCGATGGCCGGATCGGGACGTTCGCCGAGTTCATAGCCATGGATGAAGCCGACGTGGCCCTGAAGCCCGGGAACCTCAGCATGGAGGAGGCGGCCTCGATCCCGCTGGTCGGCCTGACCGCCTGGCAGGCGCTCATCGAAAGGGCCAACCTGAAGAGGGGACAGAAGGTCTTCATTCAAGCCGGATCCGGCGGCGTGGGGACATTCGCCATCCAACTGGCAAAGCATCTCGGCGCGACCGTTGCGACCACCGCCAGCGCGGCGAGTGCCGGCCTGGTCAAGGGGCTCGGCGCCGATGTCGTCGTCGACTACAGGAAAGATGATTTCGAAAAAGTGCTGTCGGGCTACGACGTCGTCTTGAACAGCCAGAACACAAAGACACTTGAAAAATCATTGAATGTGCTGAAACCGGGAGGCAAGCTCATCTCCATCTCCGGCCCACCGGATCCCGACTTCGCCAGGGAAAAGGGACTGAACATGGTGCTGAAGCTGGTGCTTCGCCTGCTGAGCCGCAGTATTCGAGCGAGAGCCAAGCGCCGTGGCGTGACGTTCTCGTTTCTCTTCATGTGGGCGCAGGGCGAGCAGTTGAGCAAGATCGCATCGCTCATCGAAGCCGGCGCGATCCGCCCGGTCGTCGATCGGGTCTTTCCCTTCGAGGCGACCAACGAGGCGCTGGCCTATGTCGAAACAGGACGCGCCAAGGGCAAGGTCGTCATCAAGGTCCGATAGCAACTCAGCTGCGATCGAGGTCAGCCGCGCCGGGCTGCATCGATCGCCGCGACGTCGATCTTCGTCATCTCCATCATTGCATCAAAGGCGCGTTTGGCTTCCTCGCCGCCGGCCGCCATGGCCTCGGTCAACGTGCGCGGCGTGATTTGCCAGGACACGCCCCATTTGTCCTTGCACCAGCCGCACGCGCTCTCCTGGCCGCCATTGCCGACGATGGCGTTCCAGTAGCGGTCGGTTTCCTGCTGATCGTCGGTGGCGATCTGGAACGAGAAGGCCTCGCTCTGCTTGAATGTGGAGCCGCCGTTCAATCCGATGCAGGGAATGCCGGCAACGGTAAATTCGACCGTCAACACGTCGCCTTTCTTGCCGGACGGAAAGTCGCTCGGCGCACGGTGAACGGCGCCCACCCTGGTGTCGGGAAAGGTCTCCGCGTAGAAGCGAGCCGCAGCCTCGGCGTCCTTGTCGAACCAGAGGCAAATCGTGTTCTTTGGCATCGTTGGCATTGCGTGTTCCTTTCGGTGTTGGGGTCGGCGGAGGTCAGCCCAGCAAATTACGTGCCGTGCGCATGAAGATCCTTGACCCGATCGGGATCAGGTCGTCGGGAAAGTCATAGTCGGGATTGTGCAAGGCAGGGTGCCGCTCGCCTGCACCGAGGAAGAACATCGCCGACTTGGCACTGTGGCCGAACAGGCCGAAATCTTCAGAGGCGCGCATCGGCAGGGCTTCTTCGCCGTGCGCGACGCCCTCTTCATCGAGCGCGCGCCGCAGATGCTCCACCGCGTCCGGCGCGTTGACGCTGGCGACGAAGATCTCGTGATAGTCCCAGCGGACGGAAAGGCGATGCTCGCCCGCGATCCTGGCGACCAGTGCTTCGGCAGCAGCGCACAGGTTTGCCATGCGCTCGTCACGCCGGGTGCGCAGCGTGGCCCACACCTCGGCGTGAGCCGGCGAGATGCCGAACACGGCTTCGCCCATCGCGGCATGGGTGACCGTCAGCATTGAGAAGTCGTCGTCGGCGAAGGTCCCGCGCCCGAGCGCCGGCAGCGCCGGCATCAGCTCACTGATCGCCAGCATCGGCGAAATGCCGGTCTCCGGCATGGACGAATGGGCGGTCTTGCCCTCCAGCACGATGCGCATGCCGCGTGAAGCACAGTTGACCACGCCGGCTTTGAGCCGCACCTCGCCAAATGGCACGCCGGGCAGGTTGTGCAATGAGAAAGCGAAATTCGGCGCGATCTCGCCGAAGCGCGGATCGGCGACGACGCCTGCCGCGCCATTGCCGGTTTCCTCCGCCGGCTGGAACATCAGCACGACGCGGCCGCTTGCAGGCCTTTCGCGCCCCAACTGACGGCCGAGGGATGCCAGGATCGCGGTGTGTCCGTCATGGCCGCACATATGCGACTTGCCCGGCACGCGCGACGAATGCGGTACGCCTGAAAGTTCTTCGATAGGCAAGGCATCGAGTTCCGAACGGAACAGCACCGTCGGCCCCGCTTTGCCGCTGTCATATATGGCCGCGACGCCGTGCCCGCCGAGTTGTGTCAGCACCTTGTCCGGCCCCGTATCGGCGAGGAAGGCGACAACCTCCTTTGCCGTCTTCTCCTCTTCATTCGAGATTTCCGGGGCCTGGTGCAGCTGGCGTCGCCACGCGGTCAACTCGATGATGTCTCGGTTGGTCAGAGTCATGCTTTTTCAGCCTCCGCTGCATCCTTCATTGACACGCCCAGTCACAGGGGGTGTCGATGATGAATTGCTAGCGATAAAGGGCAGTTCCCGCCACAGTCCAAGTTTCAGGCTTCGGCAGGCCAGAAACGACCCTTTCTCCCGGCCACCCCCCAGCCTATTGATTGATTTCGGGTTCGACGAGCTTTGCCAGATTTCTGAGCGACTCCTGCCAGCCGAGATAGCAGGCCTCGACCGGAATGACGTCCGGAATGCCGGCCTGGGTGATGTCGATTTCGGTGCCGACCGACACTTTTTAAAGATCACGGTGACCCGGATCTCGCCGGGCAGATTGGGATCGTCGAACCTGTCGGTGTAGAGCAGGCGCTCGCCCGGGACGAGTTCGAGGTACTCGCCGCCGAAGGAATGGCTGTCGCCCGTGGTGAAATTGCGGAACGACATCTTGAACGTGCCGCCGACCTTTGCCTCGAAATTATGAACCGTGCAGGTGAAGCCGTTTGGCGGAAGCCACTTGGCCAGCGCGTCCGCTTCAACGAAGGCGCGATAGACCTTTTCCGGGCTGGTCGTCAGAACGCGGTGCAAACGTACGGTGCCGGGCATATGCTGGATCCTTTCATAAATGGCTGTTCGATACCCCAAGGACGAACGAGGCGTAACAAGTCCGACATTGGTTGCGAATTTTTTGACGGGATGCGGCCTGCCTCCCCTGCGGGCATGCCGTTCGATGCCGCGCCTATCAACACGAAGCTCGGGCGAGGCGGCGGGCGAACTGCACCGGCTCTGGAGCTGGCGTTCACCTGCTAAATCGGGTTCCTGAGCCATCTTGTTGTTCAGGCGCGGTTTTGCCGATTGGCGGGAAAGGCCGCGCGTCCCGGTCAACGCTTCGAACGCCGCGAAATAGGGTAGCGCGTCTTTGCCGTCCATGTGCCGATCATTAGAATTTGCATTTGATCAGAGTTGATTTCCTATCAGGCCGTTAATCCGGCCATGCTGTTAATCAGCATTTGCTAATGAGTCTTTCGAACCCGAGGCAAGCAATGACCAAGAATCTCGGCAATGCACGTCATACGCCGGCGAAGGACCTGCAGGTCTCCCTTCTAGGCAAAGCCGCGCCGGCACTGTTTCCGCTGGTCGTAGCGGCACTGGGCTACATGGTTGGCAAGCAGTTCTTCGGCATCTAGGCGCGCAGTTCCGTGCTCCCAAACGTCTCGGCGGACCGACCATTTCAACGCGCGGGCCGCCGTTTGCATTGCAGCGGCTTGTTGCCGGGCATAAACGTCAAACATGCACCTCGCCAAAGGACAGTTCGCCGTCGTCATCGGCCGTGAAAAAGACGATCGCAAGCAACCCGACATAGAATGCGGCCACGACAACCACGATCGCCACACCGGGAACGGGGCCAAGGGCGGCGCTGTCCACGGCCTCGCGAAGCGAGCCGGCAAAGCCGGTCCTGACGCCCACGGTTTGAAGGCTGGGTGTGGATATCTTGAGCACCCAGGCCAGCCAGAGGATCAGGAACAGGTAGATGTAATTCCGCCGCAGCCGACGGGCTAGCGCGACGCGCTGCGACAGCAGGAATTTCGGCGCGCGCAGGCCTTCGCCGACGATGAGCAGCCAGTCCGAGGCGAAGTCGGGCTGTGGGGAAAAGATCTGCGCGAAATAGTGGCGTTCGAACT
>NZ_RZTT01000429.1 GCF_003996995.1 Mesorhizobium sp. M7A.T.Ca.US.000.02.2.1 | reverse complement strand
GGACCATAGCCGGTCGACGCCGGGCAGCGGGCTGGGTCTCAGCCTTGTGCGAGCGATTGCCGATCTGCATGGCGCATCGATCACGCTGGGCGATGGGCAGCCCGGGCTTGCGGTGGCGGTGAGTTTTCCGCTGGCGACGGGTTAGAGGCCGATCTCCCCCCTTGAGGGGGAGATGTCGCCGAAGGCGACGAGGGGGTCGCCTCGCGTGAAGCGCCAGCCTCCATCTGTCGCAAGGAGGTCGCATCCGGTCGGACCGACCCCCTCTGGCCTGCCGGCCATCTCCCCCTCGAGGGGGAGACCAGCAGCTTCACCGATCAATCCGCGTCGACAGGATGATCGACGACAGGGTCCGCTCGACCCCGTCCATGGCGCCGATCTGGTCGAGCAGCATGTCGAGGTCGCGGATCGACGGTGCGTCGACGATGACGATCATGTCGAAATTGCCGCTGACCGAATGCAGCGTCCGGACCGTCGTCAGGGCGCGCAGGCCGCGCACCACCTTGTCGGCGAGCTTGGGCGTCACGGTGAGCAGTACATGCGCCCGCACCAGCCCCTGCTCGTAGTCCGGCGCCAGCCGCACGCCATAGCCTGATATGATGCCGCGCTGCTCCAGCCGTTCGATGCGGCTCTGCACGGTCGTTCGAGACACGCCAAGCCGCCGCGCCAGCTCGGCGGTCGAGGCGCGGGCATTCTCGCGCAGCAGGGAAAGCAGGGCCTGTTCGGCGTCACTGAGCATTTCGACGATTCTTCTCGGCGCACTGGCCAATAGATGGTTTCGTTTCGAACAAAACCACGCTTCCATTCGACGGGCAAGCTGCGAATCTGGGCTCACAATCAGTGAGGGATCGGTCATGAAGAAAATTGTCGTTGTCGGCGCCGGAAAGATCGGCTCGACCATTGCCGAGATGCTCGCCGCCACGGGGGATTATCAGGTCACGCTCGTCGACCGCTCGGCGGCACAGTTCGCTGCTGCCGAAGTGCCGACCACGGTTGCGACGCTTGAGCTCGACATCGAAGCATCCGGTACGCTTGAAGCCGCACTCGCCGGCAAATTCGCGGTGCTCAGCGCCGCTCCCTTCCATCTGACCACCCGCATCGCCGAAGCGGCGGCCTGTGCCGGCGTGCACTATCTCGACCTGACCGAGGATGTCGTCTCGACCCGCCGCGTCAAGGAACTGGCGGTTTCGGCCAGAAACGCCTTCATTCCGCAATGCGGCCTGGCGCCGGGCTTCATCTCGATCGTCGCCAACGATCTCGCCAGCCGTTTCGATTCGCTGGAGAGCGTGCGCATGCGCGTCGGCGCTTTGCCGCAATATCCCTCCAATGCGCTGAACTACAATCTGACCTGGAGCACCGACGGCGTCATCAACGAATATTGCGAGCCCTGCGAGGCGATCGTCGAAGGCGAGCTGGTCGAGGTGCCGCCACTGGAAGAGCGCGAGGAGTTCTCGCTCGACGGCGTCACCTACGAGGCCTTCAACACCTCCGGCGGCCTTGGCACGCTGGCCGAGACGCTGAAGGGCAGAGTGCGCACGCTGAACTACCGCACCATCCGCTATCCCGGCCACGCCGCGATCATGAAGGCGCTGCTCAACGATCTCGGCCTGCGCCACCGCCGTGACGTGCTGAAAGACATTTTCGAGAGCGCCCTGCCGGCGACCCTGCAGGACGTGGTCATCGTCTTCGTCACCGTCTCCGGCCGCAAGAACGGCCGCCTGCTGCAGGAGACCTACGCCAACAAGATCTACTCCAGGCGCATCGGCGACCAGGTGCGAAGCGCCATCCAGATCACCACGGCGTCCGGCATCTGCGCCGTGCTCGACATGCTGGCCGACGGCAGCCTGCCGGCGACGGGTTTCATCAAGCAGGAAGACATCGCGCTTGACGCGTTTCTGGCCAACCGTTTCGGGCGCGCCTATGCGCAGCACGAGATGGTGAGCCGGCTGGCGGGGTGATCAGCGTCTCTCTCTTGTGAGAGGCTGGCGGACAGTGCCCCCCTCTGCCCTGCCGGGCATCTCCCCCTCTAGGGGGGAGATCGGCTGTCATCTTAGATTTCGCCAATTTTCAAAGTCTTGGAAGAGGCGGGTTGCCCGAAACTGCTGATCTCCCCCCTTGAGGGGGAGATGTCCGGCAGGACAGAGGGGGGCGAGTGTCCCGCCAGCATCACCGCCTTTGCACTATCACGAATCAAACATGCAGCGCGTGCCCCAGCGCCTTGAGCGCCGCTTCCTGGAATCCCTCGCCTTGCGTCGGATGGGCATGGATCGTGCCGGCAATGTCCTCCAGCCTGGCGCCCATCTCCAGCGCCAGGCCAAAAGCCGCCGCCAGTTCCGAGACGCCCTGCCCGACCGCCTGGATGCCGAGCACCAGATGGTTGTCCGCGCGCGCCACGACCCGAACAAAACCGTCCTCGCCGAGCTTGGTCATCGCCCGGCCATTGGCAGCGAACGGGAACATGCCGATCTCGATCTCGCCGCCGAGCGCCTTGGCCTCTTCCGGCGACAGGCCTGCCGTCACAAGTTCCGGATCGGTGAAGCAGACGGCGGGTATCGAGCGCTTGTCCCAGCTGCGTTTGTGACCGGCGGCGATCTCGGCGACCATCTCGCCCTGGGCCATCGCCCGGTGCGCCAGCATCGGCTCGCCGGTGACGTCGCCGATGGCGAAGATGCCGCGCATGGAGGTGCGGCACTGGTCGTCGATGCGGATGAATTTGCCTGCCCTGTCGAGGTCGATCTGGTCGAGCCCCCAGCCTTCGGTCACCGGCTTGCGGCCGACCGTCACCAAGATTTTTTCGGCGGCGACCTTGGCGCTCTTGCCGTCCGCCGTCTCGACCAGCAGCGCATCGCCTTTGGTCGACAGCCCCTTGGCCTTGGCACCCAGCATCACCTCGACGCCGAGTGCGTTGAGCCGCTTGACCACCGGCCGCGTGAGTTCGGCGTCATACTGCGCCAGCACGCGCGGCAAGGCCTCGACGACGGTCACTTTGGCGCCCATTTTGGCGAAGGCCATGCCGAGTTCCAGTCCGATATAGCCGCCACCGACGACCGCGAGTTTTCTCGGCACGTCGCTCAGTGCCAGTGCCTCGGTTGACGAAATCACCGGGCCGCCAAAGGGCAGGAACGGCAGCTCGACCGGCGCCGAGCCGGTGGCGATGACGATCGTCTCGGCCCGGATGATCTGCACGCCGGTCTCGGTCTCGACCGCGACGGTCTTGCCGTCGCGAAAGCTCGCCCAGCCATGCACGGTCTTGACTCCTGCCTTCTTGAGCAGGCCGGCGACGCCGCTGTTGAGCCGGCTGACGATGCCGTCCTTCCAGGCGATTGTCTTAGCCAGGTCGAGCGCCGGTGCGGAGAGCGAAATGCCGAGCGGGCTCTTGCCGCCTTCCATGTGCGACACCTTCTCGAACTCCTCCGCCGCGTGGATCAGCGCCTTGGACGGGATGCAGCCGACATTGAGGCAGGTGCCGCCCGGTTTGCCCGCCTCGACGATCACCGTGTCGACGCCGAGCTGTCCAGCACGGATAGCGCAGACGTAACCACCGGGACCGGCGCCGATGACGAGCAGCTTGCAGGAGATTTCTTTCATCTTGGCATCCTGGTTCACAATGGTGCTGGAAGGCAGATAATGTTGGGTCCTTCGCGCCGCCCTCGAAGCGCGTAATCTCCCCCCTCGAGGGGGAGATGTCGCCGAAGGCGACAGAGGGGGTCGCCGCGCGTAGAGCGCCGGCCTGCATCTGTCGCGCAAGGCGGTCGCGTCCAGTCGTACCAACCCCCTCTGGCCTGCCGGCCATCTCCCCCTCGAGGGGGGAGATTACGCCCTCCACTGCTTTCGCTGATTTTCGACATTGTAAGAAGAAAACCAGTCCTCCAAGGCAGAGGGGGGCGCTGTTCCGCCGGCATCTCGATTGTCCCGCCCCTCAATCCACAAAGATCAGCGCCGGCGTTTCCAGCAGCGTCTTGATCCGCTGGATGAACACCGCCGCGTCCCAGCCGTCGATCACCCGATGGTCGAAGCTCGACGACAAATTCATCATCTTGCGCGGGATGAACTGGGTGCCGTCCCACACCGGCCGCACCATCATCTTGTTGACGCCGATGATCGCCACTTCCGGATGGTTGATGACCGGCGTCGTCGCCACGCCGCCCATGGCGCCGAGCGAGGTAATGGTGATGGTAGAACCGGACAGCTCGTCGCGTGTCGCGGTGCCGGACTTGGCGGCCTCGGCCAGCCTGATGATTTCTGCGCCGCAATCCCAGATGTCGCGCGCCTCGGCATGCTTGACCACAGGCACCACCAGCCCCGACGGCGTCTGCGCGGCGATGCCGATATGGATGCCGCCATGCTGGTGGATGATGCCGGCCTCGTCGTCGAACAGCGAATTGAGGTTGGGCTGGTCCGCGATCGCCTTGACCATGGCCCGCATCAGGAACGGCAGCAGCGTCAGCTTCGGCCTCTCCACGCCACCCCTACCTGGGCGCTTCTCGTTGTTGAGCGCGGCGCGCAATTCCTCGAGTGCTGTAACATCGATCTCCTCGACATAGGTGATGTGCGGGATGCGCGATTTCGACAGCGACATCTTCTCGGCGATCTTGCGCCGCAAGCCGACCACCTTAGTATCCTGGATCGCATCGTTGCGGGCGAGGCCGGATGTCCTGGCAACCTGCGGCCCGCGCGCCAGGAACGCTTCGATGTCCTCATGGCCGATGCGGCCGGCAGGGCCGGATCCCGCAACCTGCCTGAGATCGATGCCGGCTTCCTTTGCCCGCAGACGCACGGCAGGCGAAGCCAGCGGTCTTTCGCCCTCGGGACGCGGTGCGCCGGCGGGCGTGGCAACTTGAGATGTCGGCGCCGTACCCCCACCCCTAGCCCCTCCCCACAAGGGGGAGGGGGATTCGGTCGCCGCCGCTTCCCCGCCTTCGATTC
>NZ_RZTT01000428.1 GCF_003996995.1 Mesorhizobium sp. M7A.T.Ca.US.000.02.2.1 | reverse complement strand
GTCTGATGTTGCGGGCCTCGTTCAGCTTGCTGCTCATTGGGGCGCGATCGTGGTCGTCGGATCGCTGATCGCCGCCAAGGTGCCGTTCTGGCCACTGCTGATGCTGCCGCAAGGTATCCTCATCGTCTTCCTGTTCACGCTGCTGCACGAGACGGTTCATCGTACGGCTTTCGAGGCGCAATGGCTGAACGATGCCGGGGCGCGGGTGTGCAGCCTGGCGATCGCGCTCCCGGCCGACTGGTTCCGCTACTTCCACTTCGCCCACCATCGATACACGCAAGATCCCGACAATGATCCGGAACTGGCGTTCCCCAAGCCGGAGACATGGCGGCAATACCTCGTCCACATATCCGGCATCCCGTTATGGTGGGGCCACCTGAAGACGCTTTATGCCAACGCGGCGGGCGGTGGTCGCGAAAGCTACGTTCCGCCAAAGGGCTATGACAAGGTGCGCATCGAGGCACGCGCCATGATTGCCTTTTATGCCGTGATCCTTCTGCTGGCCGTCTATTTCCGGCTCTCGGTGCTTGTCTATGTCTGGATCTTGCCCGCTCTGTTGGGGCAGCCGTTTCTGCGCCTCTATCTCTTAGCCGAGCACGGCCGTTGTCCGTTCGTCGCCAACATGCTGGAGAACACCAGGACCACGCTGACCAATTGGCTGGTCCGCAGGCTGGCGTGGAACATGCCGTTCCATGCCGAGCATCATGCCTATCCAGGCGTGCCGTTTCATCAACTGCCGCGGTTTCATGCGCTGATCGAGCGGCATCTCAAGATGGTCGAGCCCGGCTATGTCAGCTTCCACGGCAAATACATCGACACGCTGCGTTGACGATGGCCGGCCTCAGCCGGTCTGGCTGTGCAGCGCTCGGGATTTCAATAGACGCTGGATCTCGGCGGCCGTTGACGGCACGCCGATCAGATAGCCCTGCGCCTCTGTACAGCCATTGCCGCGCAGGATGTCGAGTTGCACCTCGGTCTCGACCCCCTCGGCGGTGACAGTGATGCCAAGCTCGGCGCCCAGCCCGATGACGGTGCGAACGATCGCCGCGGCGTCACGATTGCCCAGGTCGTGGATGAACGAACGATCGATCTTGATCTTGTCGACGGGAAAACGCCTGAGATAGCCGAGCGAGGAATAGCCGATGCCGAAATCGTCCAGCGCGATGCGGATGCCGAGTTCGCGCAACTGCCGCAGCGTCCTCAGCACCGCCTCGCTTTCGTCCATTAGCACGGTTTCGGTGATTTCCAGCTCCAACCGATCGGCTGGCACGCCGGAGAAAGCCAGCGCCGAGATGACGCTGCGGGCGAAGCTGCCGCTTTTGAGTTGCACGGCCGAGACATTGACCGCGACGCGCAGGCCGGCGGGCCAGTCGGCCGCCGCCGTGCAGGCTTTCCTCAGCGCCCATTCGCCAAGCGGCACGATCAATCCGGTTTCTTCGGCGGCCGGAATGAAGCTGTCCGGCGCCACCGTGCCGCGTGTCGGCGAATGCCAGCGCATCAAGGCTTCGGCGCCGACGATCTCCCCGGATGCGATGTTCATGATGGGCTGGAAGTCGAGGTCGAATTCCTGGCGCGGCAGCGCGGTCTCGAGGTCGATCTCCAGCGCACGCCGTGCCTGTACCATAGCGTCCATTCCGGGTTCGAAGAACCGATACTGATTGCGCCCTTCGCTCTTCGCCCGGTAAAGCGCTGTATCGGCGTTCCTCAGCAGCGTGTCGGCATCTCCACCGTCGTCGGGGAAAACCGCGATGCCCAGGCTGATGCCGACATGCATCTCGCGGTTCTTGTCGCGGAACGGTTTTCCGATTGTCTCGACGATGCGCTTCGCGAGTTTTTCTGCATTGGCAATGCCCTTGAAGTTGAACTGGATGATGACGAATTCGTCGCCGCCGAAACGGGCGACGACGTCGGTTTCATTGTGCAGGCAGCGCTGCAGCCTCTCGGCCACGCTCTTCAACAGCCAGTCGCCGGCCGGATGTCCCCAGGTGTCGTTGACCGCCTTGAAGCGATCGAGATCGAGCGAAAAGATTGCCAGCGGCGTGACCGCCGTGGCTTCCAGCGCAAGGTCGAGCCGTTCGCGAAACATCGAGCGGTTGGGCAGTCCCGTCAGCGTATCGTGATGCGCAAGATGGGTCATGCGCTCTTCGGTGCGGCGACGTTCTGTGACGTCGTCGAAGGTCACTACCCAGCCGCCGCCGTTCATCGGCCGGCGTGTGACCAGAACCGTCCTGCCGTCGGTAAGATGCCGGTAGGCCGAATGCATTTTTGCCGCCGTCAGGCAGGCTTCGGTCTTGGCGACTTCGCTGTCGACGTCGATCTCCGTATAGATGCCGAGTTCCAGCAATCGTTCGAGCGCCTCGCGGTGCGTCGTTCCAAGCGGGAAGTCTGCCGCGGTGACATTGTAGAGTTCAAGAAAACGCCGGTTGCGCACGATCATCTTGCCGTCGGCGCCGTACATCAGCAGGCCTTGCGACATGTTGGCAAGCGCTGCGTCGAAGCGGCGGTGCTGCTCCTTGAGATCCTCTTGCGCGCGGCGCTGCTCGGTGATGTCCTCGTAGATCGAGACCCAGCCGCCCAGAGCCAGAGGGCGGTGCGAGATGCTGACGATGCGGCCGTCCGACAATGTTTCTTCGTAGGTCGAGGGCTTTGCCTGATCGATATAGGGCTTGCGGATGGCGTAGAGTTCGTCGGCGGTTTGCGAGGCGATGCCGATATCGACGCTGTGGCGCAGAATGTCGAGGAACCGGATGCCGGGCCTTATGACGCTGGCTTCGAGGCAAAAGATGTTCAGGTAGTTGCCGTTGCAGATGATCATCCGCTCGTCGGCGTCGAACATGCACAGGCCGTGCGACATGTTCTCGACCGCAGCCGAAAAGCGTTGGTTCTGCTCGCGCAGTTCGTCTTCCATGTGGCGGGAGCGGTCCATGCCTTCGGCCTCCCGTTTCGGGATGGTCGGACCATCCTTGGCATCAGCGACGGGCATGAGCGCGCCTGCGGACCGTGATCGAACGCGCTATTGTGGCCGCCGCCGGTTAATTTAGCGTTTTAATGCATGTCGCCCAAAAGTGACCTCGGTTTTGGGGGAAACGACATGCATAAAAACAAAGACCTAAAGCGCGGCGCATGAATCCGTTTCAGCGCGACGCGCTTTAGCCGATTGCGGTTGCCGAAACCTGGTGCCGCGACGTCTCGATCGCGGAAAACCGCTTCAGGAACGCATTTTGCGCCCAGGTCACCGAGCGTGGCGTGAAATCGAAGCGGTCGGCATTGAAGCCGCGCGGACGGCCGAAGAACTCGGTCGCCTCGGCGGTCGAAAAGCCGGCAAGCAGCGTTGCCTCGAAATAGGCGGCGATCTGGTCGGCGCGCTTGATCTCTTTGCGCAGCGCAGCACTTGGCTCCGGCGGCAGCGAGAAGCGCAGATGGATGGCGCGCTGCAGCCGTAACTCACAATCCTTGTAGCTGCCGCCCATCACCGATTTGAACGGCGAGATCATGTCGCCGATGACATATTCGGGGGCGTCGTGCAGCAGGGCCGCCAACCGGGCGTCGGCCGAAGCCTCGGGTACCAGGTCGCGGAACAGCGCTTCGACCAGCAGCGAGTGCTGGGCAACCGAAAAAGCATGCTCGCCGCTGGTCTGGCCGTTCCAGCGGGCAACGCGGGCGAGCCCGTGCGCAATGTCTGAAATTTCGATGTCGAGCGGCGAGGGGTCGAGCAGGTCGAGCCGGCGGCCCGACAGCATGCGCTGCCAGGCGCGTGCCGGCGCGCCGACGCGGTCGGCCGCCATCAGGCCTCCTCCGCGCTGACGGCTTCCTGCGGGAAGGCGAATTTTGCCCAACCGGGAATGGCCAGCGTAACCGGAACGTCCCCGGCCATGATCGACTGGCCGGCGTCGAGCGCCGCCTTGACCCGGTCGATGCGCGCAATGGCCAGACCGGTCGTGTCGACGGTCGAGCCGAGCGTGCCAACCGGCCTGCCTGCGACGGTCAGCTCGGTGCCGGGCGCGGGTAGGGGCCTGTCGGCCGATGCAATCAGCACGCGCCGCCTGGCCGTGCCGCGATGCTGCATGCGCGAGACGACCTCCTGGCCGACATAGCAGCCCTTCTTGAAGCCGACGCCGCCGGTTTCGTCCAGCAGCACGTCGTGAGGGAAGGCGTCTCCGAGTTGGTAGTCGCTGCCGCTTTCGGCAATGCCGCCGGCAATGCGGAAGGCTTGCCACGCGGCAAGATCGCTGCGCTCATCTGTTTCGCCATAGGAACGCGTGACGGCACCCTTCGGAAAGCGCGTGTCGGCGGCCGCCGTTGAATCGGATTGCGAGGGTGTTGATTCATGTCCCCATGCAACGGTGACAAATGCCTGATCGGATTTGGCAATCTCGACCTTGGCGCGCAGTTTGTAGAGCGTCAGCCGGCGTATGAAATCGTCCGATATGTCGGCGCGGCATTCGAGCCAAAATGCATTCTCGCCGGTGCGGGAGATCAGGAAATCGAACAGGATCTTGCCTTGCGGCGTCAGCAGCGCACCGGGCTTGGCTTCGCCGGGAGCCAGGATGTCGAGATCGGTGGTCAGGATGTTCTGCAAAAAATGCTCGGCATCCGGACCTGATACGGAAATGAGGGCGCGGTCTTTGAGCTGGGCAAAGGGCATGGGCGGAAAAGCAACCTGATCTTGCAAAACGGTCGGCCTTTACGTAAGCCGCTGGCACTCCCCCCGCAAGAGAGCATGGCCATGATCTACGACCTCATCCTGACAGGCGGCACCGTGGTCAACCACGACGGCGAAGGGGCTCGCGACATCGGCGTGAAGGGCGGGCGCATCGCCGCCATCGGCGATCTCCGCCAGGCCTCGGCGGGCGAGACGATCGATTGCCGCGGCCTGCATATCCTGCCGGGCGTCATCGACAGCCAGGTGCACTTTCGTGAGCCGGGATTGGAGCAC
>NZ_RZTT01000427.1 GCF_003996995.1 Mesorhizobium sp. M7A.T.Ca.US.000.02.2.1 | reverse complement strand
CAGCAGCACCGCCGACGCTCCCATCGGCGCCACCAGCAGCGGCACATGCGGGCCGTCGCCGAGCACAAGGCTGGCGATCACGCCGGTGAGTGCAATGCCGATCGTCGCGCCGATACAGGCGACGAGACGCTCGCGCAGCGTCGCGCCGGCAAGAATGGGAACAAAAAGGCGGAAAGCCATGGGGTCGAAAACTCTGCCGGTATTCCAGGGGAAGTCGAAAATGTGCTGATCGCACCGCAATGACGCGGCATCGTTGAATTTGAAAGCCAAACTGATCCGGCAAACCGCAATTTTGGGGAATAGAATTCCGCTACGCAGCCGCCGCGGCGGTCAGGCCGCGCGAGATGTCGCCCTTCAGGTCGTCGACGTCCTCGAGGCCGATCTGCAGGCGGATCAACGGACCCTCATAGGGCGCTTTTGCAACGACGCGGTCGCCGAGCCAGACCGGTACGGCAAGGCTCTCATAGCCGCCCCAGGAATAGCCGAGGCCGAAGATCCGCAGCGCGTCGAGAAAGGCGTGCTGCTGCTTCTGGCTGCCACCGGCAAGAACGATGGAAAAGATGCCGCTGGAGCCGGAGAAATCTCGCTTCCACAGAGCGTGGTCCGGATGGCTGGGCAGGGCCGGGTGGAGCACGCGCGCCACGCCCTTCTGGCCCTCGAGCCAGGAGGCGATGGCAAGCGTACTGCGCTGATGGTGTTCGAGGCGCACGCCCATGCTGCGCAGGCCACGCAGCACCTGGTAGACGTCGTCGGGCCCGGCGCAACAGCCAAGCGTGCAGAAGCTCTCGTAAAGATGCGTCCAGCAGCTCTCATTGGCCGACACCGTGCCGAGCAGCACGTCGGAATGGCCGGCCGGGTATTTGGTCGCCGCATGGATCGAGATGTCGACACCGTGGTCGAGCGGACGGAAATAGAGTGGCGTCGCCCACGTATTGTCCATCATGACGATGGCGCCCGCGGCGTGCGCCGCCTTGGCGATGGCCGGGATGTCCTGCACCTCGAACGTGTTGGAGGCCGGCGATTCCGTGAACACCACCTTGGTGTTGGGCTTGATCAACGCCGCGATGCCGGCGCCGACATCGGGGGCGTAATACTCGACCTCGACGCCCAGCCGCTTCAGCATCGTGTCGGCGAAATTGCGGGTCGGATGATAGACGGTATCGACGATCAGCAGATGGTCGCCGGCCGAGACGAAGGCGAGCAGCGGCACCGTCACCGCCGCAAGGCCCGACGGCACCAGGATCGTGCCTGCCGAGCCTTCCAGCGCGTCTATGGCATGGGCAAGCGCATCGGTCGTCGGTGTGCCGCGCGTGCCGTAAGTGTATTTCTGGGTGCGCGCCGCCATCGAAGCCGCGTCGCGAAACAGCACGGTCGAAGCATGCACCACCGGCGGATTGACGAAGCCGAAATAGTCATGCGGATTGTTGCCCGAATGGGCAAGCCGCGTGTTGATGCCCATCCCGCCGTGCTCGCTGCCGTCTTTCGCCATTCTGCGTCGCCTTGTTTGACAAGCCGCTAGCCATAGTGCGGCGCTATGGACCGTGCAACAGCCACCGCCCGCCAGGAGGCGGACTTCGATATGCCAGTTCGTCGCGGCAAAAACAGCGATGCTGGGATGCGGCGTGACCCCGACGGTGTGCATCGTCGGCAACTGCGCTAGCCCCAATCATCTCGTAGGGCGCGGTTTCCATGCACGTTGCTCGCACTGTTGTAGTGGTTGCTCTCAGCGCAGCGCTGACGGGTAGCGCGGCGAACGCTTGCATGGGATGGCTGCAACGATAACGCTGGCGGCTCTATCGCGGGCCGTCGCTCGGGCGTTCCGTCTGATGACAAATCAGCGCGATGATCGGGAGAGCCAAGCCGACCGATGACGCGAGCGTCCAACCTCCTTGCGCATAGGTCCATCCGCCAACAGCGGAGCCAATCGCACCACCAGCGAAAAAGGTTGCCATGTAGAGGCCGTTGAGACGGGAGCGATATTCGGCTCCTAGCGCATAAATGGCGCGCTGTCCCAGCGTCACATTAGCTGCCACCCCGAAATCGAGCAGGATCGCCGCCGCAACCAATAGACCGAGCGCCAGTGCCGAGCCTTCGACGGCAACATGGGTCATCAGGAAGGCGCACGCGACGGCCAGCATAGCGAAGGTCGTTGCGGCGCGGCTCCAGCCCCGATCCGCCAACCGACCGGCAATCGGCGTAGCAACGGCTCCAGCGACCCCGGCCAGCGCGAACAGCGCGATGCCACCTTGCGACAAATGGAACGCCGGTCCCGCCAGCAATAGCGGTGTCGCCGTCCAAAACAGGCTGAACGCACCAAACAGACAGGCGTGATACAGTGCGCGCCGTTGCAGAATCGGTGTCGCCACCACGAGATGTCCCATTGACGCCAATAGGTCACCATAGCGCAGTTTCGATACTGGCACGCGCAGCGGAAGCCTGCAGGCGAGGACAGCCGCCAGCCCTGCCATGATGACGGCAGACAGATAGAAGACGACGCGCCATGACGAGAGTTCGGTAATCAAGCTCGCAACGGGCCGGGCGAGCATGATGCCGAGCATCAACCCGCTCATCACATTGCCAACGACACGCCCCCTGATCGCTTCGGGCGCCATATGTGCCGCGTAAGGGACAAGGACCTGCACCGCCACGGAGCCGATCCCGATCAGCAAGGCGGCGGCCAGAAAGGGAAGCGCGTGGGGCGCGGCTGCCGCGCCAAGCAGTCCGGCTATAGCCACGATGATCAATGCGAGCGCGAGCTTGCGATTTTCAACCAGATCACCGAGCGGCACGATGAGCAACAATCCCAACCCATAGCCAATCTGCGTCAGCGTAACGATCAGCCCTCCGGCTCGTGGCGAGAGGCCGAGGGCAGCGCCGATCGGACCGACAAGGGGTTGGGCATAATAAATGTTGGCGGCGATCAGCCCGGATGCGCAGGCCAGCAGCATGGAAAGCCCGCGCAAGGAGGATGGCGCCTCTGCTGCTATGGTCACTGCTGCGCTGCGCGGCGCGTGGAAACACGCGACAGCGCGGCCCAATCCAGATGGCCTTCGCCGTGCGCAACGCTATCGAGATGATTGTCGCGGAGAACGCTGCCTATTGGCATCGGGACGTTGACCTTCTCCCCGGCTTCCAGAGCGAGACGCACATCCTTCAGACCAAGCGTCAGCCTGAAGCCGGCCGGCTCGAAGCGATCCTCCGCAATCGCCCCGCCATAACCCTTGTAAACGGGTGCGGCGAAGATCGTGGATGTGATCAGATTGACGAAATTGCCCTTGGGGACACCATAACCTTGCGCGAGCGCCACTGCCTCGCCCATCGTCCCGATGGCACTGCCGATCATGAAATTCACGGCTAGCTTGATGGCGTTGGCCTGTTCGGGCTGGTTTCCGAAACACCATGTCTTCTGCCCAAGAATATCGAACAGCGGCTGTACGCGTCCCAAAGCTTCAGCATCACCTGCCGCAAGGATGTTGAGCTGACCAGCTTCGGCCACGTTCACCCGCCCGAGAACCGGAGCCGCGACATACCCGACGCCCTTTTCCCGGTGCAGTAGCTCCATCACGTTCGCGAAGGCGACCGAGACTGTCGCCATGTTGATGTGGATCGCGCCCGGCTTCAGCGCGTCCAGCACCTGGCCGTCGATGACGACGGCGCGCGTGGCCGCATCATCCGCGAGCATGGAGATGAGCACATCCGCGCCTTCGGCCGCCTGGCGTGGATCGGTTCCTATCTCGGCGCCGAGCGCGGCAAGAGCGGCAACCGGCTCTTGCGAACGGTTCCACACCCGGACCCTGTATCCGGCTTTGACAAGGTTTGCGGCCATGGGTTTGCCCATGGTTCCCAGGCCCAAGAATCCAATCTGCATCACGGAGGCGTCCTTCATAATTCGGAAATTTCGTTTTCTAATTGAGGAAGAAAGTTAGTGGAGTGACTTGATGGCGATGTCCACGACAGCTTGCATGTCGTCCCGGCTCCGCCCGGTCTTGCCGACCACCCGCATACCCTGCACGAGACAAAGCATCATGCGGGCAGAAGTTTCGCTATCGACATGAGAAGGGATCGAGCCATCGTTCTGCCCTTGACGGACGAGGTCCGTCAGCAGGGCTTCATTGCGTTCCAGCGCAGTCGTGATATGCCGCGCCACTTCGAGGTCGAAGGTCGAGATTTCGGCGGCGCTGCCGACGACGAGGCATCCTTGCCGTCCTTCCTCCCCATGTGCGGACTCGACGTAAAAACCGAGCGCCCGGCGAAGTCGCTCCAGCCCGCTTCCGCTGTCGCCGATGGCTTTGCGCAACTTCTCTGTCCTTATCGAGCGGTAGCGCTGGAAGGCAGCTAGAAAGACGCCCTGCTTGTCCTTGAACGCCTTGTAGATGCTGCCCTGTGCGAGGTTCATCACATGGGTCAAGTCGGTGATCGAGGTGCCGTGATAGCCACGCTCCGAAAATACGCGCACAGCCCTGTCCAACGCGATGTCCATGTCGAACTCGCGGGGTCGGCCCGGCCTTCGGGATGTGGATACGGATGCAAGTGCAGCCCTTTTCATCCTTGATATATAGGAAATGATCGTTTCCGATTCAAGAGGCTCTAGGCTGTAGTGACAATTTAATCATTTGAGCCAGAGTATGATGGCTGCGAGCTTGACGAAGCCGAGGAAGTTGGCGGCTATTTTGTCATAGCGCGTTGCGATGCGGCGCCACTGCTTGAGCTTGGCGAAGAAGGCCTCGATGCCCCAGCGGTTCGTAGCTGGGTCACTGGCGCAAATCAGCACCATAGTTAAAAATGTACTATAGCTGAGGTCAGGGAGTCAAGAAAAAATTCCTATCATAGCGACACGCAAGCTGCCGACACTGCCGAACTGGCTGCCGCCAGGCCATTTGTTGACCTGGGGTCGGAGCCCTATCTCCGCCTGCCTATTGTGGGCGGCTGTGAACGGTATATGATC
>NZ_RZTT01000426.1 GCF_003996995.1 Mesorhizobium sp. M7A.T.Ca.US.000.02.2.1 | reverse complement strand
GTCCTATGCTGTCCCTAACCTCCTGATGTTCTCGGCCATCCCGCATCTGGGCGCCGGCTACACCGGCATCATGTTCACCCTGTCGCCTGTCATCACACTGGTGTTCTCGATCCTGTTGCGTGTCCGGCGCCCCAACATGCTGGGCATTGTCGGCATCGCCGTCGGCTTCGTCGGCGCCGTCATGGTCGCGGTGACGCGCGGCGAGGCCGGCCAGCCGGCCGATTTGTTCTGGGTGGCGATGGGGTTGCTCATTCCGGTCAGCCTTGCCGCCGGCAACATCTACCGCACGGTCGACTGGCCGGACGGCACCGGCCCGATCGAGCTTGCCGTCGGCAGCCATCTGGCGTCGGCGGCGATGCTGCTTGCCGGCATTCTCCTCCTGTTCGGCGGCGAGGCTTTCGCGCCACTCGGCGGCGTGCCGCTGGTGGTGGTCGCGCAGGTTGCGTCGGCATCGGCGATGTTCGCCTTCTTCTTCCGGCTGCAGGCGGTTGGCGGTCCGGTCTATCTCAGCCAGATCGGTTATGTGGCGGCGGCCGTCGGCCTGTTTGCCGGAACCATCTTCCTCGGCGAGCACTATCAGCTGCTGACCTGGGCAGGCGCGCTCATCATCACCGCCGGCGTGTTCATCACCACCAGGGCACAAAGCCAGAAGGCGTGAGCGTCGCAGGGGATCCGAATCACCTTCGCGCCTGGAGCCGATTTCACCTGAATTTGTATCCAGATCTGCTTTATCTTCCTTTTTGAGCGTGATCTTTTCCGAGGACCGTTCCCTTTTTGGAATCGTGCTCTGGAGCAAGCCATGAACGAACTGAAGACATCCGAGGGGACTGCTGTCGATGTAGCTGTTTTCGCGCCGCGATGCGGCTGATCGTCGGCAATGTCAGCGTCATCACCGCCGGCACCGGCGAGGATCGCTCCGGCCTGGTGGTCATTTCGGTCGTCTCGCTGTCGGCCGAGCCGCCCAAGGTGATCGCCTGCGTCAACAGGTCGTCGTCGACCTGGCCAGTGATCGAACGCTACCGGCATTTCGGCGTCAATTCGCTTGGGCCCCAGCATCAGCGCGTGGCCGAGCGGTTCTCCGGCTTTGAAGGCATCAAGGGCAAGGACCGCTATGAGGGCGCCGAATGGACGACGCTCAAGACCGGAGCTTTACTGCTTTCGGACGCGGTGGCCGCCTTCGACTGCAGCCTCGACGAAATGATCGATCGCGGCACGCATTCCATCGTCATCGGCTCGGTCGAGGCCGTGCGCACCCACGATGCCGGCCAGGCGCTGATCTACTGGCGCGGCGGCTACAGGCCGCTGAATTCTGAATAAGGCCAGAATTCAGAATAAGGTCAGACCGAGCCTTTTTCCGCCAGGACCATGTAGTTGACGTCCATGTCCTTCGAGCGTGCCCAGCGGTCGGCCAGCGGGTTGTAGGTGACGCCGGTGCGGTCGATGATGGTCAGGCCGGCGCCGCCAAGCGCCTTTTTGAGCTCTTCCGGGCGCACCAGCTTGCCGAACTGGTGGGTGCCGCGCGGTAGCCAGCGCAGTACATATTCGGCGCCGATGATGGCTAAGCCCAGCGCCTTCAGCGTGCGGTTGATGGTGGCCACGAACATGATGCCGCCGGGCCGCACCATCTCGCCGCATTTGGCGACGAACAGGTCGATGTCGGCGACATGCTCGACCACTTCCATGTTGAGGATGACGTCGAATTTCTCGCCGGCGTCGGCAAGATCCTCGGCCGTCGTGGCGCGATAGTCGACGCTGACATTGCCCTCGGCGGCGTGCAGCTTGGCCACTTCGATGTTGGTTTCGGAGGCATCCGCGCCCACGACTTCGGCGCCAAGCCGCGCCATCGGTTCGCACAGAAGTCCGCCGCCGCAGCCGATGTCGAGGATGCGCAGGCCCTCGAAAGGCCTTGCAGCGCGTGGGTCACGGCCGAAGCGCGTCGCTATCTGGTCGCGGATATAGGCCAACCGGACCGGATTGAATTTGTGCAGGGGACGGAACTTGCCGTTCGGGTTCCACCATTCGGCGGCAAGGGCGGAAAAGCGTTCCACTTCTCCGGCATCGATCGTCGATCGTCGGGGCTCTGGCATGGGTTGGTCTCCTCGACACTACAGCGCCGCGCGTCCTCTTGGACGCGCAAAGGACGCTGTAGCACTTTAGATTCTGCGCATGATCCTTTCCGAAATCGACTTCGATTTCGGGGTCGTGCGCTAGGAAGTCGGGCGTGAGGCCGCGAATGTCAAGGCAACAATTTTCCTCTGCCGGCAGGGACCCGGATTCTGTCAGGGCATGTCAGCTGAAGCGCGCCGCGGTGAAACACAATTGGCTTGGCAGGCGAAGGAATACATCATCGTTTTGAATTCGAAGGAGGTGACGATGACAGCAATGACGGCTTCGATCCTCTGGCATCGGCTGGACGTGGAGGGGCATGATGCCTGTCTCCTTTCGCAGACCGATGGCGGGCACAGCCTCAAGGGACAAGCCATCTTCATCCAGGACGGCAAGCCGTGCTGCCTCGCCTACGAGGTGAATTGCGATGCCGGCTGGCACACACGGGCGGCGCTTATCGAAGGCTTTCTCGGCACGCGCCAGCTGCACTATGCGATCGAACGCGATTCCAACGGCCAGTGGATGCTGAACGGCGAAGTCCAGCAGGGTGTCGACGGCCTTGTCGATGTCGATCTTGGCTTCACACCGGCATCGAACCTGTTGGCGATCCGCCGGTTCGATCTCGGCATCGGCGAGGCGGCGCCTGCTCCGGCCGCCTACCTGACTTTCCCTGAACTGAGCCTGGTGCGCCTCGATCAGACCTATCGGCGTCTCGACACGGTTCGCTACGCCTATGCCGCGCCGGTGTTTGGCTATGACGAGACGCTCAACGTCTCGCCCCACGGCTTCGTTGTCGACTATCCCGGCCTGTGGAGAAGTGCGGCTGCGTCAGGCTGAAGCGATTGTGATCAATCCGCTGCGACCTGCGTCGTGCCGAGCACGTCACGCAGTTTCGCCGCCAGTTGCTCGATGGTGAAGGGCTTGGCGAGGAAATGCACGTCGTGGTCGAGCACGCCGTTGTGGACCACTGCGTTCCTGGTGAAGCCGGTGGTGAAGATCACCTTCAGTAGCGGCATGCGGGCAACGGCCTCTTCCGCCAGCTTGCGGCCGTTCATGACGGGCATGACGATGTCGGTGAACAGCAGGGCGACGTTCGGGTTCTCCGCCAGTTTCTGCAACGCTTCCTCGCCGCTCGCTGCATGAATGACGGTGTATCCGAGTTCGCGTATGGCCTCAGTCGTGGAGACCCGCACGCGGGCATCATCCTCGACGACAAGGATCGTTTCGGTGACCGGTGCGGCGGTGTTGTCGCCTCGCCCCGTGGTCATGGCCGGCTCTTCGGCGCCGAAATACCGCGGCAAGTAGATCTTGATCGTCGTGCCTTCGCCGGGTTCGGAATAGATGTTGACATGCCCACCCGACTGTTTGACGAAGCCGAACACCTGGCTCAACCCCAGGCCGGTGCCCTTGTTGACCGCCTTGGTGGTGAAGAAGGGCTCGAAGGCCTTTGCGATGACATCGGGGGTCATGCCCGAACCGGTATCGCTGACGGCGATCATCACATACTGGCCGGCCGCGACTTCGGCATGGGCGGCGGCGTAGCTGTCGTCGAGATGGCTGTTGGCGGTCTCGATGGTCAGCTTGCCATCATCGCCCATGGCGTCGCGGGCGTTGACGGCCAGGTTGAGAACGGCGTTCTCGATCTGGCTCGGGTCGGCATGGGTTTTCCACAAGTCTCCCGCCAGCACCGTTTCGATGCGGATGGTTTCGCCGAGTGCCCGCCGGATCAGGTCGGACATCCCGGTCAGCAGGCGGTTGGCGTCGACGATCTGCGGCGCCAGCGGCTGCTGACGCGAGAAGGCGAGCAGCCGGGCCGTCAGATTGGCGGCGCGGGTCGCGGCATCGATCGCCGCATCGATGAATTGTGCGATGTCGTGCTCGCCGCGCGCGAGCTTGCGCTGGGCGAGGTTCATGGCGCTGATGATCACCGCCAGCATGTTGTTGAAGTCGTGGGCGATGCCACCTGTAAGCTGGCCTACCGCCTCCATCTTGTGCATCTGGCGGATCTGGGACTCGGCCTTTTCACGTGTCTCGATCTCATTGCCCAGCGCCACGTTCTTGCGCACCAGCTCATCCTGGGCAACGGCAACCTCACGGAAGCGGCGGCGCGATTCCCTGATCGCGTAGCCGGCAAGCAGGAAGATCGCCAGCAGCGCCGCCACCGAACCGATGCGTAGCCAGGCCTCGACCTGGTCGGTATGCGCGTCGCGCGCGGCGACGGCTGCGGCGCTGATGCGTCGGACCGTATCCATGCTGGTCCGGATTTCGTCCATGACGGCCTTGCCCTGGCCGCTGCGAATCAGATCCAGCGCTTTCGTCGCATTGCCCTGTTCGTACAGGGCAATCGTCTCGGCAAGTTCGGCCTGCTTTTGCGAAAGCGCGTCCTTGATATGGTTGATCGGCTGGACGAGCTGGTCGTCGGGGGCGGTCAAGCTGTCGATGCGGGCAAGTTGCCCCGGAATGGCGCCGACAGCGCTCCGATAGGGTTCGAGATAGGATTTCTCGCCGGTCAGCAGGTAGCCCCGCTGGCCGCTCTCGGCTTCCTGCGCCAGAGAAAGCAGACCCGAAAGCAATTGCTGATATTCGATTGCCTCGCGCGCGGCGGCGCGGTTGGCCCGTTGTTCCTCGACCAGCATGGCGCGGCTGCCGACAATCAGCGCCAGCACGGCGAAGCCGACGACAAGCGGAAGCGATTGCCATCGCATGGCACGTCGAAGACGAGCAATCATCATCTGTTATGCCGAACCAAAAGAATTCCCCGCAGGCAGCATTTCGTAAGCGGCGGCGGGGCGGAAGGCAATATGCCGGCTTCTGGAGCCGGCAATCGACCGCCAGCCTTGCGAAACCTTCATC
>NZ_RZTT01000425.1 GCF_003996995.1 Mesorhizobium sp. M7A.T.Ca.US.000.02.2.1 | reverse complement strand
ACACCGAGGTCGTCGCCCTTGAACATGATTGCCAGCGCAAAGGCGCCTTCCAGTCGCTTCAGCGCCTGGTGCGCGGCCTCGACCGGCTTCAGGCCTTTAGCGAGTTCGCGCGCCACCAGATGGGCGACGACCTCGGTGTCGGTCTGCGAGGAGAACGAATAGCCGTCGCGGATCAGTTCTTCGCGCAATTCGGCGAAATTCTCGATGATGCCGTTATGGACGATGGCGACACCGTCGGAAAAATGCGGATGCGCATTGGTCTCGTTGGGCACGCCGTGTGTCGCCCAGCGCGTGTGACCGATGCCGATCGTACCATCGAGCGGCTCGTCCTTGAGCCGGCGCTCCAGGTTGATGAGCTTGCCTTCGGCGCGGCGGCGAGCGAGTTCGCCACGCTCGATGGTGGCGACGCCGGCCGAGTCATAGCCACGGTACTCCAACCGCTTCAACGCATCGACAATGAGCGGCGCAACCTGCGAGTGGCCGACGATTCCAACGATACCGCACATGCAGACAGCCCCCGATTCCCCGTGGAAAACCAGCGCTATTTAGGGATGGCCGGCCTGCCGCGAAAGTCACATTGCATTTCGTCCCGTGTAACGGAACGCTCATTCTTGTCGATGCACCATGACAGACCGCTCTTGCAATCCGGTTACTGCAATCGTTCGGTTTTTTTGCGGGCTGGTCTTACTTTTTCTTCGCAGCCGCGGCCGAAGCAAAGCGTTCGCGCAATTCCTTGCCCTTGCCCGGGATCGTCTTCTGGCGAGCACGGCCGAAGGCCAGCGCATCGTCGGGCACGCTTTCCGTGATCACGCTGCCCGAGGCAATGTAGCCGCCCTTGCCGATGGTGACAGGTGCCACCAGAGACGAATTGGAGCCAATAAAAGCGCCCTCGCCGATGTCCGTGAAGAATTTCGAATAGCCGTCATAATTGCAGGTGATGGTGCCGGCGCCGATGTTGGCGCCCGCGCCGACGCGGGCATCGCCGAGATAGGTCAAATGGTTGACCTTGGCGCCCTCTTCGATAACCGCCTGCTTGACCTCGCAGAAATTGCCGACTTTGGCCTTGTTTCGGAGATCGGCACCCGGCCGCAGCCGCGCATACGGCCCGACATCGCAATTGGACGCAATGGTGGCGCCTTCGATGTGGCTGAACGCATGTATCTTGGCGCCCGTCGCAATCTTCACGCCCGGACCGAACCAAACATTGGGCTCGACGATCGTGTCAGTGCCGATCTCGGTGTCGTGCGAGAAATACACCGTCTCCGGCGCGATCAGCGTCACGCCCGACAGCATCGCTTCATGCCGCCGGCGCGCCTGCCATATGCCCTCGGCTTGCGCCAGTTCGGCGCGGTTGTTGATGCCGAGCGCGCTTTCGAAGCTGGCTTCGGTGGCGACGACATCGAGGCCTCGCGCGCTGGCGATCTCGACAATGTCGGTGAGATAATATTCGCCTTTGGCGTTGTTGTTGCCTACCTGATCGAGCAGTTTCAGCGCGTGATCACCGGCCACCGCCATCATGCCGGCATTGCAGAAGGCTATTTTCCTCTCCTCCTCGGAGCAGTCCTTTTCTTCGCGGATGGCGATCAGCTTGCCGTCCTTTTCGATCAGCCTGCCATATCCGGTCGGGCTGGGCGGGCGGAAGCCGATCACGACGACGGCGGCGCCCTCGGCCAGTTTCAGCCGCGCCACGGTCAGCGCATCCGCGTCGATCAGCGGCGTGTCGCCAAACATCACGAGAATATCGTCATAACCCTTTGATATCGCATCGCGTGCGGCCAGCACGGCGTGCGCGGTGCCAAGGCGCTTTTCCTGCACGAAGGTCTCGGCCTTCGGCGCGAACTTTGCCGCGGCCTTGCGCATCTCGTCCGCGCCATGGCCGATCACCAGCGCCTGGGTGCCGGCGCCGGCGGCTTCGGCTGCCTTCACCACATGGGCGACCATCGGCAGGCCGGCGATCTGGTGCAGCACCTTCGGCAGCACGCTCTTCATGCGCGTGCCTTCGCCGGCGGCGAGAATGACGGACAGGCAGGATCTCTGGCTCATGGAAGGGACAACCATATGAAAAGGGTTGGGAATCAAAGCATGCTAGCAGTGGCGCCTTGCTTCACCAATGCGGTTAAATTTCGGTGAGATGGCGGAGCAGCTGACTCTTAATCAGCGGGTCTTAAAACGGAATTCGGCAGTCAGCACACCTACAACAGGCCGTGTTTCCTGAATTCCGCCTGCTCGTCACCTGATATCCAGCCAAACACCTTCAGCTTGCCGTCGCGCTTTTCGACGAGATAGTTGACCGCAAAGTCGATGGTCACGGGACTCCCATCCTTGCGTTCATAGTCACCGGCCCAGTTTACCTCAGCCACGCAATGGTCCTGGTCGACAGGTGTCACAGAGACCTCCTTGCAGGTCATCCTCTTGCTGCCGAGGGCACGATAGGCCTCAAAACCCTTTGTCATGATGGCCTTCAACTGCTCGCCATTCTCGCCAACCATGACCGCTGCCGACGTCACCGAGACAAAACCGGCCGAATACATGTCCGCGACGTCGTTGAGATCGACGGTGTCGGCGATCGCGTCATTGTAGATTTTCTCATAGACCTTGAAGAATTTTCGCACATCCGCCTTGGCTACCATTCTCGCCTCCCGGCTCGAAAAAGTTTTGATCAACGGTACTGCAAATGCGGGCTGCCGTGCATCGTTCCGCCGAGGCGACCTACCCCAGCCGCCCCAGCACCGGGAAATTTTCCAGCAGCCAGTAAGACACCGTCTGCACGCCGCCGGTGAGGAAAAACACGCCGGCAACGACCAGCAGCGCGCCGATCGCTTTTTCGACGCGGCCGAGATGGACGCGGAATTTGCCGAGGAAGCGCATGAAGGCGCCGGAAAACAGGGCGGCGATCAGGAACGGCATGCCCAGCCCGAGCGAATAGGCGGCGAGCAGCAGCGCGCCCTCGCCCACCGTCTCGCGGCCGCCGGCCAGCGTCAGGATCGGACCGAGCACCGGACCGATGCAGGGCGTCCAGCCGAAGGCGAAGGCCAACCCCATGACATAGGCGGCGACGGCGCTTGCCGGCTTGCCTTGCGACTGGAAGCGCGCCTCGCGTGAAAGCAGCGGAATGCGCAGGATACCTAGGAAATTCAGGCCCATGAGGATGATCAGCACACCGGCGCCCATCGCCAGCGGCTCCTGCCAGATACGCAGCAGCCGGCCGATGGTCGAAGCGCCGGCGCCAAGCGCGACAAAGACGGTCGAGAAGCCGAGCACGAAGGCGATCGAGGAATAAAGCAGCGCGCCGCGCGCGCCTTCCCTCGCCGTAGTTCCCGCATTGCCACGGAAATCGTCGACCGACACGCCGGCCATATAGCAGAGATAGGGCGGCACCAGCGGCAGCACGCAAGGCGACAGGAACGAGATGGCTCCCGCCCCGACCGCGCTGACATAGCCGATGTCCAATGCCATTTCCAGGAACTCCACTGTCGTGCCGCTGATATAGCGACGCGCAGCCTTGTCCACCAATCACCATTGTGTTGGCAAGATCATGCTTGCCGGGGAAGAAACGGCAGCCCCTGGGCGTTGACACAGCGAGGCCGCGATTTCCCGCGCGTCTCCAGATACCAGTCAGGGAGATTTCCATGAAAACCATAACCGCAGGACTGGCAGCGCTTCTGCTCAGCACCGCCGCATCCTTCGCCGCCGACGCGTGGAAGGAAGCCGAGGTCAATGGCACCAAGATCTACACCGACGCCAACGGCATGACGCTGTATACCTATGACAAGGACGAGAAGGGCAAGACCAATTGCTACGACAAATGCGCCACCAACTGGCCGCCGCTGAAAGCCGAAGCCGGCGCCAATGCGGATGACGAATGGACCGTTGTCGACCGCACCGACGGCACCAAGATGTGGGCCTATGACGGCAAGCCGGTCTACACCTTCATCAAGGACAAGAAGCCCGGCGATGTGACCGGCGACGGCGTCGGCGAAGTCTGGCATATCGTCAAGGCCGACTAAGATACTCAATACATTCACGCCTGATGGCGGAACAAGGCTGGTCGCCAGGCATCGCTCTATGCAGCCGGCGGCCAGCGTCGATCAATTTGCCACTGGCGTCGCCCCGATGCCACTGCTCCAGCAGCTTTCCGCGACTCGGCGAAAATGAAAACCAGCGTTTCCGCTGACTTGAGACCACCATCTCCCTTTCCCAAGTTCTGTGATTTTCTCCATACACTCTAAGAGTGTATTGCTTCCAATCGGCCCGCAATTTGGGCGCTTCCCCTTGACCGGATGCAAAAGCGCGGCCATGTGAGCGACAAATAGAACGAGATTTCGTCGCGCGCAGCGGAATTCTTCTGCCGCACCACAGCTGATATGAGACCTCATGGACGTCGTCGTCGTCGAATCGCCGGCCAAGGCGAAGACAATCAACAAATACCTCGGCAAGAACTACAAGGTTCTGGCCTCGTTCGGCCATATCAGGGATTTGCCGGCCAAGGACGGCTCGGTGCGTCCGGATGAGGATTTCGCCATGTCCTGGGCGGTCGACACGGCCTCGGGCAAGCGGCTTGCCGACATCGCCAAGGCGGTCAAGGATGCCGATGGCCTGATCCTCGCCACCGACCCGGATCGCGAAGGCGAAGCCATTTCCTGGCACGTTCTTGAAGTGCTGAAGCAGAAGCGCGCGCTGAAGGACAAGCCGGTCAGCCGCGTCGTCTTCAACGCCATCACCAAGTCGTCGGTGCTGGAGGCGATGGCCAATCCGCGCCAGATCGATGCGCCGCTGGTCGATGCCTATCTCGCCCGCCGGGCGCTGGATTATCTCGTCGGCTTCACGCTGTCGCCGGTGCTGTGGCGCAAGCTCCCGGGCGCCCGCTCGGCCGGCCGCGTCCAGTCGGTTGCGCTGCGTCTCGTCTGCGACCGCGAATCCGAAATAGAGCGCTTCATCCGCGAGGAATACTGGCAGATCGCTGCACTGCTGGGCACGCC
>NZ_RZTT01000424.1 GCF_003996995.1 Mesorhizobium sp. M7A.T.Ca.US.000.02.2.1 | reverse complement strand
ACCAGGACATCAACGGCTATTGCGAATGGCTCTGCGCCGCCGGCGGCCTGGTGCGGGAAATCGGCGTCGACGGCAAGAATACGCTGTGGTTGGCCAACGAACGCACCGGCCGAAACTCGATCGAGATCTATGATCCGTCGATCTACCTGCAGGACGCGGTCAACGCCGTGCCCGACCTCGGCGGCGTCATATCGGGGCTGGATTACGAGGACGGCGCCGAATTGTGGGCCAATGCCGATGGCTATGTGCTGGGGCCGTTCACCTGCGTCGCCGGCTCGATCGCGCTCGGCGACGCCTACGCCTCGGCACTTGTCGGCCGCTGGATCGCGCCGCGCTGGGAATCGATGCCGCAGGTGCTGGTCACCGGCAATGATGAAGTGATCCTGCGCCCCGGCCGCATCCACACCCTGCACGTCAACATCGCCGACACCGGCAGCATCGCCGTGGGCGCCAATGGCGAGGATCCGCAGGACATCATCCTGCACGAGACATCCGACCCGGTCGACGCGCCGATGCCGCTGAAAACCAAGCTTCTGACGGTCGACGGCGCCGACCTCATGGGCATGATGGAAGGCACGACCGCCGTCATCACGCAAAAGCGGCCCGGCGAACTGCGGGTGCGCGACATCGCAATGGGGACGAAACTCTGATGGTGCAGCTCCTACTTGCCCCGGTCCTGGGCGCGCTAGGCATCGGCGGTGGCGCGGCCGCGACAGGGGCGGCCGCCGGCGCGGCAACGACAGGCGCGGCCGCCGCCGGATCGGGCATTTCGCTGGCCTCCATCCTGCAGGGCACGGCAACCGTGCTGGGCGTCGTCTCGGCGATCGGCGCCGGCAATGCCGAGGGGACGCAAAACGAGCTGGCTGCCAATGACGCGGAGGCCGAACAGGGGCAGGAAACCCTGCAAGGCATCAATCGGCGCACCTCGATCAAGAAACAGATGGCGGCCGCGCTCGGCGCGCAGGACGTTGCCTATGCCGGCTCCGGCGTAGACCTCTCCTTCGGCACCGCGAAAGCCGCGCGCACCGACGCCTACCGCGAGGCCGACCTTGGCCTGACCACGGCGACCGGCACGGAAATGTCGCGCGTGTCGCGGCTGGCCGAACGCGCCGCCAGCTACCGCGCGGCCGCCAAATCCGCGCGCCGCATGGGCATCTTCAACGCGCTGTCCGGCGGCCTCGACAATGTGCTGTCCTATTCGGAGCGCGGCTGATGGTAACCAAGCGTCTCGAACCGGTCAGCTATCGGCCGTTCCAAGTCGAACCGGTGCTGGCCGATGGCCTGTTGCCGGTGGCGCGCCAGGGCGGCGAGCTGCTGCAGCGCGCATCGGAAGGTCTGTTTCGCATGGCCGCCCAGGCCGGGCAGATCGCCGATCGCCAGGCGGCGCGGCAAGGGGCGCTGGCCGGCGAGCAGGCCGCGCTGGCAGGGCGGCCGAATGCCAGCTTTAGCGGCGGCGACGCTGGCGGTTACGGGCCTGTCGGCGAGACCCGCGCCGGCCCTGCGCCGGCCGGCAAGCCTGACGAGCTGGCGGCGCGTGGCAAATCCTACCTGATGAGCAAATATGGCGTGTCCGACGTGTTCGCCGCCGGGCTGCTCGGCAATTTCAGCGGCGAAAGCAAGTTCAACGTCAACGCGGTCAATCCCGGCGATGGCACGGATGGTTCCGATTCGATCGGCATTGCCCAATGGAACGGCAAGCGCGCCCGCAATCTGAAAGCCTTCGCCGCGGCGCAGGGCAAGCCGACCAATGATTTCGAAACCCAGCTCGACTTCGCCATGCACGAGCTGAAAACGACGGAAGCCGGCGCCGGCCGTCGTCTCGCCGCTGCCCGCACCGTCGAGGAAGCGACCGCCGCCGCAGTCGGCTTCGAGCGGCCGCAGGGCTGGACACCGCAGAACCCGGCCGGCGCCCACGGTTGGAACACCCGCCTAGCGGCGGCAAGGTCGATCTACGGCGCCCCGGTAACCGCGAATCCCACCGGGGATACCATACCGGCGGCGGTCGACACGACGGCAGCGATACCGCCGGCCGCCGCGCCGCCCACGGTGACCACAAGCGGCGGCACCTTCCGCCCGACCGGCACGGACACGATTCGCGGCCGCGCCTTCGATGAAGCAGGCACCAAGGTCTACCTGCAGCAGGTCGACAGCGAAATGCGCTCGACCACGCAACAGGTTTTCGAAAAATACCGCGACGATCCGGCCCAGCTGGAAAAAGCGCTTGGCGACCTCAAGGGCACGCTGAAGAACGACCACATCTTCCCGGAAATCGAGGCCGATTATGATGTCGGGTTTGATCGGCTGGCCGGTTCGTATCTCGGCCAGGCGCGCGAAAACCTCGCCCGGAAGGTGGAAAAGCAGCAATATGCCGCGTTCATCGAGCGTGGCAGTCAGCTTTCAACCGATATCGCGCGGCAGACCGCAAACCTCGACCCCGATTCGCCGGGGGCCGACAGTGCGCTGGCGTCGAGCCTTGCGGCGGTCGACACCTATTTCGACAGCGCCGTGCGGCAGGGCATCATCGATCCCGACGATGCCGCCAAGGCCAAGATCGGCAAGCGCAACGATGTCGCCGGCGGCTTCTATCTTGCCCAGGCCGAAAAGCTCGATGCTGACGGCATCGCGACCATGCGCGCCGAAATGGCCGGCGATCTGCAGGATGGCGGCGTTGCCGGCCTCGACGGCGACGGCTACGCCGATATCAACACCAGGCTGATCGCCATGGAGGATCGCAAGCGCCGCGAAGCCACCAAGGCCGCCGGCGACCTTGCCGCACGCGGCAGCGCCATCGCCGAGCGCATCGCGGCCGGCTATGACGCCGACCCGGCTGCGCTGACACAGCTCGAGCTCGACGCAAGATCCGCACCGAACGGCCAGCAGGTTGTGGATGCGACCAGGCGCAAGGTGTCGGTGGCAACGGCCATTCGCGACCTGCCGCCGGCGCAGAGCCGCGCCTATGTCGAGGATCTGCGCAAGAAGCTCGGCAAGAACCCGACCGATGAAGACATCGAGACGCTGAATTTCGCGGAGAAGAAGCTCGATGCGCAGGACAAGGCCATCAAGGCCGACCCGCTGGGCTATGCCGCCGAAACCGGCAAGATAGAGCTTGTTCCGATCGATGCCTCGTCGCCTGAAAAGCTCGCCGAGACGCTGAACGCAAGGCGCGAGCAGGCGCAGGACGTTGCCGGCCTCTTCGACACGCCGGTGATGCTCTACCGGCCGGACGAGGTTTCGGCGATGAAAGCCGACCTCAAATCGAATTCGCCGCAGAAGCACGCCACGGTGATGGCGCAGCTCGACTATCTGTCGACGCAAGGCGATCTTTCCGAGGTGGGGCATACCTTCGGTGATGAAGCGGTCGACCAGCTGCAGGACTGGCAGGCGCGGCTGCGCTACGCCTCGCCGGAAGAGACCGCTATGTGGCTGAAGGAACGCAACGACCCTAAATGGCAGGACCGCGTCAAGCCGCTGGTCAGCAAGGGCGAGACCGAAGCGCGAAAGGTGCCGTTCGAACAGGTGGTCAAGCAGCTGGACGATAACCGGCTGTACTCTGCCGGCGCGCCGATCGACGCCGACACCAAGCGCATGATGATGAATGATTTCGTCACCATCGCCGGCGAGCGCTATGCAACGACGCAAGACGCCAACCAGGCGCAGACGCAAGCGGTGGAGCGCATGCGCCGCATCTGGGGCGTCACCAGCGTCTACGGCACCAATGGCGGCCGCCTGATGCCCTATCCGCCCGACGAACACTATCCGGCTGTCGGCGGCTCAAAGGCGTGGCTGGGCGACGAACTGGCGGCGGTGGCGACCGAACGCGGCATCAAGCTGGAAAACCTCTCGCTGGTCGCGGACGGCAAGACCAAGGCCGCCGCCGATCGCGGCGAGGAACCCGGCTATCTGATGTCGGTCATCAATCCCGAAACCGGCATGGATGAACTGGTGACCGACGACCAGGGCAGGGTGCTGCGCCACTATTTCGATCCGGCCGCCGCCCAGAAAGTCGCCGTGGACCGCGCCAAGGAAGAACGCCGCACCCAGAACGACCCCTGGCTGGTGCTGCGCGCCGATACCGCCATCGGCCCGTTCTATCCGCCCTGGCGGCCGGCGACACCGGAAGACATGGCCATGCGCGCCAAGCGCATCAAGGAAATCGCCGGCGAACAGAAGTCGGGCTATGCCGATCGCAAGCGCCGGCACGAACAGGTGCGCGCCGCGCTGCGCGCCCGGGAGAAGGATTGATGCCCAGCGTTCCCGACGATTATGTGCCGTTCCGCGTCGGCCGGCCGCTGGCGGCGGAAACTGCCCCGGCTGAAGCGCCCGGCGCCATGGCCACGCTCGGCGCGGCCGGCGTCGTCGCCAACTGGCCCTATCGCGCCTGGCGCTATCTGGAAAACCGCGACGAGGTGGTGACCGATCCCGAGCACAACCCGTTCGACATGATCAAGGGCACCAAATACGAGAGCGACCCCGAGCCTTTCGCCTACTCGCGCAACGCCGACGAAACCAAGGCGATCATGCAAGAGCGCGACGAAGACGACGCGGCGATGGGGACGCTGGCACGGTCCGGCCGCTTCGGCACGGCGGCGATGGTCGGCATGGGCCTGCTCGACCCGACCGTGTTCCTGCCCGTGGCCAAGGTGTTCACCGGCGCGGCCGCCGGCTACCGGGCGCTGCGCATAGGCGGCGATGTCGCCGTTGCCAGCGGTGTCGGAGCGGCGATCGGCGAGGGCGTCATGGCGGCGACCACGCCGCACTACAGCGCCGGCGATGTGGCCACCGGCATCGGCACGGCAACGTTGCTGGGCGGCTTGCTCGGCACCGGCGCCGGCGCGCTGCTGTCGCGCACCGAACGCAAGACGCTGGAAGCGACCCTGCATGCCGACCGCGAGGCCTGGGGCGCCGATGTCGCCGCCTCGGCAAGGCCGGCCGGCGCGGCCGCGCCACAGGCGGCCGGCGCTGCCGCCAGCGACACGCGCGAGCTGCAGCTGCGCTCCATACCCGGCACGTCC
>NZ_RZTT01000423.1 GCF_003996995.1 Mesorhizobium sp. M7A.T.Ca.US.000.02.2.1 | reverse complement strand
TCCTTGGGGCAGCCGACGCGCATTTTCTTCTCCTGATCCGGCCCTTTGGGCTCGTTCCCTGTATGGATGGAGTGAACCACGAATCGTTGCGCAGGTGTTTGCGAATGCGCTTGCGCCAACCGGCAGGTTTCGATAATCGTTGCGCGAAATAGCTGGATATTCGCAGGATTCACGAAAAATGCGGCTCGACAGGATTGATATCGCCATTCTCGAGGCTTTGCAGAAGGATGGCAGGATACCCAATGCGGCACTGGCCGAGAAGGTCGGCCTGTCGCAGTCGGCCTGTTCGCGCCGGCTCGACAATCTGGAGAAATCCGGAACCATCCGCGGCTATCATGCCCGGCTTTCCAATGCAGCACTCGGCCACCAGATGACGGCGATCGTGCACATATCGCTGTCGGGACAGTTCGAGAAGACGCTCTCGGATTTCGAGGCGGCGATCAAACGCTGCCCGAACGTGCTGTCCTGTCACCTGATGTCGGGCGAGTACGACTACATCCTGCGGATCGCGGCGAAGGATCTCGTCGACTATGAGCGCATCCACAAGGAATGGCTGTCGGCGATGCCGCATGTGACCAAGATCAATTCGTCCTTTGCGCTACGCGAAATCGTCGACAGGACCGCCATGGGCATGAAGCCGGAAATGGCCTAGGCTGCGTTGATATTCAGGTGATGCCGGCCTGCAAATGGTAGCTCCCCGCGCTTCCGGTGCTCGCGTACGAAAAGTACGCTCCGCTCCCGTTCTCGGAAGCGACCATTTTCGACTCGGCCTGACCTGAATCTCAGCACAGCCTGGACTAGCTGGCCTCCGTTACCACCCGATCCATCGGGATATCGTGCGGCTGCGGGTAGATGGTCGCGATGCGTTGCAGCTCGTAGCCGACGCCGATGACCAGCGGCTTGAACGGCATCGCTGCCAGCGTGCGGTCGAAGAAGCCGCCGCCATAACCCAGGCGGTAGTTCTGGGGATCGATGCCGACGATCGGCGAGATGACGATGTCCGGCAGCACCGGATCGCCCTCGGCCGGGATCGGGATGTTCCAGACACCTTTCTCCAGCCGGTCGCCCGCTTTGTAGGCGCGGAAGATCAGCGGGTGCCCCTTGTCGATGACGATGGGCAGGGCGGTGCGGCCGCCGCGTTCGTTTATGGACGCCATCCAAGGCCGCAAATCCGGCTCGCCGCGAAACGGCCAGTAGAGACTGACCATGCGCCCGGCGATCTCGCCGATGATCGCGTCGAGGCCATCGGCGATGCGTTGCGACATTACCGCTCGCGCGTCGGCCGAAACGGCGAGACGCGCAGCGATCAGCCGTTCGCGTTCGGCCTTGCGCCAGCGTCTCACATCGATCCAGTCGCTCGAAGGCGCACGGAATTCCGGATCGAGCTCGTGCATGAAACAGGGCGGCGAAGAAAACTGCGCCGGAGCATCGTCGTCACGATCGTTGGCCATGCCTCACCTCATCGCGTGTTCGATGACGCTATACCTCGCGATACGATACAACATGTGCATTCACGACATGCAACGACGAGTCTCGGGCACCGTCCATCTGTTGTTGCATTGCACAAAAATACCTACATCCAGGACAGGCAATCTTGCCATCGGGGTGAACGAAATGAATGAAGCCAGGCATCATGTCGTCGTTGTCGGCGCGGGTTTCGGCGGTCTTGAGTTCACCCGTGCACTTGCTGGCGCTCCGGTGCGCATCACCATGATCGACAAGCGCAACCATCACCTCTTCCAGCCGCTGCTCTACCAGGTGGCGACGACGGCGCTGGCCACCTCCGAGGTTGCCTGGCCGATCCGCCACCTCCTGCGCAAGCGCAAGGAGGTGACGACGTTGCTCGCCAATGTCACCGGTGTCGACCGCGCCGGCAAGCGCGTGCTGCTCGATGACGGCAGCGCGGTCGCCTACGACGCGCTGGTGCTCGCCACCGGTGCCCGCCACGCCTATTTCGGCCACGACGAATGGGAGCCGTTCGCACCGGGCCTGAAGACGCTGGAGGACGCCACCAGCATTCGGCGGCGAATTCTCCTGGCCTTCGAGCAGGCCGAGCGGGAGACCGATCCCGCCAAGCGCCAGGCGTTGCTGACCATTGCGATCGTCGGCGGCGGGCCGACCGGCGTCGAGCTTGCCGGCACCATCATCGAGCTGGCGCATGACACGCTGCGCGGCGAATTCCGCAACATCGACACGCGGCAGACGCGTGTGGTGCTGATCGAGGCCGGCGACCGCATCCTGGCCAATTTCGCACCGAAACTTTCCGACTATGCCAGCAAAGCGCTCGAGCGGCTCGGTGTGACTGTCGAGCTCGGCCGGGCCGTCACGAGCTGCGACGCCGAAGGTGTTGTATTTGGCGATAAGCAACTGGCAGCCCGAACGATCCTGTGGGCAGCCGGCGTTGCCGCTTCGCCGGCCGCTGAATGGCTGGGAGCGAAGGCGGACCGCGCGGGCAGGGTGCTGGTCGAGCCCGATCTGACTGTATCTGGCAGCCCGGAGATTTTCGTCATCGGCGACGCCGCCCTTGTGCTGCGGCCCGATGGCCGGCCGGTGCCCGGCGTCGCGCCTTCCGCCAAGCAGGAGGGCCGACATGTTGCGGCCACCATCGAGGGCAGGCTCGGCGGCGACACGACCGCGCGTCCTTTCCACTACAGGCATGCCGGCGATCTCGCCACGATCGGCAAGCGCGCCGCGGTGATCGATTTCGGCTGGCTCAAGCTGACTGGCTGGGCGGCCTGGTGGCTGTGGGGAGTGGCGCACATCTATTTCCTGATCGGCTTTCGCAACCGGCTTGCGGTTTCGCTGAGCTGGCTATGGATTTACGCGACAGGCCAGCGCAGCGCGCGGCTGATCACCCAAGGCGACGACGACAAGGGCTGATTTCCTCGCCCCGATCGTTCATCCGCACGTCATCCGTTGCTGATCGAGTGGCGGCTTCATGCGCGCGACTTGTTGAATGGACTTAAGCAGGTTTCAGAGCGAAGTTCGCTTCGGGGCAGGGCTTGTCAGTTGTCGAAGGAGAAAACATGTCGCAACTGCTCCATCCCATATCCCGCCGCGATCTCCTTGCGAGCGCCGCCGCAGGGGCACTGATCATGCTGCATCCGTTCTCCGCCCGCGCTCAAGCCAACCAGGCCCATCTCCGGATCATGGAGACCACCGACATCCATGTGAACGTGCTGCCTTACGATTACTACGCCGACAAAACGAACGACACGCTGGGCCTGTCGCGCACGGCGTCTCTCATCGATGCTGTGCGCAAGGAAGCCGTGAATTCGATGCTGATCGACAATGGCGACCTGCTGCAGGGCAATCCGATGGGCGACTACATCGCCTATGAGAAGGGGCTGAAGGACGGCGACCTGCATCCGATCATGAAAGGCATGAACCTGCTTGGCTACGAGTGCTCGACGCTGGGCAACCACGAGTTCAACTACGGCCTGTCGTTCCTGGATAAGGTGCTGGCCGGCGCCAATTTTCCCTTCGTCTGCGCCAATTTGATCCGCGGCACCGAGCTTGCCGCGAACCCGCGCGACGACAAGCTCTATCTCAAGCCCTATGTCATCCTCGACAAGAAGATCAAGGACGGTTCGGGCGCCGAGCAGCCGATCAGGGTCGGCATCATCGGCTTCGTGCCGCCGCAGATCATGGTCTGGGATCTCAAGAACCTCGAGGGCAACGTCAAGACGCGCGACATCGTCGAGGCGGCCAAGGCCTGGGTGCCGCAGATGAAGGAGGAGGGCGCCGACATCGTCCTTGCGCTCTCGCATTCCGGCATCGACGTGAAGCAGGGCGACATGATGGAGAACGCCTCGTTCTTCGTCGCCGGCGTCGACGGCATCGATGCGGTGTTCACCGGCCACCAGCATCTGGTGTTCCCCGGCAAGAAGGATTTCCAGTCGCTCGACGGTGTCGACACGCAAAAGGGCACGCTGCAGGGCAAACCCGCCGTCATGGGCGGTTTCTGGGGCTCGCATATGGGGCTGATCGACCTGATGCTGGAGCGTGACGGGTCGAAATGGAAGGTCGTTTCAGCCACCTCCGAAGCGCGGCCGATCTTCGAACGCCTCGACAACAAGAACAAGCCGACTGTCCCGGACGACAAGCGCATCATCGCGGCCCTCGAACAGGACCACCAGGCGACGCTGGCCTATGTGCGGCGTCCCGTCGGCAAGACCTCCGCGCCGCTTTATTCCTATTTCGCGCTGGTCGCCGACGATCCGTCGGTGCAGGTCGTCAGCCAGGCGCAGACCTGGTACCTCAGGGATATCCTCAAGAACACGCAATGGAAGGATGTGCCGCTGCTGTCGGCGGCCGCGCCGTTCAAGGCCGGCGGGCGCAACGGCGCCGACTACTATACCGACGTGCCGGCGGGCGACATCGCCATCAAGAACGTTGCCGACCTCTATCTCTATCCCAACACCGTGCGTGCGGTCGAAATCACCGGTGCGCAGGTTAAGGAATGGCTGGAAATGTCGGCCGGCATCTTCAACCGGATCGAGCCTGATAAGGCCGACCAGGCCCTCATCAACACTGATTTTCCGTCCTACAATTTCGACGTCATCGACGGCGTCACCTACAAGATCGATCTGTCGCAGCCGTCGAAATACGATGCCAAGGGCGGGCTGGCCAACGCTGGCGCCAATCGCATCGTCGACCTGAGTTTCGATGGAAAACCGATTGATCCTAAACAGAAATTCGTCATCGCGACCAACAATTACCGGGCTGGCGGCGGCGGCAATTTCCCCGACATCAATGCCTCGAAGATCATCTACGAGGCGCCGGACACCAATCGCGATGTCATCGTCCGCTATATCGTCAGCGAGGGCACGATCAACCCGTCGGCGGACGACAACTGGTCGTTCGCACCGCTGCCTGGAGCCAGCGCCGTCTTCGAAACTGGCCCCAAGGCCAAGGATTTCATTGCGCAGGTGAAATCGCTGAAGATCGAGCCGGCGGGCGAGGGCGAGGCAGGCTTCGCGAAATACCGCATCCTGCTTTGAAGGGTGGGC
>NZ_RZTT01000422.1 GCF_003996995.1 Mesorhizobium sp. M7A.T.Ca.US.000.02.2.1 | reverse complement strand
AATCAGCACCGTAGGCAAATATGTACTATTGCTGAGGTCACGGAGTCAAGAAAAAATTCCTATCGTGAAAAGCTGCCCGGCAAAAAAGCTGTCGACTGGCGGCGCCCGCCGACATTTGCGACACTGGCCGCAACCAAGGAATCGCAAATGACGAACGCCAAGCCCGCAAGGCCCGCAAAACCCAGACCGTGGACCGAGATGGCGACACACCTGGTCGATGTCGCCATGGGGCGCAAACCCGCTGACCTGGTCGTCCGCAACGGCCGTTGGGTGAACGTCCATTCGGGCGAGATCATCGCCGGCACCGACATCGCCATCGCCGGCGGTCGTTTCGCTTATTGCGGGCCGAACGCCAGCCATGCCATCGGCCAGGGCACCAAGGTGGTCGACGCCGGCGGGCGCTATCTGGTGCCCGGCCTCTGCGACGCGCATATGCATGTCGAAAGCGGCATGGTGACGGTGACCGAGTTCTGCCGGGCCGTTATTCCGCACGGCACCACCTCTATGTTCATCGACCCGCACGAGATCGCCAATGTGCTTGGCCTGCCCGGCGTGCGGCTGATGCATGACGAGGCCGTCGCCATGCCCATCAACGTGCATGTGCAGATGCCGTCCTGCGTGCCCTCGGCGCCCGGGCTGGAACATGCAGGCGCCGAGTTGACGGTCGCCGATGTCGCGGAGGCAATGAGCTGGGAAAACATCATCGGTCTTGGCGAAGTGATGAATTTCCCCGGCGTCGCCGCCAACGATCCTGTCATGTCGGGCGAGATCGCCGCGACGGTGAAAGCGGGGAAAACGGTCGGCGGCCACTATGCCTCGCGCGATCTCGGCCTGCCGTTCCATGGCTATGCCGCCGGCGGCCCCGAGGACGATCATGAGGGCACACGCGCCGAGGATGCCATCGCCCGTGTGCGCCAGGGCATGAAGGCGATGCTGCGGCTCGGCTCGGCCTGGTACGACGTGGCCTCGCCGATCAAGGCGGTGACGGAGAGCGGCATCGATCCGCGCAATTTCATCCTGTGCACCGACGACAGCCACTCCGGCACGCTGGTCCAGGAAGGCCATATGGACCGCGTGGTGCGCCACGCCATCCAACAGGGGTTGAAGCCGGTGACGGCGATCCAGATGGCGACGCTCAACACCGCCCAGCATTTCAGACTGGAGCGCGAGATCGGCTCGATCGCGCCGGGCCGGCTGGCCGACCTGCTGATCGTTTCGGATCTCGCCGCAATGACCATCGACGAGGTCTATGCACGCGGCGTCAGGGTGGCCAAGGGGGGCAAGCTCGAAATCGATATTCCGGCCTATGATTACCCGAAGACGGCGAAGAACACCGTCAAGCTCGGCAAGAAGCTGAAGGGCGACGACTTCGATATCACGGCGCCCAAGGGCGCCAATGAGGTGCGGGTGCGTGTCATCGGCGTTATCGAGAACCAGGCGCCGACGCGCGCGCTGGAGGCCGATCTGCCGGTCGAGGACGGGCTGGTCGCCATGGACCGCCGCAACGACATCTGCCAGATCGCGCTGGTCGAGCGCCACCGGGGCACGGGCGGCGTCACCAACGCCTTCGTTTCCGGCTTCGGCTACATCGGCGACTGCGCCATGGCGTCCAGCGTGGCGCATGACGCCCACCACATCATCTGCGTCGGCACCAACAAGCAGGACATGGCGCTGGCCGTCAATCGCCTGGGCGAAGTCGGCGGCGGCGTCGTGCTGTTCTCCAAGGGCAAGGAACTGGCGCTGGTCGAAATGCCGATCGCCGGGCTGATGTCGGACGAGCGGGCCGAGATCGTCGCGGCCAAGGCGGAAAAGCTCACCGAGGCGATGCGCAAGATGGGCTGTTCGCTGAACAACGCCTACATGCAGCACTCGCTGCTGGCGCTGGTCGTCATTCCCGAACTCAGGATTTCCGATGTCGGCTTGATCGACGTGACGACGTTCCAGAAAGTCGATCTGTTCGTGTAGGACGCCGGCGCTGCCCCTCATCGCCCTGCCGGGCACTTCTCCCCGTATAGTGACGGGGAGAAGGGGCTGGCCGCAACGCTGGCGCCCTACCAACGCTGGTGATTGGCGAAATCGGCGATGCCCCCTCTCCCCGTCACTATACGGGGAGAGGATGCCGGCAGGCAGGTGAGGGGCGGCGCCGACTTCGACACCTGACGGTCTCCACCAGGAAGCTGCCCCCGGCTCACCCGCCGGTGGCGATGGTCAGCACCTTGAACGGCGTGGTGATGACGATCTCGGCGACCGAGCCGACGGCCTTGCCCAGGCCCTGACCGAGATTGTTGAGCTGAGTCGGGACGGGTTCGTCCGAAGCAAGGCCGGCAGGCGCCCGCAGCCGGTCGCCCAGCAGTTGCACCAGCATCGGGTTGTCGGCGAATTTGGCGTGGTTGAGGCGGTCACCGCCCTTGGCCTGGGAAAGGTCGACCACCGACACGCCATAGCTGGCGAGGTCGGCCGCATCGCCGTAATCGCCGACGCGCGGCTTATCGCCCGAGATCAGGGAGGACAGCTTGAGAGCCCGGTCATCCGCCGAGAGCAGGATGGCGAATGGCTTGTCGGGTTTGCCGTAACGGATCATCTGTTTCTTGAACACGTCGACATCGATGTCGGGCGAGGCCAGGATGACGTAACCGAGTTTGTCGTCGAGATCGCGATCGCCGGTGATGGCAAGCTGGCGCAGAGCCTCCATGGTCACCCAGGTCCCCATCGAATGGGCGATGATGTCGATGCTCTTGACCTTGGTCTTGGCCAGCATCCTGAGCGTCGCCTCAAGGTCGTCGCGCGCTGCGTTGGCGCTTTCCTTGTCGTAGATGTAACCCGTGGTCTTGCCGCTCGAAGCCCATGAGAACAGCACCGGGGTGCCGGGATATTTCGTGTCGTGCGCGATCTGCGTCAGCCGGTAGATGCCGTCGTCAAAACCGTTGTTGAAGCCGTGCACGAAAACCAGCGCACGGTCTCCGCGCATGGCGATGTCGGCGCCGACCGCCTTGGCGAACTGCGGCGCGCCTTCATAGAAGGTGACATCCTTGGCGGTGAAATCCTTGGCAGGATTGCTGTTTGCCGATCCCTTGGCCCGCTCGATGGCGCCGACCTGATGGTTTTTCGGGACGGTGACGTCGACACGGGCAAAGCTGGTGGTCAGCGAGCGATCGCCGTCGAACACCTGTCGCGGGTCCTTGGTTGCCCTCTGGCGGGTGGTGGCGACGAAAATTTCATGCGTGGCCGCGATGTCGGAAGCGGGCACCGTGACCGTCGTCTTGTTGAGCAGGTCGTGTGTTTTGCCGCCGGCGCAGCCGGTGACAGCGAGCGCCAATGCAACGACGAGGTAGCTCTTCGAACGCACGGTCACACGCAGGCTCCCGCAAAAGGGGACGTCAAACGCGTGACGTCGCTGGCTATTCCGATAAGGCCAGAGACCGGCGCGGTCCAGTTCAAAGTGAATCCACACGTCCGCGATGCCGGGCAGGCACGGCGAAAACCGCGGGACCGCACCTATTGGCCAAGCAGGCTGATGCGGTCTGTCACGTCACGGTCGCTGGCAAAGCCGTCATCCTCGCGCAGCCGCTGGCCGATCATCTTCACCAGCGTCGGATTGTCGGCGAACTTCGTATGGTTGAAGCTGTCCGATCCCTTGACCTTGGACAGGTCGACGACCGTCACGCCATAGGAGGCGAGATCGGCGGCATCCTTGTAGTCGCCGACGCGCGGCCGGGATCCGGCGATCAGGCCGGAGAGCCGCAGCGCGCGGTCGTCGTCCGACAACAGCAGGATGAACGGCTTGTCTGGCTTGCCATAGCGCCGCATCTGGCTCTTGAACACGTCGACATCGATGTCGGGCGAGGCCAGCACCACGTCGCCGAGCTTGCCGCCGAGATCGCGGTCGCCGGTGATGGCCATCTGCCGCAGCGTTTCCATGGTGACCCAGGTTCCGAGCGAATGCGCGACGATGTCGATGCGCCGCGCGCCGGACTGCTCCAGCATCCTGAGCGTCACCTCCAACTGGTCGCGGGCAGCGCTGGCGCTTTCCTTGTCATAGACGTAGTCGGTGGTCCTGGCACCCGATGCCCAGGAAAACAGCACGGGCGTGCCGGGATAGCCGGAATCATGGACGATCTGGGTGAGGCGATAGACGGCGGCATCGAAGCCTGTGTTGTAGCCATGCACGAAGACCATGACGCGGCCGCCACGCGCCGCGATGTCGGCGTTGAGCGCGCTGGAGAATTTCGGCTGCGTGTCGTAGCCGACGACTTCGGAAGCCATGAAATATTTCGCCGGGTCGTCCGACTTGCCGCGCGAGCGCCGCTCGATCTGGCCGGTCTCGTGCAACCCCGGAACGGTGACGTTGACGCGGGCATAGTTCAGCGTGGCCGAGCGTTCGCCGTCGAAAACCTTGTTGGGATCGTCGGATTTCTTGCGCGTCGTGGCGATGAAGATCGAGTGGTTGCCGGCGATCTCCGTCACCGGCGCGGACACCATGGCGCTGCCCAGCAATTCCTGCGTTTGCTGGCCGGCGCAGCCGGCGACGAACAAGGCCAGGAGAACAGTAAAAATCTTCTTCAAAGGCACGCCTGAATTTCCAACTCCGGCCGAAAGGCCTGTCGATCCTCACGATACCTCCCGGACAGGCAGAGTGCGGCAGAACTAAGTCATGTCCAGTCGAAATGTGATCGGCGCCCCGCTGCGGCCATCGCAGTGTTGCGCGAAAGCCAAAATGGCGGCGTCGCCGCCGGCCTTCCAATTCCCGCAGAGATAGCGATTTTAAGCCGCCTGATGCCAGGGGCATGAGAATGTACCCACAAGTAACTGAAAATATTTCGCAAAGTTTCCGCTTGGAAGGACGTGAATGATGGACGATGGCGCCGCGTTGCCGGATATGCAATAGGCGAACTCGCGCCGCACCTGGTCCTGGCGCTCAACAGTTGGACGTGCGCGACCCGATCAAAGATAGAGGTCGGCGGACAGCATGCAACGCCTGTCCCTTATACACATCTCA
>NZ_RZTT01000421.1 GCF_003996995.1 Mesorhizobium sp. M7A.T.Ca.US.000.02.2.1 | reverse complement strand
GTCCGACGACAGGTCGGTCACCGAGGAAAGCCAGTTTTCCAGTTCGGTGTAGAAGCGTGTCTGGGCGCGACCGGCCTGCAGGTCGAGGAAGCCGAGCACCAGCGAGCCGGAGAGGCCGAACAGCGAGGACGAGAAGGCGGTGCCCATGCCGGCCAGCGGCGCCGAAAGCCCCTGCTTCAGGGAATCGAGCACCGCGGCGGCGTCACCGGTGCCGGGATCGAGCGATTCGATGGTCTCGCGGATCGAACCGATGGTGTTCAACAGTCCCCAGAAAGTGCCGAGCAGGCCGAGGAACACCAGCAGGCCGACGAGATAGCGCGAGGTGTCGCGGCTTTCGTCGAGGCGGGTGGCGATGGAATCGAGCATGGTGCGCATCGAACTGGTCGAGAAGGCCGTCGCCGAGGAGCGGCCGATCATCGCCTTCATCGGCGCCAGAAGCACTGGTTCGGTGGTCTCCGAGCCGGCACGGAAGGAGTTGACCCAGCGCACTTCGCGAAACAGTCGCCCGACCTGGGCGAAGGCCAAAAGGATGCCGACCACCAGCACGCCGACGATCAGGCCATTGAGGCCGGGATTGCTGCCAAAAGCGGTTGAGATCTGTCGGGTGAGGATGGCGGCGATGAAGGCGACGATGACCAGGAAGATCACCATGGTGAGCAAAAAGACCTGCGGGCTCGATAATTTATGCGGGTCGTAGATCAGGACATCAGAACGTCTGCCCATGCCGAAGGATCTGAGAAAAGCCATCCGTGCCCCGTTTCCGATGCCGCCGCCGATCACGTAACCCGCGACTCTAAACGGAATTGTGACCAAATTGAATGGCGCTTGGCAATATTGCCGCGTCGAGAATGTCAGAAGCGATTGATGACCAGACAGTCGACCATGGCGGCCAGATGCAGGCCAGCACCGGTGACGACGAAACCGTGCCACAGCGCGTTGTGGAAGCGCAGCCCCTTCCAGGCGAAGAAGATGACGCCGCAGGAGTAGACCATGCCGCCTGCGACGATCAGCGCTATCGATGTCGTCGGCAGCGTCTGGACAAGCGGCTTGACCAGGATGATGCCGCTCCAGCCGATGGCGAGATAGAAACCGATCGCCAGCCGGTCGAAACGGCCGGGAAAGAACACCTTGATGGCAATACCCAGCACTGCCGCGGTCCAGACCAGCACGATCATCCAGCGCGCCAGCGGCGAGCCTTCGAGCTGCGCCAGGAAAGGCGTATAGGTCGCGGCGATCAGCAGATAGATCGCGGCGTGGTCGAAACGCCGCAACACCCATTTCAACGGCGACGACACCGGCCACAGATTGTAGGTCATCGACACCGAGAGCACGGTGAGCAGCGAAACCACGTAGAAGGCGGCGGCGATGTATTCGCCAGGTCCGACACGAAAGGCGGCAAGCGCCAGCAGTGCCGACCCTGCCGCGATCGCCAGCACGATGCCGATCGCGTGGACAACACCGTCTGCGATCATCTCGGCACGCGAATAGTGCCAGCGTCCGATGAACGGGATATCGGGGTAGGGTTGGTTGTCTCTCACTAAGCCGGGTTCCTGCACCGCGCCCTTCAATTTGGGCGCATGCCGGGCAGTATTTCAAGCTTCCATTGCGGTTTTGCGACTGCGGCGCATCAGCGCGGCGTGGCTGTCAGCGGGAGGAGAGCGGCTTCTTCACGACCTTCAGCAAAGCGCGCTGGATGATCTCGTTGCCGGCGACGACCGAGCCGTTGTCGAGCATGTCCTGGCCGCCATCCATGTCGGAGACGAAGCCGCCCGCCTCGCGGATCAAAAGCAGCCCGGCGGCGATGTCCCAGGCCGACAGGCCGGTTTCCCAGAAGCCATCCATGCGGCCGGCGGCGACATAGGCGAGATCGAGCGATGCGGAGCCGAGGCGGCGGACGCCGGAAACCTCGGCCATGACATTGCGCAGTTCGACCAGGAAATTGCCGTGGTGGCCGCGGCCGAGATGCGGCATGCCGCAGCCGATCACGGTGTCGACCAGCTTGATGCGGCCGGCGACGCGCAAGCGGCGGTCGTTCATGAAGGCGCCGCCCCCGCGTTCGCAGGTGTAGAGTTCGTCCATCGCCGGATTGTAGATGACGCCGGCGACGATCTGGCCCTGGCGCTCCAGCGCGATCGAAACGGCAAAGAGCGGAATGCCGTGCAGGAAATTGGTGGTGCCGTCGAGCGGGTCGACGATCCAGCGATGCTGGCTGTCGTCGCCTTCAACCACGCCGCGCTCTTCCATCAGGAAGGAATAGCCGGGCCGAGCCTTGGACAATTCGGCAAAGACGATGTCCTCTGCCTTGCGGTCGGCCTGGCTGACATAATCGCCGGGGCCCTTCATCGAGACCTGCAGGTTCTGCACCTCGCCGAAGTCGCGCGACAGCGAGCGGCCGGCCTTCATTGCGGCCTGGACCATGACGTTGAGAAGGGCTGAGCGTGCCATAGTGCTTTTTCCCGGTGCTGCGCTTTAAATTCTGCCTCGATGCCTGTCGGTGACCCGGAACCCGGCCACTTGGGCGACATGCGTCAGTCGGCGCGGCGCACGTAAGTGATTTCGTTGGTGTCGACGATGATGCGCTCGCCGGCGCCGATGAAGGGCGGCACCAGGACGCGGATGCCGTTCTCCAGGATCGCCGGCTTGTAGGACGATGCCGCCGTCTGACCCTTCACCACCGGGTCGGCCTCGGTGATGGTCAGCGTCACATAGTCGGGCAGCGAAATGCCGATCGGCCGCTCTTCGTAGAGCTGGACCGTCACCATCATGCCGTCCTGCAGGAAGGCGGCGCGATCGCCGACGAAGTCCTTGTTCAATTCGAGCTGCTCGTAGCTCTGGGTGTCCATGAACACCAGTGCGTCTTCCTGCGCGTAAAGGAAGGAAAAATCCTTCAGGTCGAGCCGGATCTGTTCGACGGTCTCGGCCGAGCGGAAGCGCTCGTTGAGCTTGGTGCCGTTGATGAGGTTCTTCAGTTCGACCTGATTGTAGGCGCCGCCCTTGCCGGGCTTGACGGTGTTGGTCCTGACCGCCACCCAAAGCCCGCCATCATGCTCGATGACATAGCCGGGACGGATTTCGTTGCCATTGATCTTGGCCATGATGAGATGATCCGGAATAATGCCAACGGCCACGCCGTCGGTATGGATGTTCGCTGGGAAAGCGATTTCGGGCTCCCAAGACCACAAATCGCCAGAAGAGGCAAGGGAGCGGGCAGGTCGGTGCCAGGCGAGGGGAGCCGAGGTTACACTTGCAATGACCGCGAGAACCGCCGTCAAGGCAGCCGGTTGGCCTTCTGCAGCGCCTGCTTGGTCTGGTCGTCGTCCAGCCCCTGCAGGAAGTCGTCCATCTGTGGGTCGATGAGGCCGGCACGGCGGGCGACGACGTACCAGGCGCCGGCAAGCACAAGGTCCGGATCGGTGCCGATGCCTTGCATATAGAGCTTGGCCAGGCGGTTCTGGGCGGCGACATTGCCGCCCTCCGCCGCCTGCTTCATCCAGCCGAAGGCGGATTTCAGGTCGCGCGCACCGCCGCGGCCTTCGATCATCCAGGCGGCGAGATCGATCTGCGCGGTGTCGTAGTTCTGCCTTGCGGCCTGCGCCAGCAGGCGCCTTGCCTGGGCGTCGTCACGTGGCTTGCCGCCGACACCGTTGGCGTAGATCTGCGACATTGCATATTGCGCGTCCGCGAGGCCGGTCGCGGCGGCGCGCTCATAGTAGGAAACCGCCTTGGCCATGCCGGCGTCGCCGGGGTCCTGCTGGACCAGCATCTGCGCGAAATTGAATTGCGCCAGCCGGTTGCCGGCTTCGGCGGCGGCCTGCATCAAGGCGTAGGCCTCTTTTCCATCCTTTTTGACGTAGCGGCCGTCGAGCAGCATCAGCGCATACTGGAACTGCGATTCCGGCACACCCTGTTCGGCGGCCAGCGCGTACCATTTCGCCGCTTGCGCCGAATTGACCGGCACACCGAGCCCCCGCGACAGGATCTCGGCCACCAAGGTCTGCGCCGCCGGATCGCCGTTTTGCGCCCGGACCAATGCCAGATTGTAAGCTGTCTTGTAGAGACCGCGCTGGAAGGCGCCATAGGCCGCGTCGGCGGGTTTTGCGCCGAAGCGGTCGGGATTGACCGTGTCGGCCGACGGCAGCGGCGCGGGCTTGGCCGTGGTAGCGGGCTGCGGCAATGGCTTCTCGATCGGCTTGTCGGTGTGGACGCCGATTTCCGGCTTGGGCTGCGGCAGGGGGATGGTCTCCGCGGCGGCAGCCTGGACCATCAGCACCGCAAGCAGAGCCTGGAGGGGAAGCGTCGCCGAGGACATTTCAGTCCTCGAAGCGCGGCGCGGTCTCGTCGAGCAGCGCGTTGGCGGTGGCGACCGCTGTCCCGGGATCGGTGCCGTCGGCGAACACGGCGCTCGACAGCGCCACGAATTCAGCGCCGGTGGCGCCCACCGCTTCGACCGAGGCGATGTCGGATCCGGCCATGACGATGCAAGGGATCTGGATCATGTCCGCCCACCATGCGCCGAGCGACAGGTTGCGCGGGTGCGGTTCGGGCTTGTTGTCGTAACCGAAGCGGCCGAAGAAGATGTAGTCTGGCCGCGTCTCGCCAAGCTCGAGCGCGTCGTCACGTGTCTTGGCGCCGCCGGTGCCGACCATCATCTTTGCCTGGAAATGCTCGATCGTCTCGGCAAGTTCGGCCTTGGAGACCTCGACATGGATGCCGTCGGCCTGGACGCGGCCGGCTATGCGGGTGTCGCCGGCGATGATGACAGCAACGCCGGCGGCTTGCGCTGCCGGCACGATCTGTTCGGCGAAAGCCTGGAAGGAGGCTTCATCCATGCCGTTCTCGGGCAGGATCAGCGAAGCGACATCGCCGCCATCGAATGCCGCGACAATACGGGCCGCCGGCACGCCGGACGGCGCGATCAGCACGATGCGACAGCGATTGGGGGGCGTTGCTTCATTCATGGTTCTTCGGGTCCCGCGTTTCGCCTATGCCGGGCGAAGATGGTTGGATTGCGGCATAGAGCAAAGT
>NZ_RZTT01000420.1 GCF_003996995.1 Mesorhizobium sp. M7A.T.Ca.US.000.02.2.1 | reverse complement strand
GTCTTCGGCTTCCTTGGCGAGACGCAGCGCCCGCAGCTTGTTGGTCTTGGCCTGGCGGGCGTCGCTCTCGGCGACGTATTCGGCCATCGCCTTCTGGCGGACGGTTGCCGCCTCTTCCTGCTTCTTGAAGCGCAGGGCGGCGCGTGCGCGGGCAGCATCCCGAGAGTTCTCAACCAAGACCTTATCCAATCCCGTGAATTGTGATTTTCCGCTTCTTCTAGCAGAGCCGGCTCCCAAACGGGAAAATAAGTTGGTCAAGCGGCAGAGTCGGCGGCGAGAGCCTTGCTGGCAACCAGGGCTTGATAGGCGGCCTGCAAGGTCGCGCGGACAGAAGGACCCGACGCGGTATCGAGCGGCTTGCCGAGATGTTCATGGCGCAACTCGTCCATGAATTTGTCCCACATCGGCTGTCCTCCCTTTTCCAGAAGTTCGGCGCGGATCGAGAGTTCTTCGCTGACCGGCAGCCAGACGCGGCCCCAGGCGCCGAGATGGGCCAGGATCGGCACCAGCGTGATCGCCATTTCGGTCAGGCTGTAGATCGCCTTCTGCTTGTGCGAGGGGTCGTCGGCTTTGGTCAGCATGCCCAGTTCCATCAGCCGCTTCAGCCGGTCGGCGAGGATGTTGGAGGCGATGCCTTCCATCGATCCGTTGAGCAGCTCGCGAAAATGACGCCTGCCGCCGAAGATCATGTCGCGAAGGATGATCAGGCTCCAGCGATCGCCGAACACTTCCAGCGACAGGTTGATCGGACACCCGGACCGGCGATCCATACTCATGAGATTTTTTCTCCAAAACCGGTTGCATTATCGTATCGGTTTTATTATCGTGCAACCGATTGCAAAATGCAATCAGTTTTGCAGAGAGGAGACTGCGCCATGACGACCACCGAACGCCCCAAGATCATATCCGAGACCTTTGGCAATCCGGCGAACCCGCCGCTGTTGCTGATCATGGGAGCGATGGCCTCGATGCTGTGGTGGCCGGAGGCGTTTTGCCGGAAACTGGCCGGTGCCGGCCTGTTCGTGATCCGCTACGACAATCGCGATAGCGGCCGTTCGACCAAATACAAGCCGGGAGAGCCGCCCTACACGTTCGATGATATGGCCGACGATGCAATGCGCGTTCTCGACGACCACGGTATCGGCAAGGCGAATGTCGTCGGCATGTCGATGGGCGGCATGATCGCGCAGCTTGTGGCGTTGGAACACCCGTCCCGTGTCGCATCGCTGACCGTCATCAGCAGCACGCCCGTGGGAACCGACACTTCGCACCTGCCGCAGACGAGCGATGCCTATATCGAGCATTCGGCCGAGGGCGTCAAAGTCGATTGGTCGGACCGTGGCCAGGTGGTCGATTTCATCGTCAGGGACGCGCGGGCGATCGCCAGCATCGCACATCCATTCGACGAGGCCCGGATGCGTGCCTTTGTCGAGCAGGATCACGACCGCTCCGGCGGCTTCCTGAGCGCCACCAACCATTTCATGCTCAGGGGCGGCGACGCGTGGAAAGGCCGCTTGCATGAAATGACGGCGCCGCTGCTGGTCATCCACGGCACGGCCGATCCGGTCTTTCCGGTCGAACATGGCGAGGCGCTTGGGAAGGCGGTCACCGGCGCGAAAATCATCCGGGTCGAAGGTGGCGGCCACGAGCTGCATCCAAACGACTGGGATATGATTGTTGCCGGCATCGTCGCCCACGCCGCTTGAAGCGGCAAAAGCAGGCCTTGACGAGCAATGCTTGCCGCAGTGTTTACCTATGACGAGCATGCCCGGCGCCGGCCACCGATAAACCAGGAAACAGGCGAGCAAAAAAATGTCCCTGACGCTTCATTTCCATCCGCTGGCCTCCTTCTGCTGGAAGCCGCTGATCGCGCTGTACGAGAACGCCACGCCGTTCACGCCTGTCATCGTCGATCTTGGCGATGCTCAGTCGCGCGCGGCCTTCCTGAAGATTTCGCCGGCCGGCAAGATGCCGGCGCTGCGCGACGATGCGCGCGACCGCACGGTGCTGGAATCGACCATCGTTGTCGAATATCTGGCCGCGCATTATCCGGGGCCGGTTGACCTCGTTCCCGCCGACATCGACCTGGCGCTGGCCGTCCGCCAGACCGATCGCTTCTATGATTTCTATGTGCAGGAGCCGATGCAGAAGATCGTTGGCGACCGGTTGCGGCCACAGGACAAGACCGACCCGTTCGGCGTCGAGCAGGCCCGCGCCCAGCTTCGCAATTCCTATGCCATCATCGAACAAGACATGCAGTCGAAGATCTGGGCGATGGGCGACACCTTCACCATGGCCGATTGCGCAGCGTCCCCGGCGCTGTTCTATGCCAACAAGGTCGAGCCGTTCGGCGACAAGTATCCGACCGTGAAACGCTACCATGACCGGCTGCTGCAGCGCCCCGCCTTCGCTCGGGTGATCGAGGAGGCGAAGCCCTACTTCAAGTTCTTCCCCTACAACAACGGTTGATCGGGGTTAGGCTTCCCAGAACTGATCGAGCCAGATGTTGAGTTTGAGGAAGCCAGTGCCGCTTACCGTATAGACGCGCCTTGTTCCTTCCGGCTTGGCGTGGACCAGGCCGGCATCGAGCAGCACTTTCAGATGTTGCGACACAGCCGGGCGCGAGACCGGCAAGCCGGCGGCCAGTTCGGTGACGGTTTTCGGGCCGCGGCGAAGTTCTTCCAGAAGATGGCGCCGATTGGGATCGGCAATCGCCATGAAGGCGTCGGAAAACATCATGCCTGTATTAGTGAGGCAAAGCCTTTCGAATCTCAACCGTCTGCTTCTGCTTTTCTTCTGGGATCGAGCCGCAATGCTTCCGGGGTGACCGAACGGTCGGCCGGCTGCGTCTTGAAGGCATCACGATCGCCGATCGGCACCGGCGCGCGGCGGCTGATGCGCAGCAGCGTGTAGCCCGCCAGGCAGAGATGCGCCAAGGCGGTCGCCAGGAACAGACCTTCCGGGCGCATCCAGCCCATCAAAGCGGCGGCGAGCAAGGGTCCAATCATCGTGCCGAAGCCGTAGAGCAGCAACAGCCCGCCAGATACCTTGACGAAATCCTCCGAGCGCGCGTGGTCGTTGGCATGCGCCACGGCAATCGAATAGAGCGTGTAGGCGAAGGCGCCATAGGCGGCAGTGAAGACGATGACGAAGACGCCGGAGCGCGGCTCGAACAGAAAGATCAAGAGCGCGAACAAAGCCCCGCCGAAAGCCGCTCCCGCCAGCACGAAACGCCGGTCGGTCTTGTCGGAGAGACGCCCGGCCGGAAGCTGCATGGCGGCACCGGCAACGACCACAAGGCTCATCATCAGGGCGATCTCGGCCGTGGAAATGCCGATGCGGGCGCCATAGACGGCGCCAAGCGTGCCCCAGGCGCCGTTGGCGATGCCGATCAACACGCAAGCGACCGCCGACACCGGCGAATTGGCATAAAGGCCTCTGACATCAAGTGAGACATCCTGCAGCGGCTTGGGGTGAGAGGCGGTCGAGACCGCCGTCGGAATGAGCGATAGGCAAAACAGGATGCCGGTGATCATGAACAGCGATGCGGACTTCACGTCGCCGCCGGCGACGATCATCTGCCCGCCCATGATCGAGGCATAAGTGACCATCATGTAGAGGCCGAAGACGGTGCCGCGGTTCTCGTTGGTGGCCTTTTCGTTCAGCCAGCTTTCGATGACCATGAAGGCACCGGCCATGGTGAAGCCGGTGAAGGCGCGCAGCAGGATCCAGACATATTCGTCGATGATCAGCCCGGTGAGCAGCGCCACGATGGCGCCGGATGCGGCAAAGGCGCCAAAGGCGCGCACGTGGCCGGCGCGGCGCACGATGCGCGGTGCGAAGAAGCAGCCGGTGACGAAACCGCCGGCCCAGGCCGTGCCCATCAGGCCGAGCGATGCGGTCGAGAAGCCTTCCAGTTGACCGCGCAGGGGCAGGAGCAGCCCATGCAATCCAGATGCCGCGAGCAGGAAAGCGGTGCCGCGAAGCAGCGAGAGGATCGGTCGGTAGGTTGCGAACATTGTTTGATCCGGCTCAGGTTTGGCGGGGACGCTGGGTCTGAAGACAATCGCATTCGGGCTTTTCGGCGGCGGGCTTTGCGCCCGCGCGCCTATCCGCGGCGGAACAGTGCTTCGGCCGCGGATTTGGTGGTGTCCTTGGCCTTGAGTTCGGCTTCCAGGCGGGCAATTTCGTCGCGCAGGATACCGATCCGCTCGGTCAAGTCGCTGACGGAAAGCAGTGACAGGTCCTGCCCGATCTCGTGCGGGCGTGCCTTCTTCTTGGGTTCGTCGTCGAAGATCGCCATCGTCGCTCCTCCTCCGCCAAGACCAGATTGGCCATTTGCCTGATTTGGCAATCAGCATACATAGGGCAGGGGCGTCGATGCAAACAGCCGATCGGATAACGGCGAGGAAAGACGGGAAATCTCATGGCGAGCGGACAGAAAATTCCGGCAAGGATGACGGCCATCGCGATCTCGGAGCCGGGTGGCCCTCGGGTCCTGAAGCCGGAAACACGCGACGTGCCGCAGCCCGGCCCCGGCGAGATCCTGATCAAGGTGCATGCCGCCGGCGTCAACCGGCCCGATATCCAGCAGCGCAAGGGCGCCTATCCGCCGCCGCCCGGCGCGTCGGACCTGCCGGGCCTCGAGGCGTCGGGCGAAGTGGCGGCCCTTGGCGACGACATATCGCGCTGGCGCATCGGCGACCGCGTCTGCGCGCTGACGCCCGGCGGCGGCTATGCCGAATATGTCAAGGTGCATGCCGGGAGCGTGCTGCCGTTGCCCGCCGGCTTCACCCATACCGAAGCCGCGGCGGTGCCGGAGAATTACTTCACCGTCTGGCACAATGTGTTCGAGCGTGGCGGCCTCAAGAAAGGCGAGACGCTGCTCGTCCATGGCGGCTCGTCCGGCATCGGCACGACGGCGATCCAGCTTGCCTCGGCCTTCGGCGCCTATGTCATCACCACCGCCGGCAGCAAGGAGAAATGCGACGCCTGCCTGAAGCTCGGCGCAGATCGGGCTATCAACTAT
>NZ_RZTT01000041.1 GCF_003996995.1 Mesorhizobium sp. M7A.T.Ca.US.000.02.2.1 | reverse complement strand
ACGGCGCAATGCGACCCGCTGTCGTCAGATGGCGAGACCTACCGCGACCGCATTGTGGCCGCCGGCGGCCACAATGCGGTCGCGGTAGGTCTCGCCATCTGACGACAGCGGGTCGCATTGCGCCGTGACGATCACCGTTGGCGGCAGGCCGGAGAAATCGGTGTCGCGCAGCGGTGAGAAGGTCGGGTCGTCGGGCGATTGCCGCCTGGCCGAGCGGACGTCGCGGTAGAAGGCGATGTCGGCCACCGACAGCAGCGGCGCGTTGGCGTGCTCGATATAGGAGCCGGCGGTGTCGTCGCCGCCGAGTTCGGGATAGATCAGCACTTGCCCGACCGCAGCTCTGATATGGCGGCGCGTCGCCTGCGCCACGGCGGCGGCGAGATTGCCGCCAGCGCTTTCGCCGCACAGCACCAGCGGCAGGCCTGATGTCGCTGCCGCCCATTCGAAGGCGGTGATGGCATCGTCGAAGGCGGCGGGGTGGACGTGCTCCGGGGCCAGCCGGTAGTCGACCGACAGCAGGTCGAAACCGGTGCCGGCGCAGAGCTCGGCGCAGATGTCGTCATGGCTTTCCAGCCCGCCGAGGATGAAGCCGCCGCCGTGGTAGTAGATCACCATCGCCTGGGCGGCCTTGCCGGCAAGCCGGTAACGGCGGATCGGGATGTCGCGGCCGGCGGCGGCGATCAGGCCATCGCCGGCCTTGACGCCAGGCGGGCGGCCCTGGTGGAAGGCGCGGCTCATACGGTCATAGACGGCGCGCTGCTTGTCGATCGGCAGGCCGAGGATTTCGGGCGGATACCAGCCGTTGACGGCGTCGATATAGGCCCAAAGGGCCGGGTCGAGCCGTGTTTCGTAGGGGCCGCGCGTCATAAATCGGCGTAGAGCGCGGCCGCGTTGTCGAAGGAGAAGCGCAGCGGCACCGAGCCTTCGACCTGCCAGGCGGTGACGGTCTCGCCGGCCAGCAGCCGGCAGGCGCCGTCGGTATCGGTAACGGCGCCGCCATAGAGCCGGTTGGCGAGGTTGAGGATGCCGGTCTGGTGCATCGCCGCGCTGCCGCTGCCGCAGGCATCCTTGACCAGCAGCACGCGAAAGCCTTTGGCCACCGCGTCCTTGACGGAAGCGTCGATGCAGGCCTCGGTCCAGACGCCCGCAATGACCAGCCATTCGATGCCCGAAGACTTGATGTCGCGCGCCGCCGGCCCGGTGCGGAAGGCGCTGGCCTCGGCCTTGATCAGCAGCGCCTCGCCGTTGATCGGCGCCACCTCACGGCAGATCTCGGTCAGCGGATCGCTCTTGTCGGAAAAAGCCGACTTGCCGTCTTCACCGAGCGGATGAAACGGCCGGTCCTGGCTGTCGAGATCGACGATGTAGGCCCAGTGGTAAAGCGGCACATGGTTTTGCCGCGCCGCCGCCTGCAAGCGCTGGACGTTGGCGAGGATCTCGGCAAAGCCGTCGACGAGGTAGCGCTTGTCCTGCCGGTGCTCTTCCTGCAGGTCGATGAAGATCGCGGCTACGGTGCCGGGTTTGATGGCGATGGGGGTTTTCATGCGGCGCCTGCGTGATGCATGGTCGAGGCAGTCAAAGACTTTTCCGTATGCCGGCGGGACAGCGCCCCCCTCTGCCCTGCCGGGCATCTCCCCCTCAAGGGGGGAGATCGGCCGTCGCGAATGCCTTCGCCAATCACCAGAGCTGCAGGAAAAAGCGCCGCAGGCGACGCTGCCAATCTCCCCCCTTGAGGGGGAGATGTCCGGCAGGACAGAGGGGGGCGCCAGGGAACGAGGCGCTCATTGGTAGCCCGCATCAAACCTGCGTCTCCAGAAACTCGTCCTCATAGGGAAAGCGCGAAAGCAGCTCTGTACCAGTCTCCGTGATCAGGATCTCGTCCTCCAGCTTGACGCCCTCGCGGCCGCCTTTCTCGCCGATATAGCTTTCCACGCTCACCACCATGCCTGGCACGATATGGCCGTCACGGCCATAGGTCTCGTAATCCATGGCATGCGCGATGAACGGCGTTTCGCCATGCATGCCGACGCCGTGCATGACCGAGGTGTAGCGCTGGTCAACAAAACGGTCCGGGATTTTCCACGCCTTCTCGGCAATCTCGCGGAACGCCATGCCGGGTTTGACGATCGAGATGTTGTGCTGAACCTGGTCGTGCGCCATGCGGTAGAGCGACTTCTGGTAGGGCGTCGGCTTGCCCGGCCCGCAGCGGAAGGTGCGCGAGAAATCCGAATAATAGCCGTAGCAGCCGATCGTGTCGGTATCGAGCGCCAAGAGTTCGCCGGGCCGGATCTTGCGGCCGCTGGCCTCGTTGAACCACGGATTGGTACGCTGGCCCGATGTCAGCAGCCGCGTCTCGATGAACTCGCCGCCCTGGCGGATGACCTCACCATACATGATGGCGAACAGGTCGTTTTCGGAGACGCCGGGCTTGATCGCCTCGCGCACCGCATAGACGGCGGCCTCGGCGCCGGCCATTGACACCTGCAGGCATTTGACTTCCTCGGGCGTCTTCACCGCGCGCACCGCCAGGATCTCGCCCTGGCAGTCGCGAACCTCGCAGCCGCGCTTTTCCAGGGCGAGCGCCTGCAGATGGCTGCAGCGGTCGAGCCCGAGCTTCATCGAGCCGCCACCATGCTGCTTCAGAAGCTCGGCGATCTCGTCGGCGAACGGCCCGGCGGTCTCGTCGTCACGGCCGGAGACCGACGACCAGACGAGCTTGGAAGGACGCGCCTCGTCGATCGTGTCGAGCACCATCGAGACATGATAGCTCTGCGGATATTCGAACAGCACGATCGGCCCTTCGGTCGGGATGAAGAAATAGCGGGTCGAGTTGCGCAGGAAATAGCCGAACATGTTGCGCGAACCGGTGGCGTAGCGCTGGTTGTAGGGATCGAACAACACGACGCCGCCATAGCCGGCCTCGCGCATCCAGCCGCGCAGCTTGGCCAGCCGGCCCTTGCGCAGGGCATCGGCATCGATGAAGGACGGCTCGGTGTCCGACAGCCACATGCCGCCGGCCGGATCGGCCGCCGCCGGATGGCGCATACGGTCCTTGAAGTCCACATCCTCGGTGCTGTCGGGGTCGAAAACGACGATGCTCATGGGGGTACGGCCTTGGCTGGGTTGCGAGGTCGGAGCATGGCGCAGGCGGGGCGTGGGTATTGTGCGGGAAACCGCAGGTGTTGTGCGGGATGCCGCTGGCTAATCGGTCACGTCGCGATCCTTCGCGCCCCCCTCTGCCCTGCCGGGCATCTCCCCCTCAAGGGGGGAGATTGGCAGTTTCGATGCCGCCGTTCTTTTCTTCAACATCTGAGATTAGCGAAAGCAGAGATGCAGTCCGATCTCCCCCCTTGAGGGGGAGATGTCCGGCAGGACAGAGGGGGGCGCTGTCCCGCCAACGTCACACCCGTCAGGGAGCGACACCTAATGCCGTCTCGCCAGTTTCGGCGGATGCCCGTGCTCTTCCCGAAACGCCCGGGCAAAACTCGACATCGATGCAAACCCACACGCCAGCGCCACGTCGCGCACGGCGAGCGTCGAATGCGCCAGCAGATCGGCGGCGCGTTTCAGCCTGAGCCGGCGGTAATAGCCATTGGGCGAGATGGCGAGTTCGGAGCGGAAGGAGCGCTCGAGCTTGTCGGAGGAGACGCCGAGCTTTGCGGTCAGCTCGGCCATGCCGAGCCGTTCTTCGACCGCGTCCTCCATGATGGCGATGGCCGACAGCACCAGCTCGTTCTGGACCCCGGTGCGCAGCCGCAGAGGCATCATCTTGCGGTCGATGCTGGAACGCAACTGGCTGTGCACGAACCATTCGGCGACGCCGGCGGCGAGCTCGGCGCCATAGTCGCGGGTGATGATCTCCAGCATCATGTCGAGGCTGCCGACGCCGCCGGCCGAGGTGAAGCGCTTGCGGTCGATGACATAGAGGTCACGCCTGAGCTCGATGTTGGGGAAGGCTTCGGTGAAGGCGGCCTGGCTGGTCCAGTGCAAGGTGCAGGCATGACCGTCGAGCAGGCCGGCGCGGGCGAGGAAGAACGCCGCATCCGCCACCGCGCCGATATGGGCGCCATTGCGCAGGTTCTTGCGGATCCAGCTTGCCGCGTCCTCGGCGACGAGATGATCGGCATCGCCGCCCGAGCAGACGACGATGCGATCGACCTTCGGCGCATCCTCGGCGTAAAAACCCGGCTGGATGACGACGCCGTTCGAGGCCTCGACCGAGCCTTTCGTGCCACCGACGATGATCCAGCGATAGCATTCTCTTTTCGCCAGGACATTGGCGGCACGCAGTGGCTCAATGACCGAGCTGAACGCCATCATCGGAAAGCCGGGGAAGACCAGCACCGCGAAGGTGAGAGGGGTGTCGGTGGGTTTGGGTGGGGCGTGTGTAGCCATGGGCGCTAGACTTCGGGCAGATGGGGTGCGGCGTCAATTGGCCTGATGCTTGAACCTGGAACGTCAGCGCCGCCCCTCACCTGCCTGCCGGCATCCTCTCCCCGTAAACGGGGCGAGGGGCGCTGTTATCGGCGCTTACGCCAATCACCGGCGGCCGCGGTTAGCGTCTTTCTCCCCGTCGCTATACGGGGAGAAATGCCCGACAGGGCAATGAGGGGCGGCGCCGATTTTGGCGATTTGAGGGTCTATCCCCCCAGCGCCTGCTCCAAATCCGCGATCAGATCATCTCCATCCTCGATCCCCGCCGACAATCTTACCAGCGAATCCGATATACCGATCTCGGCCCGTTTCTCGGCCGGAATGGAGCCATGCGTCATCAGTGCCGGATGCTCGATCAGGCTCTCCACGCCGCCGAGGCTTTCGGCCAGCGTGAACAATTGCGTGCGTTCGAGGAACTTTTTGGTGCCGGCTAGGTCGCGGTCGAGCACGGCTGTGATCATGCCGCCGAAGGCGTGCATCTGCTGGACGGCGACGGCGTGCTGCGGGTGGCTGGCGAGGCCGGGATAGATGACGCGGCGCACGTCGCGGCGCGCTTCCAGCCACTGCGCGATCTTCAGCCCGTTGGCGGAATGACGCTCCATCCTGAGCGCCAGCGTCTTCAGCCCGCGCAGCGCCAGAAAGCTGTCGAACGGGCCCGAGATGGCACCGATGGCGTTCTGCAGGAATTTCAGCTGGGCGGCGAGATCCTTGTTGTCGCCGACCACGGCGACGCCGCCGACCATATCGGAATGGCCGTTGAGATATTTCGTCGTCGAATGCACTACGATGTCGATGCCGAGCTCCAGCGGCCGCTGGATATAGGGGCTGCAGAAGGTGTTGTCGGTAACCGTGAGAATCCCCTTGCGCCTGGCAAGTGCGGCGACGCCTTCGAGGTCGACGATGCGCAGCAGCGGGTTGGTCGGCGTTTCGACCCAGAGCATTTTCGTCTCGGGCCGGATCGCCGCTTCCACGACGGCGAGGTCGGTGAAGTCGACGAACGAGACCTGCAGATTGGCCGAGCGTTTGCGCACCCGCTCCATCAGCCGGAACGAGCCGCCATAGATGTCGTCGGTGGCGACGATGTGGGCGCCGGAATCGAGCAGTTCCAGCACGGTGGCGATCGCCGCCAGGCCGGACGCGAAGGCAAAGGCGGCCGAGCCGCTTTCGAGATCAGCCACGGCGCGCTCGAAGGCAAAGCGCGTCGGGTTCTGGCTGCGGGCATATTCAAAGCCCTTGTGCACGCCGGGCGATTGCTGGGCAAAGGTCGAGGTGGCGTAGATCGGCACCATCACCGCGCCGGTCAGCGGGTCGTGGCTCTGGCCGCCATGGATGGTGCGCGTCGAGAAAGCCAGACGGTTCTTGCCCGGTGGTGGTGTTTCAGCGGTCATCGTGCGCGCCTCAGATGGTTGATCAGGTCGATGCGGGTAATCAGCCCGACGAACTCGTCGCCGTCGAAGATGATGGCGACCTCGTTGCGGTCGAACACCGGCAGCAGCGCATCCAGCGTCTGGCTGGCCTGCAGCGTGTGCAGATTGGAGGTCATGGCCGTGCGGACCGGGCCGTTGAAGCGCTCCCAGCGTCCGTCATAGGGGCCGTCGACCTTGGCCAGGATGTCGCTTTCGTCGACGATGCCGACGAGCTTGCCATTGTCGAGCACCGGCAGCTGCGAGACATCGGAACGGCGCATGCGGCCATAAGCGTTGAGCAGGCTTTCGTCCGGGCCGACATAGACGGTGTCGCCGGTGCGGTGCGAGCGCATCACCAGGTCGCGCAGATCGCCATGCTGTTCGTGCTCGGCAAGACCTTGCTCGGCCAGCCAGAAATCGTCGAACACTTTCGACAGATATTTGTTGCCGCTGTCGCAGACGAAAGTGACGACGCGTTTGGGCACCGTCTGCTCGCGGCAATAGCGCAGCGCGGCGGACAAAAGCGTGCCCGAGGATGAGCCGGCGAGGATACCTTCCTTCGACAAGAGGTCGCGCACCGCCAGCATGCTCTGCTTGTCGGGGATCGAATAGGCCTTCTTGACCAGCGACAGATCGGCGTTGGGCGGCACGAAATCCTCGCCGATGCCTTCGACGGTCCAGCTGCCGGCCTCTTCCATCTTGCCGGTCTTGATCAGCGGCGCCAGCACCGAGCCGACCGGATCGGCCAGCACCATTTCGGTCTTCGGCGACACTTTGGCGAAGTAGCGGCCAAGCCCGGTCAGCGTACCGCCGGAGCCGACGCCGACGACCACCGCATCGACGTCACCGTCGAGCTGCGAAAAGATCTCCGGGCCGGTGGTGGTTTCATGCGCCAGCGGATTGGCCGGGTTGGCGAACTGGTTGGCATAGAAGGCGCCGGGCGTTTCCGCAGCGATCTTCTCGGCCATGTCCTGGTAATATTCGGCATGGCCCTTGCCGACATCGGAGCGCGTCATGCGCACCTCGGCGCCGAGCGCGCGCAGATGCTGGATCTTTTCGCGCGACATCTTGTCGGGCACGACCAGCACGATGCGGTAGCCCTTGGGGATGCCGACCTGGGCAAGGCCGAGGCCGGTATTGCCAGCGGTCGCCTCGACAATGGTGCCGCCGCGCCGGAGCTTGCCCTGCCTTTCAGCCGCGGCGATCATCGACAGCGCGATACGGTCCTTGATCGAGCCGCCCGGGTTCTGGCTTTCAAGCTTGATGAACAGCCGGCACTTGCCGGTGTCGAATTTGGTCAGCTCGACCACCGGCGTCTGGCCGATCAGGTCGAGGACGGATTTGTAGGGCGGACGCAGGCGGGACAATTCGTCGGCTGCGGCGATCTCGTGCTCGCTCATATCGATGCTCCATGACCAAGCGACCGCCTCTGGGCAGGGCGGCAGCGTATCCTCTTTTCCAGCCCTTTGCAGTCGGAAAGAAGATAGATCGTGCCAATCAACCGGCCAGATGCGGAATGAAATTCCGGGTTTGCGTTGGCGAGAGTCGCTTCGAAGTCAGGCGAACCCTCCGCGCGTTCGTCATCCTAGGGCGAAGCGACGCGAAGCGGAGTGTAGACCCTAGGATCCATGCCGTGACATTGGTCGAAGAATGCAGCGGTGCAGAATTAATTTGGAAGCATCCGGCTGCATCGACAGGTTTGCACCGCCGCAAAGCTCGCGGTCGCGGCATGGATCCTAGGGTCTCCGCGACGTCGCTTCGCTCCTGCTCCGCCCTAGGATGACGACGGCGTTGGGGTTTGCGCGGAGCCTCTCACCCCAGCAGCTGCTTGCTCAGCCTCGCACACTGCACGCGGATATCGGGAATGGCGTCGATCTCGAAGAAGGTGCCGCGCGTCAGCGGGCCGACGGCGAGGATCTTGGCAGAGACGGTTCCGTCGCCGGCGATGATCTCGCATTTGGCCGATACATCGAGGCCGATGCGCAGCGGATCCGGCCGTGCCAGGCCGCGGTCGACCAGCGAGCGCACGACGCTGTTCGACGAGGTCGAGATGTCCCTGACGATACCAGAGCAATCGTAGATGCGGGCGACCTCGAAGGTCTCGAGGCGCTGCGTGTGGCGCGACTGGACCTGGACGGTGAATTCGCCGTTGCGCGCGATGTCGACGACGCGGCCGGCGACCAGGCGGATGCGGCCGGATTGCACGGCTTCGGTGACACGGGCGTAGACCTCGGGCGCCATGCGATGGCGGTGGATGTCCCACCAGGCCTTGGTGTGCTCGACGAAGCGGCGCTTGGCGGAAGCCGGCCAGTTCTGCCAGATCTTCTGGTTGAACGGCCGCAGGCCGTCGACGACGTCGCGCCAGTCGATGCCGGCCTTCTGGTTTTCCTTGATCAGGTCGCGGAACCAGCCGACGAAATAGGAGAGCTGGGTGCCGAGCGGAATGTCGGCGACGTCGAGCTTGATCGGATTGCCCTTGCGATGCGGCGAGGGCAACAGGCCGCGCCGCGACACAGCTATGATGTCGCCGCGATGGCCGCGCTGTTCCAGCGCCAGGAAGGCATCGACCATGCTCAGGCCGGTGCCCAGCACCATGACGCCGGCGTCGGTCGGAAGTGCTGTATCGGCTTCCGATCCCATCCTGATGGCATGGCCTTGCGCCGGCTCCTCGTCGTGGCCGGTGGCCAGCACGGCGAGATGCGCAACGACGCTGGTGCCGTTGGCCAGCGCCACTTCGACACCGGATGCGGTGGGCGTGATCGAGAGGCTTTCCTCGCGGATCAACCGAAGCCGCCCGGTCTGCTTTTCGCGCGCCTGCAGCTCGTCGAGCAACTCGCCGAGGTAACGGGCATAGATGCTGCGCGGCGCATAGAAGGGCGCCTGCTCGGCCGTTGCCAGGCCGCGCTCCTGCAGCCAGCGCCAGAAATTGCCGGGATCGTCGGCATAGGCGCTCATGCCGGCGGCACTGACATTCAAGACATGCGCCGACAGCAGCGTCGAATAGGCGATGCCCTGGCCGAAATGCGGGCGCCTTTCAATCAGCGTGACACGCAGGTCGGGATTGGGCGACTTCAGGAGATGCGCGGCCAGCACGACGCCGCTGGCGCCGCCGCCGACAATGATGATGGAGTTGGCGCGCCCGGTCATAGGCATGCCTTCGCTCTGCGCAACGCCAGCGTCAGGCCTGGACCTTCACCGCGACCGGCAGATCGCCGATGCCCCTCGCAACCGGCAGGTCGTCGAGAGAGATATCGCGCATTTCGGCGAGGCTGCGCTGATCGAGCACCTCGGCGATCGCCTGCCGGACCTCGAGCATCAGATGTCGGACTTGGCATGTCGCCTCGTTGCAATCTTCACAGCGCTGGTACTGGGTGCGGCTGGCGCAGGGGATCGGCGCCAGCGGACCGTCGAGGACGCGCACGACATGGCCGACTTTGATCTCGTCGGCGGGGCGTGCCAAGCGATAGCCGCCATCCTTGCCCTTGCGGCTCTGGACGAAGCCGGCATTGCGCAACTCGCCCAGGATGGCGTCGAGAAATTTCTTCGGGATGTTGTTGCCGGTGGCGACGTCGTTGACGAAGGCGAGCTGTCCGGCCGGCAAGCGCGCGAGGTGGACAAGCGCCTTGAGGCCGTACTTACCTTTTTTGGTGAGCATGAGATCAAAATTTCTCTGGCATGCGACGGCATGGAACCATCGGTTGCAAAACGCCTGGCGGGCGTTGCCGCCGCGTCCAAGCCCGCATGACACATAAATTCTAGTGACATGATGTACAAGCCGAGAACTGCTGATTTTGCTTCGTTTTCAAGCCGCGCCGGCCATTTTGGCCAGCCTTTGTGCCCTAGAGAGCACAAAAATGCGCTTTGATGGCAGCGAGATGGCAAATGGTCCTCCAGGGCCGGAGGCGACCGGCATCGACTGACGCGACGGCGAAAGCCGATCCATGCCGCTGGCGATCTTGGTGATGTGGTGGTCGCTCATCGCCGACTCCAACTCTCTAATGTCGATAAGAGTACTATACTTACCCCCGAACACGCGGAACGCGTTTTCAAATCGGCGATCGTTTGAGGCATGGATTTGCCTGGTAGAGGTTGAAGAGGGAATTCCCGTTCGCGGTGGGCCTGGGCCGGAGCTGTCACGGCGGTTCAGAACGTTAAAGACCGGCGGGACAGCGCCCCCCTCTGGCCTGCCGGCCATCTCCCCCTCAAAGTGGGGAGATTGGATGTCACGACCGCTTTCGCCAATCTCTACCGTCAGCACCGCCAGCGAGAAAGCGCTGAAGCCGAAACTGCCAATCTCCCCACTTGAGGGGGAGATGTCCGGCAGGACAGAGGGGGGCGCTGGCCCGCCGGCATCAAAAGTTCTGCCTTTTGCAATGCCCCGACGTTGCCCGACGCAGCCACCCTATCCGCTTCACCACCGCCCCACCGGTAGCTTTTTTCTAACAAGCCGGCCTTCGTTGGAAGGATTTAACTCTACAAGAACGATAGAATTAGCTGACTATCATGGGGCATTCCGATCTTCTCTTTTCAGGAGCCCTCCATGTCCACCATTTCGCGACGCATTGTTCTCCTCTCGTCGGCGGCACTTGCCGGCGCGGCCTTCCTCGGCCCGGCCCATGCCGACGACCTCAAGATCACCATCGGCTATCAAACGGTGGTCGAGCCTTCGAAAGTGCCGCAGGCCGACGGCGCCTATGAAAAAGCGACGAAGGCAGTGATCGACTGGCGCAAATTCGATTCCGGCGCCGATGTCATCGCTGCGGTCGCTTCCGGTTCGGTCGATATCGGCTATGTCGGCTCGAGCCCGCTGGCGGCGGCGGCGAGCCGCGAGTTGCCGATCCAGACCATCTTCATCGTCGGCCTGATCGGCGAATCCGAGGCGCTGGTGGCGCGCAACGGCGCCGGCATCGAGAAAGTCGCCGACCTCGCCGGCAAGAAGGTCGCGGTGCCCTTCGTCTCGACGACGCATTACAGCCTGCTCGCCGCGCTGAAGCATGAGGGCGTGGATCCGAAGTCGGTCGAGATCCTCAATCTCAGGCCTCCGGAAATCGCCGCCGCCTTTTCGCGCGGCGACATCGACGCCGCTTATGTCTGGGATCCGGCGCTCGGCCAGATCAAGACGACGGGCAAGGTGGTGGTGGATTCCTCGCAGGTCGCCGCCTGGGGCGCGCCAACCTTCGACGCCTGGATCGTGCGCACCGACTTCGCCGAAAAGAACCCGGAAGCGGTGCGCGACTTCGTCAAGGTGACGGGCGCGTCCTATGCCGAGTTCCTGGCCAAGCCCGACGCCTGGTCGGTGTCGTCGCCGCAGGCAGCCGCGATCGCCAAGCTCACCGGCGCCAAGCTGGAAGAAGTGCCGCAGCTGCTCAAGGGCTATGTCTTCCCAACGCTCGAAGAGCAGGCCTCCGACAAATTCCTCGGCGGCGGCACGGTCAAGGCGGTGGAAGCGACATCCGCCTTCCTCAAGGAGCAAGGCAAGATCGACGCCGTGCTGCCGGACTATTCGAAATACGTGTCGTCGAAATACGTCACAGAGGCGCTCGCCTCGAACTAGTACTCGCTTAACGCAATTCCGGACGGAAAACCGCTTCACACTTTTCCTGGAATTGCTCTGAACCCGGCCCGCGCGCTTCTTCCCTGACGCCGCGTGCTGACTGCCCCGGAACCGCTGACGAGCGCCGGGGCGGTCGGATTTCAACGAACCGGGAGGCATCATGCCCCATCTCGTACTGGACCCCCATCTCGTATTGGACAAGGTCTCGATCCACTATGACGGCCAGGCGGCGCCCGCCGTCGAGCTGGTGTCGATCGATGTCGCCAAGGGCGACTTCGTCGTGCTGGTGGGCCGGTCCGGCTGCGGCAAGACCTCGCTGCTCAACGTCGCCGCCGGCCTTGTCGCGCCGGCACGCGGGCGCGCCTCCATCAACGGCAAGCCGATCACAGCACCTGGTTCGGACCGGGCGGTGGTGTTCCAGAACGACGCGCTGTTCCCATGGCTGACGGCGCGCGAAAACGTCGCCTTCGCGCTCAGGCTGCGCGGCGTCAGGCCCGCAGAGCGGGCCCACCGCGCCGATGAGTTGCTGGCGCTAGTGAAGCTCACCGACGCCGGCGACAAGCGCATCTGGGAGCTTTCCGGCGGCATGCGGCAGCGTGTCGGCCTGGCCCGGGCGCTCGCCGCCGAACCGGAATTCCTGCTGCTCGACGAACCGCTCGGCGCGCTCGATGCGCTGACGCGCGAGCGCATGCAGACGACGCTGCTCGATTTATGGACGGCAAGCGAGGTCGGCGTGCTGATGGTGACGCATGGCATCGAGGAGGCGCTGGTGCTGGCCACCCGCATCCTCGTGCTGGCGCCCGGTCCGGGCCGCGTGGTGCGGACTTTTGAACCCGGCTTCTCCAGGCGCTACGCATCGGGCGAAGCCATCCGCACCATCAAGGCCGATCCGGCTTTTGCGGTGGCGCGTGGCGAATTGACCGACGCGATCTTCGAAGGAGAGGCGGCATGACCGTTACCTCCTACACCGAGCGGGCGGGACACAAGATCGACGAGACCGACGGCCTGTCGGTGCCGTGGTCGCGACCCAGCCCCAAGCGCAAAGGCGTTTCCGCGCGCGCGGTCAGCGCTGTCACCATCCTGGTGGTGCTGGCGCTGTGGGCGCTGTCGGCCCGCCTGCAACTGGTGTCACCGGTGTTCCTGCCCTCGCCGATCGCGGGGTGGAACAAGTTCATCACCGTCGCCCGTGACGGCTTCGTCGATGCTACGCTGCTGCAGCATGCCGTCGCCAGCCTGTGGCGGGTATTCGCCGCGCTGGTCGCCGCCCTTGCCATTGGCGTGCCGGTTGGTCTCGCCATCGGCATCAGCACGATCGGACGCGGCATCTTCGATCCGTTGCTGGAATTCCTGCGGCCTATCCCGCCGCTCGCCTACCTGCCGCTGGTCATCATCTGGTTCGGCATTGGCGAACCGTCGAAGATCCTGGTGATCACTATTTCCATGCTGGCGCCGGTGGCGCTGTCGACCGCGTCCGGCGTTCGCGGCGTCTCGCAGGAGCGCATCAACGCGGCGCGCTCGCTGGGCGCTACTCAGCAGCAAGTGGTCCGCCACGTCATCCTGCCCAGTGCGCTGCCGTCGATCCTGACCGGTCTGCGCATCGCGCTCGGCGCCGGCTGGTCGACGCTGGTGGCGGCCGAACTGGTGGCGGCGACGCGCGGACTTGGCTTCATGATCCAGTCGGCCGCCCAGTTCCTCGTCACCGACGTGGTGGTGATGGGCATACTGGTGATCGCGGCCATCGCCTTCGTGCTCGAATTCACCATCCGCAGGATCGAGCGCGTGCTCGTCCCGTGGGCGGGACGCGAATGATTGGAAACCAGAAGAGCAGGAGAGAATGACGATGACCCATTCCACCGCCGTGCTGTTCGCCCAAGCCGGTAACTGGCTTCTCGCCTGGACCAGGGAAAGCCAGCCGCCAGAACAGCAACCGAAATCGCCAACGCCGGTCCGCTGGGACGCCGAGCGCGACCGCCTGCCGCCGCGCGACGAGAGTTTTTACTGGGCCTGGCAGTATTGGTCGCAATGAGGGGGTGGTGCGACTTTGCGCCGTCCCCGCGTCTTCGTCATCCTAGGGCGGAGCAAGGAGCGCAGCGACGCAGCGCAGACCCTAGGATCCATGCCGCGACGGTGATGCCATGCTCCGGCAGTGAAAGAAACCGAGCCCCTACCAGCCGGTTCCACGAAAGAGCTCGAACCATTCCGGATTGGCCTTCTCGATCAGCTCGATCTTCCATTGGCGTGGCCAGCGCTTCAGTGACTTCTCGCGCTGGATGGCATCGGTGATATCGAAATACTCCTCGTACCAGACAAGGCGTTGCACGCCGTAGCGGCTGGTGAAGCCTGACCCTTGGCCGGACTTGTGTTCGGGTACGCGGCGTCCGAGGTCATTGGTGACACCAATATAGATCGTGCCGCGCTTCTGGCTCGCGGTCATGTAGACGTAGCCGGTCATGGTTGAAGGCGCGTTGGTGGGCGCGCAAGCGCCATTCTGATCCGCTGCATTCTAAAGCCAATGTCACGGCATGGATCCTAGGGTCTGCGCGCGTCGCTTCGCTCCTTGCTCCGCCCTAGGATGACGAATTCTGGGTTACCGTAGAAGATAATTCCCCACCCCCGCTCCAACTCGCAAAATCATTCCTCTACTAAATTTATAGATGTACCTAGCCTGATCCATCTTCCAACCGGCGAGGCCATTTCCGGCGCCGATCCGCAGCGAAGGAGAGGGATCAATGTTCAATCTAACGAGACGTGTTTTCGGCATCGGCCTGCTGGCGGCGACGGTTGCCGTGTCATCCGGCGCCACAGCGCAGGAGCTGAAGCAGCTCAGCATCGGCTTTCAGAAGACCGGCCTGCCGGTGATCGCCAGGCAGCAGCAGGTGATCGAAAAGGCCCTTGAAGACAAGGGCGTGACGGTCAAATGGGTCGAGTTCACCGCCGGGCCGCCGCTGGTCGAGGCGCTCAATGTCGGCGCCATCGATGTCGGCTGGACCGGCGACGCACCGCCGATCTTCGGCCAGTCGGCCGGCGCCAACATCGTCTATGCGGCAGCGCTGCCGTCGAATGGCGAGGGCGAGGCGATCTTCGTCAAGCCGGCGTCGCCGATCCAGTCCGTCGCCGATCTCAAGGGCAAGCGCGTCGGTGTCGGCAAGGGCACCAGCGCGCATAATCTGCTCGTCGCGGCGCTGGAAAAGGCTGGCCTTGCCTTCGACCAGATCACGCCGGTCTATCTCAGCCCAGCGGATGCAGCCGCAGCCTTCGCCAGCGACCAGATCGATGCCTGGAGCGTTTGGGATCCGTTCTTCGCCATCGCTGAAACCCGCTACCAGCCGCGTGTGCTGGCCCGCTCCAGCGAGGTGCTCAAGGTCAACACCTACTTCCTCGCCAACAAGGATTTCGCCAAGGCGCACCCCGAAACCATCACCACGACGATATCGGCGCTTGGCGAGGCGGCGAAATGGGCCGACCAGAACCGCGACAAGGTGGCCGCGGCGCTGCATGAGGTGACCGGTGTGCCGCTCGACGCGCAGATCATCGCCGCCAACCGCACCAAGTTCGGCATCTTTCCGATCACCGACGAGATCATCGCCGGCCAGCAGGCCACCGCCGACCGCTTTTACAAGCTCGGGCTGATCCCGAAAGCGGTCCGCATCTCCGACGCGGTGTGGACGGCACCCGGCAACTAACTTGTCCCCTGACGGCGCCGGGTGAGTACGCCCGGCGCCATTTGCGTTTGCACCCATATCTACAGGAGATCCGCCCGTGACTGTGCCAGACATGACCGCGCCTGCCAGCACCGCACCGCTCGATTTCTTCTGGTTCATCCCGACGCATGGCGACGGTTCTTATCTCGGTTCCGAGGAGCAGCAGCGACCGCCCGAATTCGGCTACTTCAAGGAGATCGCGCAAGCGGTCGACCGGCTCGGCTTTCCCGGCGTGCTGCTGCCCACCGGTCAGAACTGCGAGGATTCCTGGATCACCGCGACAGGTCTCGCGACGCTGACCGAAAAGCTGAAGTTTCTCGTTGCGCTGCGGCCGGGTGTCACGCTGCCGACTTTCGCCGCGCGCCAGACCGCCGCCCTCGATCGCTTGAGCAATGGCCGCCTGCTGCTCAATGTCGTGGTCGGCGGCAACCCGACCGAACTCGCCGGCGACGGCGTCTTCCTGCCGCATGACGAGCGCTATGCCCAGGCGCATGAGTTCCTGACCATCTGGCGCGGCCTGGTGTCCGGCGAGCGGGTCAATTTCGACGGCAAATATTACCGCGTCGAGAACGGCCGCCTCGACCTTCTGCCGCACCAGGAGCGGCCGCCGCTCTATTTCGGCGGGTCGTCGGACGCAGGCCAGGACCTCGCCGCCGACCTCGTCGACATGTATCTGACCTGGGGCGAGCCGCCGGCGCAGGTTGCCGAGAAGCTGGCTGCGGCGCGCGCAAAAGCGGCACTGCGCGGCAGAAAACTGCGCTTCGGCATCAGGCTGCATTTCATCGTTCGCGAGACCGAGGACGAAGCCTGGCGCGCCGCCGACCGGCTGATCAGCCATGTCACCGACGCCCAGATCGAAAATGCGCAGGCGCGCTTCCTCAACCAGATGGATTCGGTCGGCCAGCGCCGTATGGCGCAATTGCATGGCGGACGCCGTGACAGGCTGGTCGTCTCGCCCAATCTGTGGGCCGGTGTCGGGCTGGTGCGCGGCGGCGCCGGCACGGCGCTGGTCGGCACGCCGGAACAGATCACCGAGCGCATCCGCGAATACCAGGCGATCGGCATCGATACCATCATCGGCTCGGGCTATCCGCATCTCGAGGAGGCCTACCGCGTCGCCGAGCTTCTGTTCCCGAAACTCGGGCTCGGCACCAGGCGGCAGCGGGCGCATGAGAACATCGCCAACGAATTCTCGGTCGGCTTCCATGGCGCCAACCGCCTGCAGGCTTCGTCATGAGCTTTGCCACGCGCCTGCATAGCAATGCCATCGGCTGGTTGCTCCCGGCGCTGGTTATTGCCGGCTGGGAGATTGCCAGCCGCGCGGGCGTCATGCCCGCCAACGTGCTGCCGGCGCCAAGTGCGGTCGCCGAGGCCTTCTGGCGGCTGACGCTGTCGGGCGAACTGGTCCGCAACATCGGCGTTTCGACCGCGCGCGCCCTTGCCGGCTTCGCCATCGGCGGCTCGATCGGCTTTGCGCTTGGCCTTGCCAACGGGCTGTCGACGATCAGCCGCGGCCTGACCGACACGACGCTGCAGATGATCCGCAACATCCCGCACCTGGCGCTGATCCCGCTGGTCATCCTGTGGTTCGGCATCGACGAGGAAGCCAAACTGTTCCTGGTGGCGCTCGGCGTGTTCTTTCCGATCTATGTCAACACGCTGCTCGGCATCCAGAGCGTCGACCCGCATCTGGTCGAGATGGGCCGCGTCTACGGCATGGACCGGCGCGCCCTGTTCTTCCGCGTCATCCTGCCCGGTGCGCTGCCGGCGATCTTCGTCGGCCTGCGCTATGCCCTGGGCATCATGTGGCTGACGCTGATCGTCGCCGAAACCATTTCGGCCAGTTCCGGCCTCGGCTACATGGCCATGCAGGCGCGCGAATTCCTGCTGATCGACGTCGTCGTGCTGTCGATCCTGATCTACGCGCTGCTCGGCAAGCTCGCCGACAGCCTCGCCCGCCTGCTCGAGCGGCTGTCGCTCGGCTGGCATCCGGCCTTCCAGAACGGATGAGAGATTGCCCATGACCGCCGCCAGCCTGGCCGCAGCCCGTTCCTTCGTCGCCACGCCGGTGCGACCGATCGGCTCCGTCGAAGGGCAGCGGGCCTTTGCCTTCAGGCAAGCCGGCAAGCGCTTCGGCGACAAGACCGTGCTCGACGGCATCGACCTGGACGTGCCGGCCGGGCAGTTCCTTGCCGTCATCGGCAAGAGCGGCTGCGGCAAAAGCACGCTTTTGCGGCTTCTGGCCGGGCTCGACCGGCCGACATCGGGATCGCTGACATTCGGCGTCGAAGAGGAAGGACACAGCCGCACGCGCTTCATGTTCCAGGAACCACGGCTCCTGCCCTGGGCCAGCGTGGTGAAAAACGTCGAGGTCGGGCTGACCGGGGTTGCTTCCGGCGCGGAGGCAAGGCAACGCGCGCTCGACATTCTAGGCGAGGTCGGGCTTGCCGACCGGGCCGACGAATGGCCTTCGGTGCTGTCGGGAGGTCAGAAGCAGCGCGTGGCGCTGGCCCGCGCGCTGGTCGGCCACCCGCAGATCCTGGCTCTCGACGAGCCGCTCGGCGCACTCGACGCCCTGACCCGCATCGAGATGCAGCAGCTTCTGGAACGCATCTGGATCGCGCAGAAGTTCACGGCTGTGCTGGTCACGCATGATGTCGCCGAAGCGGTCGCGCTGGCCGATCGGGTCGTGGTGATCAGCGAAGGCCGGATCGCGCTTGATCTGGATGTGCCCGTGGAACGGCCGCGCCGGCGCGGTTCGGTGGAGCTTGCGCGGCTGGAAGGCAAGATTCTGGATCGGCTGTTCGGGTAGGTTTGTCGGGGGCGGCGCCGCAATTGGCGGAGTGGGGGTCGACCTTTCTTCGAAGCTCACCCTCGAGAACGGTTCGCCCACACCAATCCCCCCAGCCCGACCAGCATGGTGACGACACCGATATACAGCCATTGCGACTGGCCGGTCATGAAGCTGCCGCCGACAACGCCGACGCCTTGCAGCGACCACAGCGCGCCGACGGCAAGCACAATCAAGGCCAGCAGATTTTTTGTCAGCCTCATTGCCGGATCTCCCTTTTGAAGTCGATTGGTCTCAGCATCGGGGCCGCGATAAAAGAGCCGAAGGAAGTGGCCCGACCATGCCGGACTCTACTTGGATATTAATGTTCGATCTTGTCAAACGGACGTCTGACCTCAACACAAAGATCATCATTGATTGACCATCGCGTGCCGGAAAATCCCTGACAGACTGTTACCCAGCGACTCCAAACGTGTGCCATTGCCACGGAACCGCCAGATCACTGCCGCATTTCGCGCCTTATTTGGCACCTAACGGCTGGGGTCTGTCAAAAACGGAGCCATCCCCCAAATATGAAGAACCCAAAACAGACCGCGCTTGTCGCGGTAACGATCGCTGCTGGCCTGATGGTCGGCGCTTCTTCGGCGACCGCCGCCGCCCAGTGCGGCCGCGCCTCGTGGTATGCCCTGCACTCCAAGACCGCCTCGGGCGAGCGCATGAACCCGTCGGCGCTGACCGCCGCGCATCGCACCTTGCCTTTCGGCACCAAGCTCAAGGTGACCAACAAGAACAACGGCCGCAGCGTCGTCGTGCGCATCAACGATCGCGGTCCGTTCATCAAGGGACGCGTGCTCGACCTGTCGAAGGGTGCCGCCGGCCAGCTCGGCTTCATCGGCTCCGGCCATACTTCCGTGTGCATGGCGCGCGTCTAGAGTGGCCTTTTCTTGGACCATGACCTCTGCCGAACCGGAGGTTCGCAAAGCGAAAACCGGAATCCACTTTTCGGGATCATGGTCGGATGTCCGGCAAAAGGGCCGGACACACTGCCTACACATTTCGCAGCCGCACACTAAGCCGGCTGGCACCGTTCGGCCCCGATTTCCATGGCCTTGAACCAAGAAGCATTGGTCACGCAGCGTGACGTATTGCATCGCAGCAATTAGTTGTTAACTTCCCCGCGAGACATCTAGGGCTCGGCGCTGCTCGTCGTCCCTTCGGTCGCAGGCAGCAGCGGGGTTCTCGATGTTCTACCAGCTCTATGAAATGAACCACGCCGCCTTGCAGCCCGCGCGCCTCTATGCCGACGCGGTGCGGATGTTCTATTCCAATCCGCTCAATCCGTTTTCCCACACGCAATGGGGCCGTTCGATCGCGGCGACGGCCGAACTGTTCGAGCGCACCACGCGCCGCTACGGCAAGCCGGCCTTCGGCCTGAGCAAGACCGTGGTCGACTGGAAGAGCGTCGAGGTCGCCGAGAAGACCGTCTGGTCGAAGCCGTTCTGCAATCTCGTCCGCTTCGAGCGTGCCGTGCCCGCCGGGCGCAAGCCCGATCCGAAGCTTCTCATCGTGGCGCCGATGTCGGGCCATTATGCGACGCTGCTGCGCGGCACGGTGGAAGCGATGCTGCCCTATGCCGACGTGCACATCACCGACTGGGTCGATGCCCGCATGGTGCCGCTTGCCGACGGCCAATTCGATCTCGACGACTACATCGATTACGTCATCGACATGCTGCACACGCTGGGGCCGGACACGCATGTGATGGCGGTGTGCCAGCCTTCGGTGCCGGTGCTGGCCGCCGTGGCGCTGATGGAAACGAAGGGCGACCCCTTCGTGCCCTCGACCATGACCTTGATGGGCGGCCCGATCGACACCCGCAGCAATCCGACTGCGGTCAATCTGCTGGCGCAGGAAAAGGGCATCGACTGGTTCCGCGACAATGTCGTGATGCATGCGCCCTGGCCGGTGCCGGGCTTCGGCCGCGAGGTCTATCCCGGTTTCCTGCAGCTGTCCGGCTTCATGAGCATGAACCTCGACCGCCACATCATCGCCCACAAGGACTTCTTCATGCATCTGGTGAAGCATGATGGCGACAATGCCGAGAAGCACCGCGATTTCTACGACGAGTATCTGGCTGTCATGGACCTGACGGCGGAGTTTTATCTGCAGACCGTCGACACCGTCTTCGTTCGCCAGGCCTTGCCCAAGGGCGAGATGACGCATCGCGGCACCAGGATCGATCCGTCGGCGATCCGCAACGTCGCGCTGTTCACGGTCGAAGGCGAGAACGATGACATATCGGGCCTTGGCCAGACCAAGGCGGCGCATGATCTGTGCCCCAATATCCCGGCTGAGCGGCATGCCCACTACATGCAGCCGGCGGTTGGCCATTACGGCGTGTTCAACGGTTCGCGCTTCCGTTCCGAAATCGTGCCGCGCATCGTCGACTTCATCACCAGCTATGGCCGCCAGGAGCGTGTCGCGGTGAAACCGAAGCTGGTCCGCGCCGCCAAGAGATAATGCAGGTTACCAAAATTGCGGGTTTGGGACGATGATCTGCATAAAACCAAGCTTAACGGCGATAAACCGGTGCAATTGACCGGTAAAAGCCGGCTGGCTGGCCGATTCTGTTGCACAAGTGCCGCTGTCCAGCCCCTCGGGTAACCATGCCGACAATCCGACCGTCGTCGTAATTGACACGGACTGTAAATCCCCCTTAACCTTTCGTTAATAACAAAGGGTGAGCGGGGACAATGATTTCCTCATCGATGGCGCAACGGCTGCGCGTGTATGTGGCGGCCGGGCTGGCAGTGACGGCGGGCTGGGTGGCACCGGCTTTGGCGGGTGGAGCGATGGCGACCGGGGGTCTCACCTCGCAGCCGATCGGCCACTATGATTTCTGCAAGCTGCATCCGGGCGAGTGCTCGATCCGCCCGACCAATCTGGCGCCGGCTCCGATGAGCGACGGGCTGATGCGCAAGCTTCTCAATGTCACCGCCAGGGTCAATGCCGCCGTCAAGCCGATGAGCGACATGGACATCTACGGCAAGGACGAGGTCTGGGCCTATCCCGACAAGGGCGTCGGCGATTGCGAGGACTATGTGCTGGAAAAGCGGCGCCAGCTTTCACGCATGAGCATCTCGCTTGCCGATCTTCTGATCACCGTCGTGCGCAAGCCCGACGGCGAGGGCCACGCCGTGCTGACGGTGCGCACCGACGAGGGCGACTATGTGCTCGACAATCTGACCGACAAGGTCAAGCCATGGGACGCGACCGGTTACCGCTTCCTCAAGCGGCAGGCGATCGACAACACCGGCCGCTGGGTCTCGATCCGCGGTGGCCAGCAAGTTCTGGTCGGCGCGGTTCAGTAGGTTTTGGTACGCCCATCCCGGCACGTCGCGTTCTTGTGGCGCGCTTTAGCTGCTTTCACATCATAGGTCGCCGCCGCCCCTCATTGTCCTGCCGGACATTTCTCCCCGTATAGGGACGGGGAGAAAGACGCCTTCATCGTCGCTTTCGCCAACCATCAACGTCGTAAGCGCCAACCGCGCGGCTACACCCTTCTCCCCGTCACTATCCGTGGAGAAGGTGCCGGCAGGCGGATGAGGGGTAGCGCGACGTCTGCCAATATTTCCCACCGCGACCGCCCCCCAATGAATTTTCGCATTTCTCCGTGAACCATTTCGCTTCGGCCTGCGACACACAGCCGTGAACCGAAACCAACCATGGAGACTTCAGATGACTGCTTTTCTGCGAAACACCCTTCTTGCCGCTCTCGCGGTGTCGAGCATGGCCGGATCCGCCATGGCCGAGCAGACCACCAGCTGTTCCAAAACCAACCTTAACGACCTCTGGGCCGGCCGCTGTTGCGGTGATGCCGGGGCGTCGGGCTGCCTGGGGGGTGGAAACAATGGCCATGGCGGCAATGGCGATCACGGCCGGGGCGGAAATGGCGGCACGGCCGGCAAGAAATGATCTCACCACTGTGCCCGCTGGCGGTCCGCCGGCGGGCAGTTTCCTGCTGAGGCAGGCGAACCTGCATCACGCTCGGATCGTCGGCTACGGCCGCTGGTTCAACGCCGCGCGGATCGATGCAGTGATGCGGCGAAGCTCGGCCTCGTCGAGTTTCTCGATGTTTTCGGCCAGCAGATTGGCAAGCTCGGTGGCAGCGGGGGAAAGACCCGACGTGTCGATTTTTACACGCGGTTGCGAGGCTTCGGCCAGCCGCGCCAGTTCCTCGGCGTCGTCCCAGATGATGTTGAAATAGCCGATGATCTTCTGGATCAGCGTCCAGGTCGGGGCACCGCGCCTGCCATGTTCGAGCGCCGACAGATAAGCGGCGCTGACGCCGATCGCCGCCGCCATGTCCTTCTGGCGGACACCGCGTTCGCCTCGTAGCGTGCGCAGCTTCTCTCCGAACGGGGTCATGTCCCCGCCCTCATGATAGAACTCCTCACAGGCGCGCCCGCCGCAGGCGGATATAGAGCGCACCCGAACCGCCATGGTTGCGGGCGGCATGGTCGTGGCTGGAGACGAGCGGCCGGAAGGCGGGCGTCGACAGCCAGGCCGGCACGGCGCGACGCAACACCCCATCGCCGCCGGAGGACGAGCCCTTGCCGGTGATGACCAGGACATAGCGGACGCCGCCGGCATGCGCCCGGTGCAGGAACGAAAACAGCAGCGAATAAGCCTCGTCCTGGGTCATGCCGTGCAGGTCGACACGGCCCTCGATCGGCAGCCGGCCTTTCGATAATTTGTCCAGCGTCGGCTCGTCGAGGCGGTGCGTGACTTGCTGAGCCTTCGGCTTTGCGGTCCCTGCGGCGTTGGCAGCAGGCTGGGCCGGCTGCGGCTGATTTGGCCTAGCCTCGGCGGCAATGTCGGGGATGTCGACGGCAAATTTGCCCTTCAGCGGCTTGGCCGTGCGCGCCACCAGGTTCCACAGAACCCGGTCATCCTCGCTGAGCTTGTCCGGGCGCCGGGTCATCGGACTGCACCCGCAACGAGCGCGCGCGGCACCAGCGCATAAAAATCCGCGGCATTGCGGACCACGCCGGCGATCTCGCCCGCGGCATCGCCCGAACCGGCGAACAGGTCGCCCCGCGCCGGTCCGGTGATGGCCGAGCCGGTGTCCTGCGCGATCATCAGGCGGCGGAACGGTTTTGCGTCGAAGGCAGTGAGCGTTGGCGCGTCGATGTAAAAGGGCGTGCCGAATGTATGCAGCAGGCGGTCGACGGCGATCGAGCGGCCCGGCGTCAGCGGCACCTTGGCGGCGGCGATCGGGCCAAGGGCCGCGTCCTCGACATCGGCCTCGCGAAAGAAGATGTAGGAGCGGTTCTGACGCAGGATCTCGTCGACGCGGTCCGGATGCGCCTTGAACCAGGCGCGGATCGACTGCATCGTCACCTCCGCCAGCGGGATCTCGCCAATCTCGCTCAGGATCTTGCCGGGCCCGGTGAAGCGCTGGCCGGATTTGGCGGCATAGGTGACGCGGACAAGCCGGCCGTCGCTCATGGCGAGGCGTGCGGCACCTTGCACGTGAATGAAGAAGGCATCGACCTTGTCGGCCAGCCAGGCGATTTCCAGGCCCTTGCCGTCGAGCGCGCCGCGCTCGATCTCGCCACGGTCGGGATACTCGACCGGCCCGTTCGGCGTCTGGCGCGCGAAAGCGAGGTAGGGATCCTGGCCGGGCGGCCGGTTTGCGTCGTCGATATCGACGAGATCGGCCGGGCGCGACAGCAACGGCACCGAAAATCGGTCCGTGCGCACCGGTGACGCCTCGACTTGCGGTTCATAGAAACCGGTGACGAGCCCGGCGCCGGCATTTTCGGCAGGGATAAGCGCCGGGAAAAAATGGCGCTCGAAGAAGGCGCGGGCTTCCTCGCGGGCCAAAACCGGCGACCGATTCGCCGGCGAAACGGTCCGCGCCTCCGCGTAGGCATCGGCAAAAGCTTGGAAGTCGACGCCGAGCGCACCGCTGCGATAGGGTTTGGTCAGCACATGGAAGGCCGAGCGGCGAAAGGCGGCGAAGGCCGCCAGATGGTCGTCATCGTCCCAGCCGGGCAGGTCGCCAAAGGCTTTCTCGACAAAAAGAGGCGATAGCGACACCGGAGCCTCGCCGCGTGTTTCCGAACTAGTCTTCTTCCTCGGTGGCGACGAGCTTCCAGTTCGGATCGCGCGAGCGCGTGTCGCGGGCGAAGGTCCAGACATCCTTGACCTCGGCAACGGTTTCCGGGTCGCCGTCGATGACCGCGCCTGCCTTGTCGCGGGTCGCCGAAATCAGCTCGCTGATGATGCGCAGCGTGACATGCGCCTCGCCGCCCTTCATCTCGGCCGAGACGATGTCGGCCTTGTCGATGCCGACGAAGGAGGACTGGATCTTTTCCGCCTTGGCCTCGCGCTCGCCGATGGCGGCGACAAAACCGTCATAGACCTCGCGCGACAACAGGTTCTTCAGCGTTTTGCGATCGCCGTCGGCATAGGCCATGACGATCATCTCGTAAGCCATCTTGGCGCCGTCGACGAAACCCTTCGGCTCGAAGGACGGATCATTGTCCTTGATGCTGCGCAGGCCCTTGTTGAGGTCGGTATCGGGCTTGGCGAAAGCGTCGATCGCGGCATAGGTGTCTGGAGCCGGCTCGCCTGGCGCGCGCTTGCGCGGCAGCGAGACGACGTTTTCGGATTTCTGGGCGGCATCCTTGTCGCCGGTGCGAGCCGCCGAATAGGGATCGAAGGGCGGCCGTTCGCTGCCGGTGCGGCGGCCCAGCACATTGCGCAGCTGGAAAAAGATGACCACCGCCGCAATCAGGAAGAAAATCGTGCCGAAGTCGAAGAATCCCATATCTTCCGCCAATCAATCCCTGCCCTGTGGCCGGACCGTCAGGCCCAATGGCCACGGTCGCATAGCGTTCAACATTCAAAGCATATAGAACGCAAGGCGCAATCATTCAAATCAAAGGCAGGCATACCTATCTAACAGCCTCAGTGCCAGCGGCGATTGCTCGCTGGCGGCCAAAACAATCGAAACGATCATAACAATCGAAAAAGGTTGGCAAGACTTGCGCATTTCGCTGCTTCCCTTCTTTCTCCTCGCGCTTCCGCTGCTGGAAATCGCCGGTTTCGTCATCGTCGGCCGCGAGGTCGGCGCGCTGGCGACGGTCGGCCTCGTGCTGGCCTCGAGCATCGCCGGCGTGCTTTTGCTCCGATACCAGGGCTTTGGTGTGATGGCCCGCATCCGCACCGAGATGGCCGCCGGCCAGAACCCCAGCCGCCACCTTGCGCACGGCGCCATGATCGTGGTTGCGGCGATCCTCCTCATCATCCCCGGCTTCATATCAGACATCATCGGCCTGCTGCTGTTCCTGCCGCCATTGCGCGATTTTGCCTGGAGCCGGTTCAAGGGCCGCATTGTCGTCGCCACCGATTTCTCGACCGGCGGTTTTCGTGGCCGGCGCGACAGGGTCATCGACCTCGAAGACGGCGACTATTCGCGCGAAGACGATCTGAAGCGCGGACCGGATCACAACTCGCCGTGGCGCCGCCTGAAGGACGATTAGGG
>NZ_RZTT01000419.1 GCF_003996995.1 Mesorhizobium sp. M7A.T.Ca.US.000.02.2.1 | reverse complement strand
ATCATCTTCGATGATGCCGACATTGACGGTGCTGTTGACGGTGCGGTCCAGGCGAAGTTCCGCAATGCCGGCCAGACCTGCGTTTCCGCGAACCGCATTTACGTCCAATCGAGCGTTCACGATGAGTCCGCCGAGAAATTGTGGAGAAGGTCCGGCACTTATCAGTGGTCCGACGTCTACTCCCGGAGCTAAGCCGTCGCCAACCCAAGATCGAGTCCCACATCGCAGATGATAATTCGATGCGGGGCCGAACGATAAATATGCATGCTTTGGCCACCCCGAGGCAGGGCTCATTGAGATGATCCGACCGCCTTGGAACAAAGATGGGGTAGAGCAGATGAAGCGTTGGCAGCGTGTCTCCATTCGACGCGAGCGCTGAGGATGGGATCACGATCATTCGCATCACGCGCAGCCGCAAGGGCGATGCCATGGCTACTTTGGAATCGTTGAAGTGGTTTGAGCCGGACAGTCACAAATACACCCGTTACGCCGCGGCTCAGGAAACGGGGCGGCGTCCGGCGGTGGAGGTGCTCGCTGACTTAAAAAGGGTGCGGGCAGTCGTTGCGCTTGAGAGCGACGACATTTGGGATCCGGCACGGGGTGACCTGCTGCCAATCGGCAGTTAACAGGGTCCGACAAAAGTGTGCACAACATGCTGCTGAAGTGGCCTCCGGAAGCGCTACCGGAAGTTACGCGTCTTGAACTTGATAGGGTCGATATGGTCATACTGCATCGACGATGTCGCGCCCCTTCGGCATGCCGCGCGGATCGATGCCCGATCCGCCGTGATGAGCCTCGTCCCTCGGCCGTGCGGCAACGGAAACGGCGTCTTGCGGTTTCCCACGCTGGCCAGCCCGGCCGACAGATCGGTCAGCTCGTGGGCGACGAGGTGCACCACCTCCTCTTCCGTCGGATGCGTCCGCGGACGCCGAGCATGGCCGAAGCAAGAAGCACGCGCCGGAATTTCTCGAGAGATCTTGACCCAGACGACGACGTTTGCCGCACCCGTCTCATCCTCCAGAGGAACATGAAGCCTTTGGCCGAGCCCGGCCGCTGCCGGACCAGCACCAGGCCGGCGGCCTCGAGCCAGCTTCTGCCTCGCGCCTGCATAGCATCCTGACAGGTCACGGTGCGGCGCCGGTTAGGCGGCACGCCGATTTTGGCAACGCTAGCCTGTGAACTGAAGAATGAAGGTCGGACTTGCGGCACATCGATTAGGTTCAAATGATAAGTTGCTGCCCGGCGAGGTCGTTTCAGCGCATCTCGACTGGTGGGTCGGCAAGACAATGCGGAACGGAAATGATCGCAGGCGTAAAGGACGGCTTTCGGGGCCGGAAGCTTCAGGCCTGGAACCGGACCCCAGTTTGGCGCAAGCATCGTGGCCTCCGCCCGGTCAGGCATTCACCGGCTCGCGAAATGCCAATTGATTCTGCTTAACCGGGCATGCCTAAACGGCCACTTGCGTTCCGATCTCGACCACACGTCCGGTCGGGATCTGGAAATACTCCGTCGCGTCGGCGGCCGTGCGCGCCAAGCCGATGAACAGCTTGTCCTGCCACACCGGCATGCCGGAGTTGGGTGACGCCTTGAGCGAGCGACGCGACAGGAAGAAGGACGTCGTCATGATGTCGAACTTCCAACCCTGCTTGCGGCAGATCGCCAGCGCACGCGGGATGTTAGGCTGTTCCATGTAGCCGAAGGTCAGTGTCACCCGCATGAACAGCTCATTGATCGTTTCCATCTTGATCCGCTCGCTGTCGGGCACCACGGGCTGCTGCGCCGTCACCACAGAGAGGATGACGTTCTGTTCGTGCAGCGCCTTGTAGTGCTTCAGGCTGTGCATCAACGCGGTCGGCGCACTGGCGGGATCGCTGGTCAGGAACACGGCCGTACCGGACACCAGCTGCGGTTTCTTCTTCAACAGATTGCCCGCAAGGAAATCGAGCGGAATCTGGTTCCTGCGCGTCTTGTCAAATAGATACCTGCTGCCTCTTATCCAAGTCCACATGGTCATCACGATCACTGCGGCAATGGCAAGCGAGGCCCAGCCGCCTTCGAATACCTTGACGATGTTAGCTGCAAAGAAGCCGGTATCGATGAAGACGAACACCGCCATTAAGGCTATCGCGACGCCGAGCGGCCATTTCCAGATGCGCGTCATCACAACAAAAAGCAGTATGTTCGTCACCAGCATATTGCCGGTCACCGAAATACCGTAGGCCGAGGCCAGCCGGCTGGATTCGCCGAAGCCGACCACCAGCAGCATCACCACCAGCGCCAGCATCAGGTTGATGCGCGGCAGATAGATCTGGCCCGACTGTTTTTCCGACGTGTGCTGGATGACGAAACGCGGCAGCATGTTGAGCTGTACCGCTTGCCTGGTCAGCGAAAAGGCGCCGGAGATCACCGCCTGGCAGGCGATCACGGTCGCCGCCGTGGCAAGCACGACCATCGGAATAAGCGTCCAGCCCTGGTTCATCTCGAAGAACGGATGACCGACAACGCCGCCATTTGCCAGCACGAAGGCGCCTTGCCCGACATAATTGAGCAACAGACAAGGGAACACGATCGCCAGCCAGGCGAGCACGATCGGCTTGCGGCCGAAATGGCCGAGGTCGGCGTAGAGCGCCTCGGCTCCGGTGACGGCGAGGAAGACTGCACCAACCGTAACGAAGGCGACGTCAGGCGAGTTGACCAGGAACGACACGATGTAATGCGGGCTGATTGCCAGCAGGATTTCCGGGTCGTCCATGATGTGGTTGAGCCCGGAAAGGCCGATGGCCAGGAACCACAGCGCGGTAACGGGTCCGAACACCAATCCTACGCCGCCGGTGCCAAACCGCTGTACCGCAAACACGATCGCCAGGATGGCCAGTGTCAGCGGCACCACATAGGGCTGGAACGTCGGCGTGACGACATTCATACCTTCGACCGCCGACAGTACCGAGATTGCCGGCGTAATGACGGCGTCGCCAAAAAAAAGCGCCGCGCCGACGATGCCGATGCCGATGCCGAGGATCACCGCAGAGCGGGTCGGGAAACTGTTGCGCGCCAGCGCCATAAGCGACAGCACTCCGCCCTCGCCTCGATTGTCGGCGCGGAGCACGAACATGATGTATTTGATCGTCACGGTGATCGTCAGGGACCAGATGATCAGCGAGAGTACGCCGAGGATGTCGCCACGGCTGGCGACGTTGCCACCCGCTGATGCATGCAACGCCTCGCGAAATGCATAGATCGGGCTGGTGCCTATATCGCCATAAACGACACCTAGTGCGCCCAACATCAGCGCCTTGGTGCTGTGCTGCTCGACCTCAGAATGGCTCGATTGTTCGACAGGTTCTGCCTCGTTACCAGCATTGGTAAGGGCCATGGACGACACTCCGATAAGCGCGCGGTGCTCTACGCTTGCTGCACTGCAATATCAAGTTCCGTCACGTAATGTCTGCCGTCTCGCCTGTCGTTGCTCGCCTTGGTAGACTCGCCAGCCCGCAGCCCTACCGAGCAGCAATAGCGCCCCGGCAGAACCCTCAATCGCCCAGATCAATGAATGGTTATCGCCCACAGTGCCCCCCCGCGATGCGGCCGATGGCGACCAGGGTGTCGTGGGCGCACAAGGATGGCGCTTTCCTGATGACGCCGTGCTCCAGGTGTGATCGCACCGTTGCTGCGCAAGCCATTTACTTGCTCGTCCCAGCGAGAACCGTGGCCAACTGGAACGCAGGGCCACGCCGCTCACCGGCCGCACTTTGCGGCGCAGATAACGATTCGATCTCCCCGGCGAGATTCTGGTTGAAGAAGCCACCAAGCTTGTCGAAGGACACACGGTCGTAATATCGACATGCCAGTATCCGCAACCCAGAAAAAGCTCCTTCGGCTCCGCTGCGCGCGCCACGAACAACCCGATCTTCTCTGCGAAAGAGGACGCCGTAATCCCAGGTTGAAGCCAAACCGGGGGGCGGCCGTGACGTATGCTACACAGGCGAAGGGCTAGGAGGCGGGTTCGGTGAGGAACGGCATTGATGTCCACGCCGTCTCCTGGAAAGACAGAGGAATGCGGTGTCACCGCCAGGCGCCGGAGGTTGATCCGGTGATTAGGAGGAGCACTCGTTGTCGGATTCTCGACGATGTCGGACATCTGACACAACGCTGCCAGAGCGATCGCATTTTCCGAAACGATTTTCCCAGTTGGCACGACAATTGCGGTCCTATGCGCAAAAGCACTGCGATGCCGCACCGACTGGAAGAACTCATCAATGATCACGCTTTTCGAACATGTGGGCGCCGCTACCAACACTAAGCGTTCCCGATCAAACGGAAGCCTCTATCCCTTCTTTCTGAAGGCTGTCCGGACATGAACGCATTTGATGTCCGTCCAACGCTGGATGCTCCCGACGACGATCTCTATCTTTGGCTTGAAGATGTGGAAGGCGAGCGGGCACTTGCCTGGGCCGCCGGCCAGTCGGCAAAGACCCTGAAGCACTTCAGTGGAACGCAGTTCGAGCGCGACCGCGCGACTCTGAAGGCAGGCCTGTTCCCTAAGCGGCGTCGCATCTCCCCCGGCCGAGTCGCATGGCTTGAATCCGATATCAGGGCTTGGATGGAAACTAGACCTGAGAGCCGCACCGCATGAATGTAGCCTCCCAATATCTGCCGCTTGTGGCGCATCACGAAGCCGGACCCGCGGTGGCCGCCATCGTTTTGCACCGTCAGATGTTCGACGACGACCGTGAACTCCCTGCTTTCTCAAGTGTTAGTATTTACCCCACGCCGGTGACGGAGAGTGCGGTGGTTTTGTCGAAGGCACGGTTTTCTATTCAGCGCAAGGATTCACCTCGGAGCGAAAGCCGATTTTCGAGGACGATATGGATCGACATTTCCAACGCGATGAAGCGATCCAAGTGATAGTTGCGTGTCTGGCAGGTCCTTTTGCAGAATCCGCATTCGAAGGCTATCTGGACCCGCGCGATATGGCGATGAATGCGTCCGATGGGAATGAGGGGAGCAGCGACTACGCGGATGCCAAGCGA
>NZ_RZTT01000418.1 GCF_003996995.1 Mesorhizobium sp. M7A.T.Ca.US.000.02.2.1 | reverse complement strand
GTGTAGCGGCTCAGCGGATGATCGTCGTGTGCTGCAACCCGCAGATCGCAATCGGGTCTGCGGCCGACCTTCAGGCCGCGCGAGAACGCAGCCGCCATCACGCCAAAGGCGAGACGATCATTGGCGCACAGGATGGTGCGGCCGGGCAAGGCGCCGGCCTCCAGCATTTTTTCCGTCTGCTCGTAGCCGATGCGTTCGAAGTCCCAGGTGTAATCGCGGGTGCCTTCGATGACGACCGGCTTGAACCCGGCGGTCTCCATCGCGACGATGTAGCTTTCCTGGCGTTCGCCGGAGTTGTGGTTGACGTGTGGGATGTCGAGATAGACCGGCGGCTCACCCGAACGGCAGAGATAGTCGACGATGGTCGAGACGCTCTGCCGGTTGTCGTTGCCGACGAACGGCGTATCGCCCTCGATATAGGTGTCGAAATAGACGATCGGAATGTCCTGCCCGAGCTTGTCGAAGACGCCGCGGTCGGAAGCCAGACCCAGTGGGGCGATGATCGCGCCGGCGACCTTCAGGGACAGGAGCGTCCTGACCGACTCCGCCTCCAGCTTCGGCGAACCATGTGAGGAGATGACGATCGGCCAGTAGCCTTCGTCGCGGCAGCGAAATTCGATGCGGCTGACCATCTCGGCGTAGAACGGATCGGTGATCGTCGGCACGACGATGCCGATGTTGCGGGTGCGCTTGCGGTTGAGATTTCGGGCGAAAAGGTTGGGCTGATAGTCCGAGGAGCGCAGGGCGGCTTCGATGCGCGCCCGCGTCGCCGGCTTCACGCTCGCCGGATCGTCGAAATATTTGGACAGCGTAGGCCGGGACACGCCGCATGCCTGGGCGAAGTCATCCATCGTGCGGTGCGTCTTCTCCGCCATCGATATATTCCTGATCCCCTGCCATGATCGGCCCGCCCCCAGTCATGCGGCCGTTGACCGGATGCGACAATCCTGGATGGAACTTATTCAGTCAATTTTCACAGTTACCAATAGAACCCAAAAATATTGCATGCGTCAAATTATTCGTTAACGTTTCAAAACTGAGGCGACTCGCCGCCGTTTTTTCCCGCCAAACGCTTTCGGATAGCGCTGTTTCGTCGACTTGATCGTCAGTTCGACGATCGAGGGCTGCAGAAGCTTGCCGCTCGCTCTCGGCTCCGGGCCTGCTTGCCAAATGACGCCATGCCGCCCATACACGGCTTGGGCAATCGCCTCGCCCGTTCGCCACCTGCCAGGGATACTGTCCGATGTCCGCGACGCCGTGGTCAAAGCCGTGACGGACCACTCCATGCCATCGCTTGCCGGCCTGGGCTGGACGGATTTTTTTGGCGACCAACTCGAACCCGGCGACGCCGATCTTGTCCCGACGCGGATCGCCACCGTCCACCGCGATCGCCTGACCGGCCTGTCCCAGGCAGGGCCGGTCGATCTGACGCTGCCGGCGCAGGCGAACACCGGTGACTATGCGGTCGGCGACTGGGTACTGGTCGATGTGCATGAACACCTTGTGCAGCGCCGCCTGGTCCGCAAGACGGTGCTGGAGCGCCGCACCCAGGGCGGCAGGGTGCCGCAGCTTGCCGCGGCCAATGTCGACACGCTGTTCATCGTCACCTCTTGCAATGCCGACTTCAATCCCGCCCGGCTCGAGCGTTATCTGGCACTCGCCAATGAGGCCGGAACGACGCCAGTGATCCTGCTGACCAAAGCCGATACCGCTGAAGACGCCGAGACATATGCAAGGCAGGCTGCCGCGTTGCAGCGTGGATTGCCGGTCGTGACGCTGAACCCCCGGACATCGGATGCGGCAACCATCCTGGCTGCCTGGTGCGGTGTCGGCCAGACGGTGGCGCTGATCGGCTCCTCCGGCGTCGGCAAATCGACGCTGGTCAACACGCTGGCCGGATCGGGGCAGCAATCGCCGCAGCAGACCGGAGGCATACGCGAGCACGATGCCAAGGGACGCCACACCACCACGTCGCGATCGCTGCACGCCATTGCCGGCGGCGGCTGGGTGATCGACACGCCGGGAATGCGGACGCTGCAAGTCAGCGACGTCGGCTATGGCATCGACACGCTGTTTGCCGAAATCACCGAGCTCGCGCCGCTGTGCAAGTTCCGCGACTGCACGCATGTGCATGAGCCGGGCTGTGCTGTGCAGGCTGCCTTGAAGGCCGGGACGCTCGATCCCGAGCGCCTTGCCCGCTGGCGCAAGCTGTCCGACGAAAACCAGAACAACACGCCGGCTCAGAGCGGACCCCGCGGAGCCAAGTCTCCCGGAGGTCGCGGGAAGAGGCGTTGAACGATTGGGGTTGATCTGGCCTCGGACTAGAGCCGCGCCGTCCCGAAAACGCGATCCCAGAACGCCGACGTCACACCGAAATTGGCCGCTTCGTCGATGTGGTGATGGACCGCGTGGCGACGCTTGAGCGTGTAGAGATAGCTCGGATGCGCGGGATGCCAGTGATGGATCATGTGGTGGATGCTGATGTACCAGAGGTACCCCAGCATCAACCCGCAGCTTACCGCGCTAGCGGTGGCGAAATCCGAGATCATCCATACCGGCAGGAACGCGACCAGCGCATGCACCCCGAGGCTGAGCCAGGTCGGCGTGCCCACCGAACTGCGCTCCTCGACATGGTGACGGTCGTGCAGGTCCTTGATGTAGGGAATGTGGTGAAGAACGAACCTGTGCAGCACATACTCGATCAGCGTCCAGAGGCCGAGACAGGCGAGGACCGTGCCTATCCAGCCCGGCGCACCCTCTTCGCCGGCCTCGAGCAGCCCGGCCACTGCCAGCACGGCGATTACCAGCGGATACACGACGAAGTCGCTGTAGTAGCCAATAAGACCGAGTTGCATCGTCACCTAGCCTTCGAGCCGCCAAATAGGCGATGGTATCAGATTGCCGGACTCGCGGGTGAGGTGCAATGTAGACGCGCCTGACATAGCGTCGCAATCCCCTGGTGCAAGGTTCGCGTCAACGATTCAAGGACCATCGGCAGGCTGCCGGCTTCGCAGACGGACGTATAAAATGGCAAAACGGAGTGCGGGATTGCTGATCTATCGCCGCGGCGATGGCGATCTCGAGGCGTTGCTGGTTCACCCGGGCGGCCCCTTCTGGGCGAAGAAGGACGATGGTGCGTGGTCGATACCGAAGGGTCTTGTCGACGAGACCGAGGACGAGTTGACGGCAGCGCAACGCGAGACCGAGGAAGAGCTTGGCGTCAAGGTCGATGGATACTTCACTCGTCTCGGCGACTACAGGCAACCGGGCGGCAAGATCGTCTCGGCCTGGTCCGTCGAGGCGACCATCGACATCGATGTGACCTCCATCAAGAGCAACAGCTTCACCATGGAATGGCCGCCAAGGTCGGGATCCCTAAAGGAGTTCCCGGAGGTCGACAGAGCGGGCTGGTTCACCTTGTCCCAGGCCGAGGTGAAAATCCTCAAAGGGCAGCGCCCGATGCTTTTGGATCTTGCCAGGCAGCAAGGCGCGGGATGATCCGCAGCCCTCAATAAGGCAGGCCGACATAGTTCTCGGCGAGCGCGGTCGATGCGGCGCGCGAGTGCATGAGGTAGTCGAGTTCGGCCTCCTGGATGCGTTGGCCGAAATCGCCGGTGTCGGGAAAACGGTGCAGCATCGTCGTCATCCACCAGGAAAAGCGCACCGCCTTCCAGACCCGTGCCAGCGCCTTGCCGGAATAGGCATCGATGCCATCATGTGACTTCTCGACGTAGAAGTCGCGCAAACCTGCGAAGAGATAGCGCACGTCGCTGGCGGCGAGGTTGAGCCCTTTCGCCCCGGTCGGTGGTACGATATGGGCGGCGTCGCCAACCAGGAACATCCTGCCGAAGCGCATTGGCTCGGCAACGAAGGAGCGCAGCGGCGCGATCGATTTCTCGAAGGATGGGCCGGTGACGACATTTGCCGCCGTCTGCTCCGGCAAGCGGCGGCGCAACTCGTCCCAGAAGCGGTCGTCCGACCACGCCTCGACATGGTCGCCCTCCGGGCACTGCACATAGTAGCGGCTGCGATGCGTCGAGCGCATCGAGCACAGCGCAAAACCTCGCTCGTGATTGGCGTAGACCAGTTCGTGATCGGCCGGTGGCACTTCTGCCAGCACGCCGAGCCAACCGAACGGATACTGCCGCTCGAAGATTTTTAGCGCACGCTCGGGCACCGATTTGCGGCTGACGCCATGATAACCGTCGCAGCCGGCAATGAAGTCGCAGTCGATGCGATGCGTGACGCCATCCTTTTCATAGGTGGCGAAAGGCGCGGCGCCATCGAAATCGTGCAGCGCGACATTTGCCGCCTCGTAGATCGTGGTCAGTCCTGCCGCGTCGCGCTTGTCCATCAAATCATGCGTCACCTCGGTCTGGCCGTAGACGGTGACATGCCTGCCGCCGGTGAGTGCCTCGAGGTCGATACGGTGCAAGCGTCCGTCGAAGGCGAGCGAGATGCCGGAATGCGGCAGCCCTTCGGCATGCAACCGTGCCGCAGCACCCGCTTCTTCCAGCAATTCGACCGTGCCCTGTTCGAGCACCCCTGCCCGCACGCGGCCAAGCACGTGCTCGCGGCTCGCACGTTCAAGAATGACCGTCTCGACGCCGATGCCGGCCAGCAGTTGCCCAAGCAGCAGGCCGGACGGTCCGGACCCGACAATGACTATTTGCGTGCGCATCAGTGGCCGAGACTTTCGACCTGTGCGGCCAGTTCGGCGGCAAGGCGCAGCGACGCCGCCGTTGCGACGACCATTTGCGGCAGCAATAGCCACTCCAGGGTCCAGGCAGCACCCGACCGCTCCTGCTCATGCACGAGCGCGTGATGCAGGCCGGCAAGCTGCGTGGCGTTGAAACGGGCAAGCGCCACCAGCGCTTCGGCCTTCACCGGGTTCTGCTTGTGAGGCATGGTAGACGAGCCGCCACCGCCGGAAAGTTTGATCTCGGTTCCATCTTGCGCCATCAGAGCGATGTCCTGGCCGAATTTGCCGAGGCTGCCGGTCAGCAGCGATAACCAACCGGCAAAATCAGCGAGCGCGTCGCGCTGGTTCTGCCATTGCGGTGCGTCGCCAAGACCAAGCC
>NZ_RZTT01000417.1 GCF_003996995.1 Mesorhizobium sp. M7A.T.Ca.US.000.02.2.1 | reverse complement strand
GGGATGGTGTTGAAGGCTTCGCCGGCGCGCAGGCTGCCAACGGTGACGATTGCCGGAGAGTGCACATCGGTCAGGCGACCGGGCAGGGCTTCGATTGCCAGCAGGATGCGCGCGGCGACGGGGAGTGGATTGATCGCCAGATGCGGCATCGCCGCGTGGCCGCCCCTTCCATGGACGACGATCTCGAAGCGATCGGCCGCCGCGGCCACCGTTCCGCGGTGGACGGCGATCTCGCCGAGAGGCCGTTCGCAATTATGCAGCGCGTAGACTTCATCGCAAGGGAAACGCTCGAAAAGGCCATCATTCAGCATGGCGAGTGCCCCACCTCGACCCTCCTCGGCCGGCTGGAAAATGAAATGCACGGTACCGGCGAAGTTGGGCGAGCGGGCAAGCGCCGAGGCTGCGCCGAGCAGCATCGTCGTGTGACCGTCATGGCCGCAGCCATGCATCCTCCCGGGAATGCGGGATGCATGCGGCAGCGGCCGCGCCTCGGTCATCGGCAGGGCGTCCATGTCGGCTCGGATGCCAAGACTGCGACCAGCGCCGAGCCTGCCCCTGAGCGTGCCAACGACACCTGTCCGTCCGACGCCTTCGGTCGTCTCGATGCCCCACGAGCGCAGTTTGTCCGCCACGAAACGCGCCGTCTCGAACTCTTCGAAGCCGAGTTCTGGATTGGCATGCAGATGCCGCCGCCAGGTCGTCATCTCGGTCTCCAACTGCTGTACCGATGGAACCAGTCTCATGCCGATGCCCTTGCGCGGAGAGTTTGCGAGCGGCCCTGAAGGATGGCGATGACACCAAGCAGGGTCGCAGAGAATGCGATCAGCATCACAGCGACGGCCGCGATGGCAGGGCTGATGGATTCGCGAACCCCGGAGAAGATCATGCGAGGCAAGGTTCGCTCCGCGCCTGTCGAGAGGAAACTTGCGACGACGACTTCGTCGAAAGAGATGATGAAGGCGATGATGGCCCCTGTAATGACGCCCGGCGCTATCAGCGGCAGCACTACCTTGAAGAATGTGCGGATGGTGCCGGCGCCGAGCGAGGCGGCCGCGCGAACCAATGTCCGGTCGAAGGTCGAAAGGCTGGCGACGACAGTCGTCAGCATCACAGGCACGGCCATCGCCGTATGCACCAGAATGATGGATAGCTTGTTGCCGACGAGTCCCAGTGTGGCGAAGAATGAAAAGGCCGCGACGCCGACGATGACGACTGGCGTCACCAAGGGCGCGGCGATGATCGCGTAGAGGATTCGCTTGCCGGCAAAATCGCCCCAGGCGAGCCCGATCGCCGCCGGTATGCCGAGCAGCAACGCCAGGACCGTGGTGGACAGCCCGATGACGACCGAGTTCCACAGCGCGTTCGGCCAGCGCTGGTCGACCCACAGTTCGGCATACCAGCGCAGCGACCAGCCCGGCGTCGGAAATGCCAGCGAATTGCTCGAGGTCAGCGACATAGGGATCACGATCAGCAGGGGCAGGATGATGAACGCCAGCAACGTCGCCGCATAAGCATACATCAGCCACTTCCGGAAGCGGTCGGCGCTCATGCGACATGCGCCTTGCGGCGGAAGAGGACGGACGCCGTCCAGAACAGCAACGCAAACAACACGAGGATCATCAGCAGTTGCAGCGAAAGCGCTGCACCCATGCCCCAGTTCAGTGTGCTGTTCGTGTAGAAAGCTATGTAGCTGGAGATCATCTGGTCGGTCGGCCCGCCGACAAGCGTCGGGGTGATGTAGTAGCCAAGTGCGAAGACAAAAACGATCGCCCCGCCGGACAGGATCCCTGGCAGGATCAACGGTAACTGCACGCGGCGCCACGCCGTGAGCCACGGCGCACCCAGCGACAGTGCCGCGCGCATGTAGGTGGTCGGAACCCGCCGCATGACAGCGACGACGGAGAGCACCATCATAGGCAGCAGAACCTGAACCATCGCCAAATAGAGCGAAAAGCGGGTGTAGATGAGGTCGAGGGGTTCGCTGACGATACCCAATCCGAGCAGAGTGGAATTCACGGGGCCGTTCTTCTGCAGCACGATGATCCAGATGACGGTGCGCACCAGCAGCGACGTCCAGAGCGGAAACAGGATCAACGCGAACATCAGCTTCGACCACGCCGGGGGCGCGCTGACAATTGCCTGCGCCAGCGGCACGGCGAGCACCGCGCAGATGACGGTCACCACGATGCTGATCCAGATCGTACGCAGCAGCGCGTCGACGAAGATGGCGCGGTCGGCGGAAACGGCTTCGATCGAATTGTCCGCGCCTCGCTTCAGGTCCAGGCTCGCAAGCAGATAATAGTCCGTTCGCGCGCTTTGCTGACGCGCTATGACCTGCCAGAGATCGATGTTTTTCCAGCCGCCCTGTTTGGAGAGCACCTCGTCGCGCACGGGACGCATAGTGAGTTTGCCGTCGGCCGCATCCTTTGCCGTCTTGATGACGAGGAAACGGCTGCCGACGACGCGCTGGTTTACTAGTTGCGCCAGGACGCCTTCCTTCCCGGCGCGCCGCGCGTCGGCCAAATCCTCGACGAGTGCTGCAAAGACGGGTTCGCCAGGCAGGCCGCTATCTGCTTTCCAGCCCGCCAGAGCGGCAATTGTACGCGGCAGGTTGTTCGAGAAATCCGAGTTGTCGACGGCCAGAGCGAGGAAGCGCGCTACCGGCCAGAGAAACAGAATGACGACGAATAGAATAAGCGGGGCCGTCAACAGGGCGAGCATGCCGCCCCGTTGGCGCCGCTTCATAGCCGGCTTTGTCCCGACCAACATGCCTGGGTTACTTCGCGAGCCAGGCCTTGAAGCGTTCTTCCAGTGCTTCCTTGTGCTCGGTCCAGAAGTCGTTGTCATAGGAGGCGCCGTACTGAAGGTGCTCCGGCGACGTCGGCAGGTTGACCTTCCAATCCGCGGGAATGAGGTCTGCGGCTTCCTTGCGGCCGGTGCCATAGGCATAGAGTTTCGAGAAGCCGGCCTGGTTTTCAGGGATGGAGAACCACTTAAGGAGATCCAGCCCGGCCTGCTGGTGCGGCGCGCCCTTCACCACCGCCCAGTAGTCGGTGCCATAGAAGAAGCCAGCGTCCCATGCGATCGCATAGGGCTTCTTCTCGTTGATGGCTTCGTTGGTGATGCGCGCATTGAACCCGTCGCTGAGAGCCACTTCACCACTGTCGAGGTTCTGGATGCCCTGCGTCGTTGTGGACCACCAGACGACGTGCGCCTTGATCTTGTCGAGCATGGCGAAAGCCCGGTCGACACCTTCCGGCGTGGCCAGCACCTTGTACATGTCCTCGCGTTTCACGCCGTCGGCCATCAGCGCATTTTCCAGCGTGAACTGCGCCTGCTGGTAAAGCCCGCGTTTTCCCGGAAATTTCTCGACGTTCCAGAAGTCCGCCCAGCTCTTCGGCGCGGCGTCACCTTTATAGACCTTCGTGTTGTAGGCGAGGACCGTAGCCCAGGTGTCGGACGCGACGCCGCATTCGTGCAGGGTGCCTGGAAGATAATTCGCCGCGTCGCCGGTGATCTCGGGCGTCAGCGGGACGAACAGGCCTTCGGCGCAGCCGACTTCCATGGCGGGCGCTTCGACCGAGACGACGTCATAAGTGATGTTGCCCGCCTGCACCTGGGCACGCACCTTGGCGACCTCGCCGCCCCATTCTTCCATGACGATCGGAACGCCCGTCTTTTCGGTGTACTTGTCCCAGACCCCATCCTTGTAGGCCTTGTCCCATGTACCCCCCCAGCCGACCACCGTGACGGGGTCGGCCGCGGACGCGGCCAAAGTCGAGGTCGCGAGGCAGATCGCGGCGGCAGATACGGCTTGCAGATAAGTCCTCATTGCAGTTCCCCTTTCTTATCGTTGTGGATTTGATCAAATTTCAAACGCAAAATGGATTGATTAGCAACAGGAATTTGCGATAGGGTGCAAAAAAGTTGAAAAGACGAGGGGATTTGATCGAATGCTGCAAGGCACTAGAGACCTGCGCGCCAATGTCAGTCTCGCTGCTGTTCTGGATGAGGCCCGACAGCGTTTCGCTGACGCCAACCCGAACAGCCTGGCGCGTCAGAACGAGGCCGCGGCATCGTTGCCGGGTGGCAATACGAGGGCTGTTCTATGGTATCCGCCGTTCCCCGTATCGTTTGTTTCCGGCGACGGCTGCAGGGTCACCGATCTCGACGGCCATACCTATGTCGACCTGGTCTCGGAATACAGCGCCGGTTTTTACGGCCATTCCGACAAGGCGATTTCGGCAGCCCTTGTGGACGTAATACAGGGCGGCATCATGCTGGGCGCCCCCAACCGCTACGAAGCGCGCCTTGCAGCGGCGGTGGTCGACCGTTTTCCAGCCATAGAGCGCGTGCGCTTCTGCAACTCGGGCACCGAGGCGAACATCATGGCTATTTCGGCGGCTCGCGCCATCACAAAGCGCTCGAAGATACTCGCATTCCGCGAGGGCTACCACGGTGGCGTACTCACTTTTGCGCATGGCGGCTCACCGCTCAATCTACCGTTCCCCTTTGTCTTCGCCGACTACAACGATAGTGCAGGCGCCGTGGCGCTCATCAAGGAACAGGGCGACGAGCTTGCCGCGGTGATCGTCGAGCCGATGATGGGCGGCGGCGGCTGCATCCCGGCGACGCGTGAGTTCCTGGAAGCGCTACGCGCCGCGACGAAGGACACCGGGGCGCTGCTGATTTTCGACGAGGTCATGACTTCGCGCCTCGACTACCGCGCGCTCCACGGGGCGCATGGGATTTTTCCCGATTTCGTGACGCTCGGCAAGTATATCGGCGGCGGCGCCAGTTTTGGCGCATTCGGTGGACGCGCCGACCTCGTCGATCGCTTCGATCCGGCTTTGCCCGGTGCGTTCTCGCATGGCGGGACGTTCAACAACAATATTCTCAGCATGGCTGCTGGCTTCACCGGTCTGACCCAGGTGCTGACGCAAGAGGCGAGCCGCGCGATCAATGCGCGCGGCGACCGCCTGCGCGAAGCGATGAACGTCTCCCTTGAAAGGCATGGCGTCGAGGGCATCGTCATAGGGCGAGGGTCTTTGATGAACCTGCATTTCGTGGAGGGGCCGGTGGACACTCCGGCGCGGCTCGA
>NZ_RZTT01000416.1 GCF_003996995.1 Mesorhizobium sp. M7A.T.Ca.US.000.02.2.1 | reverse complement strand
CACAAGATGAGCGGGATGAAGGCCGGAATCCGCAGCGGGATGCGGGCAAAGGCCAGCACCCAGACCTTCACCCTGGGATAAAGGATCAGATAGGCGACGACCACTCCGGCGATGGCGCCGGAGGCACCGATCAGCGGCGCCTGCGAATCCCAGGCGACGAGGCCCTGGAAGGCGGCGCCGGCGATCGCGCACAACAGGTAGAAGATGAGGTAGCGGATGTGGCCGAGCGCATCCTCGACATTGTCGCCGAACACCCACAGGAACAGCATGTTGCCGCCGAGATGGAAGATGTCTGCATGCAGGAAGGAATAGGTGAGGTAGCTCAGGCTTTCGGGGATGACGATGAAACGGGGATCGAGCTCGGCGGTGTCATGGACGACCGACGGGATGAAGCCGAGACCAAGCACGGCGGCATTGGAGAAACTATCGCCGCCGAGCGCGGTGGCAAGGTAGACCAGGGCATTGACCACGATCAGCCCGATGGTCACATATTGCAGCCTGATGTGCCGCAGCCTGTTGGTGTCGTAAAGCGGGATGAACATTGCCCCAGGCCCTCTTCCGCTTTCGACAATCAGCGGTTCTTGCCGGGAACCCATAGCACGTCGGCGTTTCCGTTGTCATTGACCGCCCGGGCGGCGACAAACAGGAAATCCGAGACTCGGTTGATGTATTTCAGACCGTCGCGGTTGACGTGCTCGTCCGGATACTGGGCAAGGGCCACGATCAGCCTTTCGGCCCGCCGCGCCACGGTGCGGGCAAGGTGAAGTGCCGCCGCTGCCGGCGTGCCGCCATTGAGCACGAAGGATTTGAGCGGCTGAAGCTCCTTGTTGAGAAGGTCGATGTCCTTTTCGACCCGGTCGGTCTGCACGGCGACGATGCGAAGCGGCTCATAGCCGAGCGGCTTGCCGTCGTCGGGCACGGCGAGATCGGCGCCGAGGTCGAACAGATCGTTCTGGATGCGGGAAAGCATGGCGTCGATCGCGGGATGGGTCGCGGCCGTGTGGACCCGGGCGATGCCGATGCAGGCATTGGCTTCGTCGACCGTGCCGTAGGCGTCTACCCGCAGGTCGGATTTCAGCCGCCTCTCGCCGGTGCCGAGACCCGTGGTGCCATCATCGCCGGTGCGGGTGTAGATCTTGTTGAGCTTGACCATTTCGCCTCCCCGCCGACATCCCTCACTTGCGGGTGAAATACACCGCAAGCAGGATCAGCACCAGCGCCACGGCCTGCAGCATGACGCGCGCCTGCATCAGCTTGTTCGATGTGACGCCGGAGCCGCCGCGCATCATATTGATGAGGCCACGAACAAGCACGACCGCAACGGCGACCATGACCAGAATGGCGAGAATGTTGAAGACGGTTGCCATTGTTTCGTTCCAGTTGTTTTGGCGTTCAGGCGCGTTTGGCCATCAGGCGGTAAAGCATCGATGCCGGCAGGATGCGTTTGAGCACCGCACCGATCCTGGCCGGCAATGTTACCACATAGTGCGGTCGCGGGCGCCGCGACAGAAGTGCATGGCGCAGCGCCACATGAACGACTTCCGGCCCTGGCTTCAAGGCCGATTGGCTGCCGCCGGCCCGCAGCCGTTCGAGTTGCGCCGCATAGTCCACGCGGTGCACGGAATTTTCGTGGTCGATGTTGCTGAGAAACCAAATGAGGCCATTGCTGGCGATCTTCGACTTCACCGGCCCCGGCTCGATCAGCGAAACGTGGACGCCGCTGCCGGCCAGTTCCTGGCGCTGGCAGAGCATCAAGGCCTCCAGTGCATGCTTCGATGCGGAATAGGCGCCGCGAAAGCGCGCCGGGACGAGGCCAAGGATCGACGAGCAATGGACGATGCGGCCCTGACCCTGGCGGCGCATCACTGGCACCAGCCGGCGGGTCAAATCATGCCATCCGAAGAAATTCGCCTCGAACTGCTGCTTGAGCGCCGCAACGGGCAGATCCTCGACTGCGCCCGGCTGCGCATAGGCGCCATTGTTGAACAGGGCGTCGAGCCGGCCGCCGGTGCGGTCGAGCACCGCCGTCACCAGCGCGGCGATGGAGTCCGGCTCGCAATAATCGAGATAGAAGGCCTCGATGCCGTCGGCTTCGAGCGCGGCGATGTCCTGCGGCTTGCGCGCCGTTGCGAACACCCGCCAGCCTTCCGCCTTCAACGCGCGGGCGCAGTACGCGCCTATTCCCGAAGACGCACCGGTGATGATAATCGAGCGCAACTTCTGCGCCGGACTGTTCGTGGTTTCGCCAAGGGTTGCCATTTGCCGCAATCCCTTCCCATATTCCCGGCGTGGAGACAATTGGAGGGCGCGGTTCTTGTTGCGGAAGATCGTAGCCCTCAAGCGGGTCCTCTACGACGCGCTTGGCCATTTCAACACCGATGACGGCTGGGCGATGGCCAGTCATCTGGCGATCACATCGCTGATGGCACTGTTCCCGTTCCTGATCTTCGCGACGACGCTGGCGAGCTTCCTCGGCGCGCAGGCGTTCTCCGACACCGCCGTGCATCTGGTCTTCGACACCTGGCCCGAACAGATCGCCAAGCCGATCGCGCGCGAAGTGCTCAATGTGCTGACCGTCAGGCGCACCGACCTTTTGACCTATGGTGTGGTGCTTGCGGCCTATTTTGCGTCGAACGGCATCGAGGCGCTGCGCACGTCGCTCAACCGAGCCTACCGCGTTTCGGAAACGCGCGGCATCATCTACCGCCGGGTGCAGAGCATCATCTTCGTTCTCATCGCCACGGCCGGTTTCCTGGCGATCAGCGTGCTCCTGGTGTTCGCGCCGCTGCTGGCGCGGATCGCCGAAGCCCATATCGACTGGATCAAGCCCTATATGGGCACCATCACGCTGTGGCGTTACGTCATCGCTTCGGCGGTCATTGTCGGCGGATTGTTTGCCGTGCATTTCTGGCTGCCGGCGGGCAAGCGCCGCTTCGTCTCGCTGGTGCCGGGCATCGTCTTCACGCTGGCGGCATGGCTTATCGGCTCGACCATCTTCGCCACCTATCTCGACCACTTTTCGTCCTACGTGACGACCTATGCCGGCCTGGCCTCGATCATGATCGCCGTGGTCTTCCTCTACATGGTATCGGCGATCTTTATCCTTGGCGGCGAGCTCAATGCCGCGATCAGCCGCTATCTGGAGGCACGTGCGCGGGTGGGATGACAGGTAGAATTGAGGAATTGAAGAACTGAAGAATTGGAGAAAGCGGGCCATATCCGGCGCTGTCTGTGCTTCTTCCTCAATTCCTCAATTCCTCAATTCCTCAATTCCTCAATTCCTCAATTCCACAGTTCTTCCCTTCGTCTGCCGCGCCGTTGCCAGGCCAACGCCGAATGTGGTGATCGCCATGCCGGCAATCTGCAGCGCGTTGAGCTGTTCGTCGAAGAGTGCCCATGCGATGACCGCCGTCACCGCCGGCACCAGGTAGAACAGCGAGGCCACTTTCGACATCTCGCCGTCGCGGATCATGACCATCAGCAGGAAGATGGCGCCGAGCGACAGCACCAGCACCAGCCAGGCCATGGCGAAGATCAGTTCGCCATTGATGATGACCGTGTGGGTTTCGAAGGCGAGCGAGGCGAGGAGCATCAGCGAACCACCGCCGACATATTGCCACATGGTCGCCGCGACGAGGTCGCCGCCGGAGGCGAAGCGCTTCTGCCAGATGGTGCCGGCGCTCATGCCGAGTACCGAGACCAGCGAGGCGGTCAATGTCGCCGCGGTCACGCCGCCGCCCAGCGCGCCGAGCTTCGGCCACAGCACGATGACGATACCGATGAGGCCGATGCCAAGGCCAAGCCAGTGGCGCGGCAGGATCGCCTCGCCGAGGAACTTGCCGGCAAGCACCGCCGTGATCAGTGGCTGCAGGCCGACGATGAGGGCTGAAAAGCCGGCCGGCATGCCCCTGTGGATGGCCCAGAAGACGGCGCCGAGATAGACGCCATGCATCAGGATGCCGGCGCCGGTGGCATGCAGCGCCTCCTGGCGGGTGGCTCTTTTCGAGCCAAGCACAAGCATCAGGACGGCCAGCAGGATAGCAGCGAGGACGAAACGCGCGGCGAGGAAGGTGAACGGTTCCGCCCACGGCATGGCGTAGCGCGCACCGATGAAGCCGGTGGCCCACAAGACGACGAAGGTGGCGGGGATGAACCGCTTGATGCTGTGCATGTTCCGGAGGCCGCCGTACTGGGGAGAGTTGACCGTGGCGCTGCTCTAATGCGCTTCAACCCGACGCGCAAAGCGAAACCATTGATCCATACATCACTGAAATTCAACGGCCGGCGCATTTGGCAGGTGATCTCGCCTGGTCAAAGCCCGACCGTCCGTCTGATGTCATCAGGTGATGCGCCGGCATGACGCAGCGCGGCAAGACCGGTGTCACGGAGGCTCTTCGACAGCTTTCGGCCGTCGGGTCCGAGAATGAGACGATGATGGAAATAGGCCGGTTGCGGCAGCCCCAGGAGTTGCTGCAGCAGGCGCTGCACGCCGGTGGCGGAAAACAGATCCTGGCCGCGCACGACGTGGCTGACGCCTTGCAGCGCATCGTCCATGACGACGGCGAGGTGGTAACTGGTCGGGATGTCACGGCGCGCCAAGATCACGTCGCCCCAGGCCTGCGGGCGGGCTTCGACGGAGCGCGTCGTGGAAAGCGTCTCGTCGGAATACTCTGTCCAAGACAGGTCCTTGCCGACACGCGCCATGGCGGCCTCGACATCCAGCCGCCAGGCGAAGGCATTCTCGACTATCCGCCGCTGGCGTTCCTTCAGCGGCAGCGCCTTGTCCACGGCGGGGTAGAGCGGCACGCCATCGGGATCGCGCGGCCAGTCGCGCCCACGCTTTTCGCTGTCGGTGATGAAGGCGCGGATCTCGCCACGGCTCATGAAGGCGGGGTAGACGAGTTCCTCCGCGATCAACCGCTCGAGCACCGCCTGGTATTCGGCGAAATGCTCGGACTGGCGGCGCACCGGCTCTTCCCAGCCAAGCCCCAGCCATTTCAGGTCGGCAAGCACGCCGGCCCCGAATTGCGGCGTGCAGCGCGTCGTGTCGATATCCTCGATGCGCAGCAGCAGGCGGCCGTGCGCCCGTGCCGCCAGCTTCTGGT
>NZ_RZTT01000415.1 GCF_003996995.1 Mesorhizobium sp. M7A.T.Ca.US.000.02.2.1 | reverse complement strand
AAACGCGTCTCGACGAAAGCGGCGGCGATCCGCCCGGCCCCCAAACGGCGCAATTCCGCCGCCGCAGCCGACAGTGCCAGCTGCTCGGTCAGCAGCCGGGCCGAACCTTCGTCGGTTGAAGCAACCTGCATCGCCGCCTTTAGCACGCCGATCGTGCCGCGTCCGCCGGCGCCGAGATCACGGTCGATGCCGGCCAGCACATCCTCGAACAGGCCGGGCGCACGGCCGAGCACGCGCAGCACATCAAGCGCCATGACATTGCCCGAGCCTTCCCAGATCGCGTTGACCGGGGCCTCGCGATAGTAGCGGGCGAGTGGCGCCTCCTCGACATAGCCGTTGCCGCCGAGGCACTCCATCGCCTCATAGAGCAAAGGCGGCGCGATCTTGCAGACCCAGTATTTGACGACCGGCGTCATGGCCCGGGCAAACGCTGCCTCGCCGCGGTCGCTGGCCGCCTCGTCGAAGGACCGCGCCAGCCGGAACGACAGCGCGGTGGCGGCGGCGACATCGAGCGCCATATCGGCCAGAACGCGCTGCATCAGCGGCTGCTCGATCAAGGTCGAACCGAACACCTGGCGATGGCGGGCGTGATGGACGGCCTCGGCCAGGCCCGCGCGCATGATAGCCGACGATGCGATGGCACAATCGAGCCGGGTGAGCGTGACCATGTCCATGATCGTCTTCACACCGGCACCGGGTTCGCCGACCATCTCGCCGATGGCATTGACGAATTCGACTTCGGAGGAGGCGTTGGAACGGTTGCCGAGCTTGTCCTTCAGTCGCTGAAAGCGGAAGCCGTTGCCCGAACCATCACCGAGGACGCGCGGCACGAGGAAGCACGACAGCCCCTCCGGCGCCTGCGCCAGCACCAGGAACGCATCCGACATCGGCGCGGACATGAACCATTTGTGCCCCGTCAGACGATAAAAACCGCTGCCGGCGCGTTCCGCCCTCGTCACATTGGCGCGCACATCGGTGCCGCCCTGCTTCTCGGTCATGCCCATGCCGAGCGTCAGCCCGGTCTTCTCGACCGGCGGTTTCTGGCTCTGGTCGTATTTGCGCGTCGTCACGCGCGGCGCCCATTCGCGAAACAGTTTCGGGCTGGCCATCAAGGCCGCCAGCGAAGCGTTGGTCATGGTGATGGGGCACAGATGCCCGGTCTCGAGCTCAGCCGTCAGATAAAACCGGGCGGCACGGACCTGATGGCGGCGGCCGATCTCGGTGTCGCCGTTCTCCCATACCGAGGAATGCAGCCCGTTGGCCACAGAGCGGCGCATCAAGGCGTGATAGGCGGGATGGAACTCGACCACGTCGATGCGCCGTCCCTGGCGATCATGCGTCCTGAGCTTCGGCGTCTCGACATTGGCGAGGCGCGCCAATTCCTGCGCCTCCTGCGTCAGCACGAAGCGGCCGAGACCGTCGAGATCTTTGCGCACCGGATCGGAAAAACGTTCCGCGAGCTGGATCAGCAACGGATCGCCCCGCCAGGCGTTGCCGCCCGTCAGCGGCGGCGGCTGGTTCATCACGTCGTCGGTCACGCCCAATCCTTCTATCGTCAGAAAGCCACGAATCCGAGGCTGTCGGCTAGATATAGCCAAGCCATGCAGCGCGCGCGATGAAAATACCGGCCGATACAATCGGCCATCTATACGAAAAAATTGAGGAGAACGGCTGCAATGCAAAGCTGGCGCTTGCAGCCGCAAAGTCTCCACCCTATAGCAGCGCCTTGAGATGACCGACGCTTCGTCCCCCTATCCTCATCGCCATCTTCTGGGCATCCGCGACCTTTCCCCCGCCGATATCGAGCTGTTGCTCGACAGGGCGGACCGAGCGGTCGCGATCTCGCGGCAGTCCGAGAAGAAAACCTCGACGCTGCGCGGCCGCACACAGATCAACCTCTTTTATGAAGCCTCGACGCGCACACAGTCGTCGTTCGAGCTTGCCGGAAAGCGCCTCGGCGCCGATGTCATGAACATGTCGGTGGCAAGCTCTTCGGTGAAGAAGGGCGAAACGCTCATCGACACGGCGATGACGCTTAACGCCATGCGGCCCGACATATTGATCATCCGCCACCAGTCGGCGGGCGCGGCGGCGCTGTTGGCGCAAAAAGTCGGCTGCTCGGTGGTCAATGCCGGCGACGGCGCCCATGAGCACCCGACACAGGCGCTGCTCGACGCGCTGACCATCCGCCGCGCCAAGGGCCCGCTGTCGAAGCTGATCGTGGCGATCTGCGGCGACATCCTGCATTCGCGCGTGGCACGTTCCAACATCATGCTGCTCAACGCGCTCGGCGCGCAGGTGCGCGTCGTCGCACCGTCGACGCTTCTGCCCACCGGCATCGAGAAGATGGGCGTCATCGTCACCCGCTCGATGGCCGAGGGCCTCAAGGACGCCGATGTGGTGATGATGCTGCGCCTGCAGCGCGAGCGCATGGAAGGCGCGTTCGTGCCTTCGGTGCGCGAGTATTTCCGCTATTTCGGCCTTGATGCGGAAAAACTGAAGGCGGCCAAGGGCGATGCGCTGGTGATGCACCCCGGGCCGATGAACCGCGGCGTCGAGATCGCCTCGGAAATCGCCGACGGTCCGCAGAGCGTCATCCAGGAACAGGTCGAAATGGGCGTCGCCGTGCGCATGGCCGTCATGGAAGCGCTGCTTGACCCGCGCCGCAATAATGAAGGCCGCGGCGCATGAGCATAACGGTCTTCGAGCGCGTCCGCATTATCGACCCGTCGCGCGGCATCGACGAAGTCGGCGCCGTCATCGTCGACGGCCGCAAGATCGTTGCCGCCGGCAAGGCGGCGCTAAACCAGGGCGCGCCCGAGGGCGCCACCGTTGTCGACTGCGCCGGCAAGGCGATCATTCCAGGCCTGATCGATGGCCGCGTCTTCATCGGTGAACCGGGCGGCGAGCATCGCGAAACCATCGCGTCGGCAAGTGTCGCGGCGGCGGCCGGCGGCGTCACCTCCATCGTCATGATGCCCGACACCGATCCGGTGATCGACAATGTGGCGCTGGTCGAGTTCGTGCTGCGCACCGCCAAGGACACGGCGATCGTCAACGTCTTTCCGGCGGCAGCGATCACCAAGGGCCTCGACGGGCGCGAGATGACCGAGTTCGGCCTGCTGCGCGAAGCAGGCGCCGTCGCCTTCACCGATGGTCGCCACACCATATCGAGCGCGCTGGTGATGCGCCGCGCGCTGACCTATGCGCGCGATTTCGGCGCCACCATCGTGCACGAGACGCAGGATGCGGACCTCGGTTCATCCGGCGTGATGAACGAGGGCCTTTACGCCAGCTGGCTCGGCCTTTCCGGCATTCCGCGCGAAGCCGAATCCATCCCGCTGGAACGCGATCTGGCCTTGGCGCGGCTGACGCGCGGTTCGTACCACGCAGCAAAGATCTCGACGGCGATGGCGGCAAACGCCGTGACGCGTGCGAAAATCGACGGGGCGACGGTGACGTCAGGCGTGGCGATCCACAATCTGTCGCTGAATGAAAACGATGTCGGCGAATACCGCACCTTCTTCCGTCTGACCCCGCCTTTGCGCGCCGAGGAAGACCGGCTGGCGATGATCGATGCGGTCAGGGACGGCACGATCGACATCATCGTCTCCTCGCACGATCCGCAGGACGTCGACACCAAGCGCCTGCCCTTTGCCGATGCGGCGGCCGGCGCCATAGGGTTGGAGACGCTGCTGGGCGCCGCACTGCGGCTCTACCACAATGGCGATGTGCCGTTGCTGCGGCTGATCGAAACCCTGTCCACCGCTCCCGCAAAACTGTTCGGCCTGCCCGGCGGCACGTTGAAGCCGGGCGCTGTCGCCGATCTTGCGCTTGTCGATCTCGACGAACCCTGGATCGTCAGCGAAAGCGGTATTCGTTCCCGGTCGAAAAACACCTGTTTCGAAGGCGCGCGACTACAAGGCAAGGTCTTGCAAACGCTGGTTGCGGGCCGCACAGTGTTTTCCGCCTGAACCGGCCACGGCGCACCGCGCCTGATCCGGCCAAACTGGGGAAATGCGGGGGGAACAATGATTTACAGCCTCATCCCAACGCTCGTGTTCGGCTATTTGCTTGGCTCGATTCCGTTCGGGCTCCTGCTCACCCGCGCGGCCGGCCTTGGCGATGTGCGCAAGATCGGCTCCGGCAATATCGGTGCCACCAATGTTCTGCGCACCGGCAACAAGGGCCTTGCCGCCGCGACGCTGCTGCTTGACGCGCTGAAGGGCACGGTCGCCGTGCTGATAGCAGGCCATTTCGCGCCTGACCTGGCGATCTGGGCCGGTCTCGGCGCCTTTCTCGGTCATCTCTTCCCGGTCTGGCTCGGTTTCAAGGGCGGCAAGGGCGTCGCCACCTATCTCGGCGTGCTGATCGGCCTTGCCTGGCAGGTGGCGCTGATCTTTGCCGTCGCCTGGCTGGTGATGGCATTTCTGTTCCGTTATTCCTCGCTGGCGGCGCTGACGGCGGCGGTCATCGTGCCGATCGCTCTCTATGTCCTGAGCACACCGCAGAATGCGGCCTTGTTCGTGGTGATGAGCATCATCGTTTTCATCAAGCACCGGGAAAACATTTCGCGGCTGCTTGCCGGCACCGAGGGCAAGATCGGAGCCAAGGGGTGAGCGAGCCTGCCGCCGTGGTGAGTGGGCCGGCCGCCGGGCCGCGTCTCAGCGACCGGCAGCGGCTGAGTTGGCTGCGGCTGATCCGCACCAAGAATGTCGGCCCCGCATCCTTTCGCGACCTCATCAACCGTTTCGGTTCGGCCGAGGCGGCGCTGGAGATATTGCCGGAACTGATGATTTCAGGCGGCGCCATCCGGATCGCTCGCATCCCTTCCATTGCCGAAGCCGAGGCCGAACTGGAATTAGCCGGAAAGGCCGGCGCCCGCTTTGTCGGGATCGGTGAAACAGACTACCCACCCCTATTGCGCAACATGGACCATCCGCCGCCGTTGCTGGCGGTAAAGGGCAACGCAGCTGTTTTTCGGCTGCCGGGTGTCGCCATCGTTGGGGCACGCAACGCGTCCCTGGCCGGCATCAAGATGGCACGCATGCTGGCGGCCGACCTCGGCCGCGACGGCTACGCAATCGTCTCCGGCCTTGCGCGCGGCATCGACACGGCGGCGCATCAGGGC
>NZ_RZTT01000414.1 GCF_003996995.1 Mesorhizobium sp. M7A.T.Ca.US.000.02.2.1 | reverse complement strand
CTGCGGTGCCTGCGAAACCTCGAATGTCGTCGCCTTGCAATGACAGCTTGCCTTGATGGTCATCAACGAACTCCTCCTGTCGCCGGCCACCCTGTGCGGCAAAGGCAGCATAAAGAGGTGCTCCTGACAACTGTCTGTCAGCAGGCATCACCCGAACCGCGCAAACCCGGCCTGCGGCCCCGGCCACACGCGACCGCGGACCTCCGACCGCCGTCCTGTCGTCAATAAGAGCGCGGCGGCACGAACAGGCAGATTGTCTTGCCGGCGTCGAGGCCCGCCTGGTGCGCACACCAATGGAACTCGCCGTCCGGGCTGTCCTTGACACGCTTGTCGGTCATTGGAACGATCTCACCCGTTCCGGCGATGACATAGCCCTCGGGTTTCTCCAGCACTTCGCCTGTATGGGTCGTGCGACAATCATAGTTGGCGCAGCATGCGAACGGATAACTCCAGCCCTGTGGCCTTGCCGCCGTGGGTGTGGCGTCATGCGCGAAGGCGGGTGCCGTCAGCATTGCCATCGCGCCGATCGCGAACAGGGAAAACAAAAGTCGGCCAGCCGGTTGAACGGCATTGGCCGATCTGAGTGTGGCAGCAGACATGACGCGTTCCTTTCAAACGAGCTCAAGCGTTTCGCTTGCCCGTTCCCGGAACGTATCTTCCCAGTGGCCGGATCGTCGGGTCGCAGATATGCCGCGTCCGGCCATAAATGCTTTTTCTCTCCCAGCGTTTGGATGCTGGGCTGATTCCTTGGTCGGCGCAAGAAGATGCATTCCCGACGTCGTTCTATAAACGTCAGGTATCCGCTACCGCCGACGAGATGAGGCCAAGGTCAATTCCCGGCAAACGGGCGTCGAATAAACGGAATTGGCCCGCTGTGGTTCCAGCCTATTGCTGGTCAGAGCCGGCAATCACGTGCTCTTGATGCTGCGGCAGGTCATCGGTGATGGTGAACCAGCCCGCCTTCGAACCGACGAAGATGTGCTCGGTCGGGCGGATGGACGGGTCGTTGACGAGCGTTCCCATGGCGACATGGACGTAGGCGCCGTCGCGCACGAGCGAATAAAGCAAGGAGCCGCACCGGCCGCAATGCGCGTTATGGCCGCTTTCGTCGCCGAAGATCAGAAGCTTGTCCTCGCCTTCGGTGAGGACAAGCTTTTCACGCTCGATACCGGCGAAAGACTTGAAGGCCGAACCGGTGGTGCGCCGGCAGTCCGAACAATGGCAATTCGCGGCATAGAGGAATTCGTCGGCGACCTCGTAGTGAACCGCGCCGCAGAAGCACTTTCCGGTGAGCTTGGTCGGCAATCCTCTCCTCCGTCGCTGTGGTGCGCAGGGGTATGTTCAGATTGAGGTCAGGCTAGCCTCACCTGAACATGGACATATCCTAATCCAGGTCTGCTACGGCTTCGCCCGCACCGCCTTCGATGCGCTGCGACAACGAGGCTTCCATGAAATCGTCGAGGTCGCCATCGAGCACGCTCGACGGGCTGGTGCTCTCGACGCCGGTGCGGAGATCCTTCACCAGCTGGTAGGGCTGCAGCACATAGGAGCGTATCTGGTGACCCCAGCCTATATCGCTCTTCGACGCTTCGGTGGCGTTTGCAACCGCCTCGCGCTTCTTCAGCTCTTCCTCATAAAGGCGCGAGCGCAGCATCTCCCAGGCCTTGGCCTTGTTCTTGTGCTGCGAACGTTCGGCCTGGCAGGCAACCGCAATGCCGGTGGCCAGATGCGTGATGCGCACGGCCGAATCGGTGGTGTTGACGTGCTGGCCGCCCGAGCCGGACGAGCGATAAGTATCGATGCGGACATCGGATTCGGAGACGTCGATCTCGATCGTGTCGTCGATGACCGGATAGACCCAGACGCTGGCGAAGGACGTATGCCGGCGCGCATTGCTGTCATAGGGCGAAATACGCACCAGGCGATGAACGCCCGATTCCGTCTTCATCCAGCCATAGGCATTGTGGCCTTTGATCATCAACGTGGCCGACTTGATGCCGGCCTCTTCGCCGTCATGCATTTCCAGCACTTCGACCTTGAAGCGACGACGCTCGGCCCAGCGCGTGTACATGCGCAGCAGCATCGAGGCCCAGTCCTGGCTTTCGGTGCCGCCGGCACCGGCATGGATTTCGAGATAGGTGTCGTTGGAATCTGCTTCACCCGACAGCAACGTCTCGACCTGGCGGGCCTTCGCTTCGCCTTGCATCGAGCGGATCGCGGCTTCGGCCTCGGCAATGACCCCCTCGTCGCGCTCTTCCTCGCCGAGCTCGATCAGGCCGATATTGTCTTCCAGCGCCTGCGTCAGACCTTTCACCGAGGCGATGCCCTCTTCGAGGCCCTGGCGCTCGCGCATCAGCTTCTGCGCTTCCAGCGGCTCGTTCCAGAGGCTGGCGTCCTCGGCGCGCACATTGAGGTATTCAAGCCGCTTTATGGCCTGATCCCAGTCAAAGATGCCTCCTCAGCAGGGTTATCGCCTGCCTGATCTCGTCGACAATATTCTGCGTTTCCGCGCGCATGGCTGGCTGTTCTGTCCTGTTTGCTGAAGTCGGTCGGCGCGATACATAGGCAGGCCGCCGCCGGCTGTAAAGCAAAATGGGCTGGCGCCAAGGCCAGCCCATCCGCTCATGAAAATCGTCAGTAGAGGCCGCCGCCGCCGGACTGGATGGCCTGATTGGCTTGCGGCGACAGCGCGCCGCCGGTGGCGTTCGAGCCGTCGGCGCCCATGCCGATCACCCAATAGCTGTCGGCGGGACCGGTACCCGGCTTGAAGGCTTCGATGATGGTGCCGGGATCGCCCGATGCGGCACGCATGCCGGTCTTGCGGTTGATGGCGACCAGGTTCATGCCTTCGGGCACCTTGAAGTCGACATTGGGCGTGCCGTCCAGCGCCACCCGCATGAAGTCCTTGAAGATCGGGGCCGCGAGGCCGCCACCGGTGGCGCCATGGCCGAGGCCGCGCGGCGTGTCGTAGCCCATGTAGAGGCCGACGACGAGGTTGGGCGTGTAACCGATGAACCAGGCGTCCTTTTCGTCGTTGGTCGTTCCGGTCTTGCCGGCGATGTGGCGACCGAGTTCACTGATGGTGGCGCCGGTGCCGCGCTGCACGACACCTTCCATCATCGAGGTGATCTGGTAGGCCGTCATCGGATCGAGCACCTGCTCGGAATTGTCGACGAGTTCCGGCTCCGGCTGGTTCTGCCATTCGGGCGCATTGCAGCCCTGGCAGCCACGCTCGTCCTGCTTGAACACCGTCTTGCCGTAGCGGTCCTGGATGCGGTCGATGAGCGACGGTTTGATCGACTTGCCGCCATTGGCCATGATCGAATAGGCCGACACCATGCGCATCACGGTGGTTTCGCCGGAACCCAGCGCCATCGGCAGATAGGGTGCCAGATGGTCGTAGACACCGAAGCGCTCGGCATATTCGACGACCAGCTTCATCCCCATGTCATTGGCAAGCCGCACCGTCATCAGGTTGCGCGACTTCTCGATGCCGGAGCGCAGGGTCGCCGGACCGGCAACGGTGCCGTCGTAATTCTTCGGCGTCCAGCTCGTGTTGCCGCTCTGGATCGTGATCGGCCCGTCCATGATCACCGAGGCCGGCGTATAGCCATTGTCGAGTGCGGCCGAATAGACGATCGGCTTGAACGAGGAGCCCGGCTGGCGCATGGCTTGCGTGGCACGGTTGAATTCGGACTGCGCATAGGAGAAGCCGCCGACCATGGCCAGCACGCGGCCGGTGTGCGGGTCCATGGCGATCAGGCCGCCTTCCACTTCGGGCACCTGGCGCAGGCTGTAGGCGCCATCGGCACCATCGTTTTTCTGCACGAAGATGACGTCGCCCGGCTTCAGCACCTCCGCCGGCGACTTGGCCTTGACGGTCTTGCCGGCAACCACATGGCGCATGGCAAAACCCATGTCCTCCTTGCTGATGGTGCCTTCGACGCGCTCCTTGACGATCTCGCCCGACGCCTGCCGTGCGGGCTGCAGGCCGATCGACAGCCCGGTCGCCGAACTGTCGAGCACGACGGCGAGCGACCATTCGGGAACATCCTCCAGCCCCTTGACGGCGCCAAGCGGCACGCCCCAGTCGCCCGACACGTCGATCGATGTTACCGGCCCGCGATAGCCGCGCAGCGTGTCGTATTTCATCAACCCGTTCTGCATCGATTTGCGGGCAATGAGCTGAATCTTCGGATCGAGCGTGGTGCGGACGGAGAGGCCGCCTTCGTAAAGCGCGTTCTCGCCGTAGCGGGCGATGATCTGGCGGCGCACCTCTTCGGTGAAGTACTCGCCGGCAAACAGATAGGTGCCGCTGCGGCGCGGCGTCACGCCCAACGGCTCGGCCTTGGCCTTGTTGCCTTCCTCACGCGTGACGTAGCCGTTCTCGACCATCTGGTCGATGACCCAGTTGCGGCGTTCGATCGCGCGATCGGCATGCTTGAAAGGGTGGTAGTTGTTCGGCCCCTTGGGCAGCGAGGCCAGGTAGGCGGCCTCGGCCACGGACAGTTCGTTGACCGACTTGTCGAAATAGGTCAGCGCCGCACCGGCGACGCCATAGGCGCCGAAGCCGAAGAAGATTTCGTTGAGGTAGAGCTCGAGAATACGATCCTTGGGATAGGCCTGCTCGATGCGGAAGGCGAGGATCATCTCCTTGATCTTGCGCTCGTAGGTCTGGTCCGAGGACAACAGGAAGTTCTTCGCCACCTGCTGGGTGATCGTCGAGGCGCCGACCTGACGCCGGCCCGAGCCGAGATTCTGCAGGTTGACAATGATGGCGCGGCCGAGGCCGGTCACATCGATGCCTGGGTGATTGTAGAAATTCTTGTCTTCGGCCGACAGGAAGGCCGCCTTGACGCGGTCCGGTATGGCCTGGATCGGCAAATACAGGCGCCGTTCGCGCGCGTATTCGGCCATCAGCGCGCCGTCCGACGCATGGATGCGGGTGGTCACCGGCGGCTCGTATTTGGCCAGCACCTCGTAGTCGGGCAGATCTTTCGACAAATGGCCGATGTAGATCGCAACGCCCGCCGCGACCAGAAGGGCCAGCGTCGTGCCGATGCCGAAAAAATAGCCAATGAGACGAATCATACCCGCTCCAGTCCTTGGTTCGGGAATTTCCTAAACGAAGCCGCCTTTCGCGCAAGCTTTCGAGCCGGTCCCAATC
>NZ_RZTT01000413.1 GCF_003996995.1 Mesorhizobium sp. M7A.T.Ca.US.000.02.2.1 | reverse complement strand
CGGCTGACCGGCGCCGAAGGGTCCTCTCGCTGACCTCACGAGGCGAGGCAGCGCTTGCCAGACTGCAGGCGGCGGCCGATCGGGACACGGCGCGGCTGATCGAAAGCGTCCCCGACGACAGGTTGCATGAACTGCGCAGCGCCTTGCGCAAGGCGGGGGAATTGCTGGGTGATCCCACCGGTGACAGCAGCGAGGTGACGTTGCGGCCGCATCGCGTCGGCGATGTCGGCTGGGTCGTGCAGCGCCAGGCCCAACTCTATGCCGAGGAATATGGCTGGACGATCGAGTTCGAGGCCATGCTCGCCGAGATCGGCGCCGATTTCATTCGCAATTTCGTGCCCGGCCGCAATTTCTGCTGGATCGCAGAGCGCGGTGGTGAGCCGGTTGGCGCGGTGTTCCTGGTTCATCAGGACGACGAAGTGGCCAAGCTGAGAATGCTGCATGTCGAGTCGTCGGCGCGCGGCCTCGGCATCGGCAAACGACTGGTCGCGGAATGCGTTAACCAGGCCCGGGCTTGCGGCTACGCCAAGCTGGTGCTGTGGACCAACGACATCCTCGTCGCGGCGCGCGCGATCTACGAACGTGCCGGCTTCAGGCTGGTCTCGCAGGAGCACCACCACAGCTTCGGCAAGGATCTGACCGGCCAGACCTGGGAAATGAATTTGTAGCGTGCCTTGTGATTCTGGCTTGCCTACAACCGGATACTAGTTTCCCCGCGCTGCCGCCAAAGCGCCCGGAAGTTCATCGGCGAAGATGTCGAGTTCATGGTCGAGGCCGACGCTGACGCGAATGCAGCGGTCGAGCCGTGGCACCATGGGCTTGCGGATGAAGACGTCGCGTGACAGCAGACCTTGCAGAACTTTCAGCGCGAAAGCGCCATCGCCGCCGCAATCGATGGTGACGAAGTTGGTCGCCGACGCCAGCGGCTTCAGGCCATTTGCCTCGGCAATGCCTGCGATGTGTCGGCGGCCGGCCGCGACCCGCGCCACCACGCTTTGCAGATAGTCCTGATCGGCGAGCGCCTCGACGCCGGCGATCTGCGCCATGCGGCTGACGCCATAATGGTTGCGGATCTTCTCGAAGTCGCGGATCACCTGGGCCTCGGCGATCGCATAGCCGCAGCGTATGCCCGCCAGCCCGTACGCCTTCGAGAAGGTGCGCATGCGGATGACGTTTGGCCTGGAGATATCGATCGGCGGCATCGCCGAGGCCGGCCCGAGTTCGCCATAGGCCTCGTCGAGCACCAGCATGGTGGTTTGCGGCAGCGCCTCGATGAAGCGGATGATCTCGCTCGCCTCCCACCAGCTACCCATTGGATTGTCGGGGTTGGAGAGATAGACCAGCGGGGCCTTGTCCCTACGCACCGCCGCCAGCAGGCCATCCAGGCTTTCCCGGTCGTTCTCGTAAGGGACTGTCACCAGCCGCCCGCCGACACCGGCAATGTGGAAGTTGAAGGTCGGGTAAGCGCCGAGCGAGGTAACCACCGCGTCACCAGGCGCGACATACATGCGTGCCACCAGGCTGAGCAGGCCATCTATGCCTTCGCCGACAACGACGTTCTCGGCCTCTACGCCGTGATGCGCGGCGACCGCCAGCTTCAGATCGTGGTTGTCGGGATCGCAATACATCCACATGTCGCCAGCGATCTCGGCCATCCGGGCGGTGACGCGCGGCGAGGGACCAAAGCTGCTCTCATTGGCGCCGATGCGGGCGCGGAAAGCGCGGCCACGCTCGCGCTCCTGCGCTTCGGGGCCGACAAACGGCACCGTCGAAGGAAGCGCTGCGATGAGCGGCATGAGGGGAGGGCGCTGGTGCATGGCGGAAGCTCGCTTGAAAAAGGGCCTTCTTGCTAGCGCGCCGGATGGGGCGGTGCAAGTTGCCGCTGGGCAGATCCGTAACGCTGGATTCATCCGGCTCTTTTTGCTAGCGAGATATCATGAACAACCGTCTCCCGCCTGCTTGGTCAAAGCACATCAAGCCCGGACCCGCGCCGAAAGCGAAGGGGCCGATACTCAAGCTGACAGTGAGCCAAGGAAACGCTCAATCGCGAGCGCAGGCCGACGAAGCGCTGCTGAACCAGGCCTATGCCCTTCAGCAGGCCCAGCGGCTCGACGAGGCTCAGGACCTGTGCCTTCGGGTGCTGGCGCGCACGCCAAACCATCCGCTCGCTCTGTACATCCTGGGGACCCTGTACCAGCGTTACGATGACGAGATGGCCTTGCGATATTTCGCGCGGGCGGTCGGCGAGGAACCTAAAAACCCTTACTACCACCTCAGCCTCGGCGAGGCCTATGTGAAGGTCAGCGAATATTCGCCAGCCATCAAGCATATGCTGTATGCTTTGGAACTGCAGCCCCGACTTATCGAAGTGCTTTGTGCACTGGGGCGCGCCTACACCAAGTTTGACAAACCCGACATGGCTTTGCCGCTTTACGAGAAAGCGCTCAAGATCAACCGCGATCATCCCAAAGTGCGGGCGGGGCTGGCCAGCGCGCTCAGCGGCCTGGGGCGCATGGATGAGGCCGCCGCCTTTCTGAAAGAAGCAATCGGACGTCGCGTCGACGTGCCGGCTGCCTACCACGACCTCGTACAGACGAAAAAATTCACCGAAGAGCCGGAGGAACTCCAATCCATCCTGCGTGAACTCGGCAATCCCAAGCTTGATCCGGATGGTGCTTACAAGCTCCATCACGCTGCCGGCAAGGTACTGAACGACCTCAAGCGCTACAGTGAGGCATTCGACCATTTCAATAGGGGGAAACGGGCCTCCGGCTACACCTTCGACATCAATCTGTATCGCCGCTGGATCGACTCCCTGATTGAAACCTTCACGCCGGACTTTCTGGCGGCCAGGGCCGGCTATGGAAATCCTTCCGAAGTGCCTGTGTTCGTGGTCGGTATGCCGCGGTCGGGCACAACGCTCACGGAACAGATCTGCGCCAGCCATCCCGATGTTCAAGGGGCAGGCGAGCTTAACAAATTAAGGCGGGTCGCCAATGCAATCGGCCTTAAAACCTCATCGGCCGGCGATTTGAGCCGGCCGGTCATGTCGGTCACGCAAGATCTGTCCAGAACACTGGCGGAAGAGCATCTGTCCTACCTTAGGGAGTGGGCGCCTGCCGCGCTTCGCGTGGTGGACAAGATGCCGCACAATTTTGAAATGATCGGCCTTATCGGCCTTCTTTTTCCCAACGCTCGCATCATTCATTGTCGCCGTGACGCCATCGACAATTGCGTCTCTTGCTTTGTCCAGAGCTTCAACAAAGGACACAGCTACAATACTGATTTGCGAATACTAGGTCTGTACTATCGCGAGTATGACCGACTGATGCGCCATTGGAACGAGGTTTTTCCGGGCCTTATCTTCGAAAACCGCTACGAAACGCTGGTCGAGGATCAGGAGGCGCAGTCACGCCGCCTCATAGATTACCTTGGGCTGCCCTGGGATGATGCATGCCTGCGTTTTTTCGACAGGGACGGTTCGGTCAACACGCCCAGCCGCTGGCAGGTTCGCCAACCGATCTACAAATCGTCCGTCAAGCGGTGGAAGAATTATGAAGGCGAGATCCAGCCACTAATCGATGCTTTGGGCGACTTGGCGGACGCGTAATTCAAACGAGTCTGGTGTGCCTCTCATGCGCGCACGTCTCCTCGAGTTTGGTGGCACTGCTGAAATCGAGGCTGAAGAAGCGCAGGGATGCGCGTGATTTCGCACCCGATGGTACCAAACGCAATCGCTCGGTTGGTCGACTATTTTCTGCTGGTCGACGCTCGAAGCGCTTGATCGCGAACCTCCGGCGCTGCCGGACTGGCTAATAGCCCTGGTTGCCTGAGCTGTCAGGGCTCCGCCTCGTCGGCAGGCTACCGTTGGCCCCAAACATTCAAGAAGTGCAGAGGCTCCGCTGCGGGCAGTACAGGTGCATTTTGACGAGTCCCTTGGAAATCCGGCATGAAAAAACCCGGCGGTTGCCCGCCGGGTTCGATTTCGACTTGTCGCAACTTATTAGAACTTATTAGAATGAGCGCTGGAAGCGGAGGAGACCGCCGACGCTGTTCTTCTTGTCGGCCGGGGTCCAGGAGACGTTATCCGTGCTGCCGTCGCCGAACTTGCCGGCATGAAGATAGTCAACTTCGGCCGTGACGGTGAAGCCCGGGACGATGTCATAGGCAACGTTCGCTGCGACGCCGACGTTCTTCCAGTCGTCAGCAGACGCCTGAAGGTTGAACGAGGTCTTCTCGTTGAACTTGTAGGTGCCGCCGCCCCACACTGCCCAGTTGCCGCCCCACTGCTTGTAGAAGCCTCGGCCGCCCGCGGGCTGATCGTAGGTCGGGTCGTTGAGGTTGTCGTCGGTGCCATAACCACCCATGATGAACAACGACAACTCGTTGGAAACGTTCACATCCAAGCGAACTTTGCCAGCGACTTCTTCGTAGTTGCTGTCATACGCAACGACACCGGTGATCGCGCCCCAGCCCTGGGTCCACTTCACGCCGCCGACAACATGCGGAACATAGCTGTCGATCGTGCCAACGCCATACTTGCCGTTGCCGAGATCGTCGACGGACCCAGCACCCGAGCCTTCTTCGAGCGAGAGCACGGCCGAGAAACCATTACCTGCGTCGAAATAGTACTGGACGACGTTGGTGTCAAAATCGCCGTAGGGAACCAGCGTATCCTGGATGACGTTGCCGGCGTAGCCGATGAACGTATCGAAGGCCGATTCGTCTTTACCGACGCGCAGACCGCCAAGCTGGATCCAGGCGAAGTTCAGCGATACGTCTTTGTTGTGCGCATCGTTCGGGCCGAAGTCGGGATCACCGTTGCTGTTGCCAAAATTGAAGCGGGTCTCGGTGTAGGTCTTCAAGGTACCGAGCTCGGTCTCCTGGCCGGTCCAGGTTTTGAGCGTGAAGCGGGTGTTCTTGTACCAGGCTCCCTGGTTCTTGCCGTCCTGCACGTCGTTGCTGCGAGCACCATCGAACGAGCCGACGTCGCCAGCGCCGATGTCGTAACGCACATAGCCGCCAATGCGCAGGCAGGTTTCGGTGCCTGGGATGTAGAAGTAGCCAGCGCCGTAGACGTCGCAAATCTTGACGTATTCAGCGGGTTCCGGCTCGGCGACGACGACGGCGTCGGCGGCGCGCGCACCGGAAACTGCGATCAGGGCCGCAGCGGAGC
>NZ_RZTT01000412.1 GCF_003996995.1 Mesorhizobium sp. M7A.T.Ca.US.000.02.2.1 | reverse complement strand
GTGTAGGCCAAATTGTCGTCAAGCTCGACCGCATGCCGCAAATGGCCATACGCCTCCTCATGCCCGCCCCGGTGGTACGCCAGCTCGCCGTCGAGCAGAGCGACACCGACAGCCAGCGAAGCCTGCGCCGGGTTGCTGAGGAAGCGCCGCTCGGGCGCAATGCCTTTCAGATGCCGATGGAACGCTTCGCGCTCGCGCTCGGCTTCAGCAAATTGCCTGAGCGTCGCATGGGCGACACCCTTGGCGTAGTGCTGGATGGCCGCCGTCAGCACATAGAGGCTTGGCTCGTCGGTCGCCGGTTCCTCGATGATCTCCTGCCAGCGGCCGAAGCGCACTTGCACATGCGATTTCATCGCATGGTAGCCTTCCACCGTCTGCGTGAGCTTTGGCCGGCCGGGGATGGCGACCACGTCGCGCGCGACCAGGCTGCGCACTCTGTCGGCGGCCCACAGTGCAGGCTGGTACTGGCCCGACAACATGCAGGTGAACATCATCAGATGCAGATCGTGGCAGCAGCCGAGCAAATAGTAGGTCGGCTCGTCGGCATAGGCGAGATAGAGGTCGTTGGCGCGCACTGCCTTTTCGCTGGCGCGTTTGGCTTTCTCATACTCGCCGCACAGCACATAGATGTGCCCCGGCATGTGGTTCATGTGCCCGGCATCGGGGCACATTTCGCCGAGCAGATCCGCTGACCGCATGCCGCGTTCCGGCATGGTGGACATTTCCAGGAGCTGGATGTGCAGGTGGACGATCGCCGGATGTTGTGCTGCGCCGGCCTCATCGGCAAGCCGGATCGACCGCTCGCAGACGTCGAGCGCTTCGACGACATCGGAATTCGGCGCCGGCGCGCCGGTCTTGAGGTTCCACAGCCGCCGCACCGTGCGCATCATCAGCGCTTCGACCAGCAGTGCCATCACATCATGGTCGTCGGGAAAGTCCCGATACACAAGCCGCATCGCGGCGGCATAGCTGTCATCCCACCGTTCGAATTCCTCCGGGCTCACCCGGTGCGGCTTCTGAAAGCGGGCGGCCAGCGCCTCGATCAGCCGCTTCTCGATCACACTGGCGGCAGCCGCATCGGCCCGCGCAAGCTGGACATGCTCGAAGCAGCGCCTTGTCGCGCTGTCGGCCTCGGCGTCGCCGTGCTCCTTCCAGGTCAGATTGTAGAAAGGTCCGGCGGCATAGGCGATGCCCCAATGCACCATCGGACATTCAGGGTCTGTTTCGAGCGCCTTCTCAAAACACTTGATGCCTTCCTCATGGTTGAAGCCGTAGCACCAGTTGAGGCCAACATCGAACCAACGCTGGGTTTCTGAAGAACGAGTGGAGATGGGACGGCGGTAGGTGCCGAGGTCGAAGCGGTCCATGTGGTCTCATTTCAATTCTGATTGCCAGCGAGCCAGCTCTGGTCAGACTACCTTCGCCATCAATGTGTGCCGAAACTGGCGGGCATGGCAAACGCAACGAGTGCCATCGCTGCTTGCATTTGGATACTGTCGCCGCTTTTAGCTGGTCTCTCGGGACGGTGTTTCATCTTGCCAGCCGGCTAGCTCAGGCAGGTCGTCCAGCCAGCTTTTCTCCGTCATCAGGGCATCGCCGGCCTGCGGAGCAGCCTCGGTGGCGTTTTGGATGAGCCAGTCCATCCACTTGCGATAGGCGGCCGGGGCCAACTCGGGCGGCAACACCTTGGCCTTGGCCAGCATGCGTTTGCGGAAACTCACCTGCCTGCGGAGTTTCGTTGTCGTGAATTTGATGGCCTTGCCCTGGTATTCGACCGTCCAGCGCCCGTCGCCGTGGCTGGCGAGCCTGTCGATGGCGAAGCCGGCGTCCACCGGCCTATCCCGCCACGGAAGCTCGACCGCATTCTTCCTCAGATCGAGTGCCCATCGCCTGTAGTCGGTCCCGGCACGCTGGGGCGGCAGCACCCCAGCCTGTTCGAATATCTTCCTGCGGAAGGTCGGCTGCTTCTTGATCTGGCCTGTCGTGAGCTCGACACGATGCCCGCGAAACTCGACATGCCAGCGGATCCTCCCATTGCCGAAATACTTGACCAGCCTGTCGATGACGAACTCGCCGTCGGAGAGCGTCACGCAGCCTTGGCTGATGCGTTCGAGAATGTACTGGCTGTCAGTGGTCATCACTTCGGGGAGGAGCTTTTCATGAAGCTTCACTAAGGCGGACGCAACGACCAGGCAATCTCGCCTCCATGATTCCGCCGCATAGACACCGATGGCGCCCGTTTCGCTCGCGCGCTCGTCCTGACCAGCGGCTTAGGAGCAGCGGCCCGGCGTCGGGGGGTATCGAGGGGGACTGGCGCCGAGCCTAACCGGCTTGGAGGGGACAGTGCCGGCTGTCCGAATTATAAGCCCTTTTGTGCGTCTCTGCTAATTTAATTAAGGGACCACGTTCCGCTGGAGCCAGGCTTACGGTCATTTTGCCGCCCGTCCCGTTTCAGCACAGGGTTGCTGGCATTGCTCTTGCACCGGACCTGTTACTGGGTGAACCCCGGTCCTGATCGCGTACCCGATTAGGTAGTAGGCTCGCCGGGCTCCGAGGGCGTTGGGGTCTTCGCCCGGCGAGTTTGCCAACTTCCTACCCTTTTGGCGGATTTTTTAGCTTCAGCTTGACAACTTGATCGCCCCAAAGCACCTTCGGCGGGTGGAAAATGCGAGGAGCATCTATGAAAAAGAACTATGAAAAGCCTGTCCTGACGAAGCGAGGAATCCTTTCCTCAGTCACGGCGCAAGTCGTCGAGTCGGGTCCTGCCACGTCGGACTGAGCTGATCTCGACATGACGGGAAGCTCGCCGGCTCGGTTCGGTGTGCTTTTTGCTTTCCTAAGCAGGTTTCAAGCACTCTAGACCCTGCCCGCTGCCACTTCCCGGTCGCGGGCTTTTTTGTTTGTTCGGGGCAAGTTGGAATGCCGTCAGCGTCGTCATGCGAAGCTGCTGCATTACCGGGAGGAGAAATAATGTGGGATGCGTCCAAAGCGGCGATGATACGGTGTCGATGGTGGCGTGACGCCGGGCGCAAGGGGAGGGCTTTGAATGGACATCGTCATTCGCGAACTGGTGGGCCTCGAAGAGATAGCGGCCATCTACCCGCTCTATGAGCAAACCGGGTCCATGCCGGAGGGCCTGTTTCGTGAGCGGCTGGCCGCAATGATCGCCCAAGGCAACTATCGCTGCGTTGCCGCCTTCATCGGTGAAAGGATGGTCGGCATGTCGGGCTTCTGGATAGGGGTACAGCTATGGGCAGGAAAGTGGGCGGAGGCCGACCATGTGGTTGTCGATGCCCAGATGCGCAGTGCTGGCATCGGTGCCAAACTGATGGCGTGGATCGAGGAGGAAGCAGCGCGTGTCGGCTGCGACATCACCCGCATCTCGATGGTTCTCGGCAAGGAGCGCACACACAATTCTACAGCCGCAACGGCTATGCCGATGATGCGCTCATTCTGGTGAAGCCGCTGAGTGCGTGGGCCGAGACCGAGTTCCCAGAATATGCTGCGCACAAAGTGGCGATGGAGCGCGGCTAGAACGCCGCAACGCCCGACATAGTCGACGAAGTTGCCTTGGGGCCAAGCGAACTTTCGCCGTTTGAGCCTTTACAGGGAACGGCTTCTGTAGGAATATTGTCCTCGGGTGGGGCGCCCTCGGCGCAGTCGGTGACATATCCGATGATACATAGGTGAGCTTTAAAGATCACGGGCTGCGTGGGTGAACAGCAACGTCGCCGGCGTCGGGAAGTTCCGCACAGGTAGATACTTGAGAAATGTCTGGCTGGGGAACCTGGATTCGAACCAGGACTAACGGAGTCAGAGTCCGTGGGTCTACCGTTAACCTATTCCCCAGCAGGCGCGGTCATGAACCGTGCGGGCCGAGCGGGCAAGCCGCTGTGAGCGCTGCCTTGTAGCCGCCAGCGGAAAATAGTCAAGCCTGCTCGTGGTTCAATGACACGTTTCGTCAGGCGATTTCAGAAGCCACACTTCAGATGCGGGCGCGCGGCTCCCAGTCCAATCCCACGCCTCAGCTCTCCGTCCGGCTGAACTGCGAGCGTTCGAAGAACAGCACCACCCCTAGGCCCAGAATCAGCGGGATGATCAGGTAGAACAGCCGGAACACAAGCAGTGCCGCCAGCACGCCGACCGGATCCATGTCGGACAGGCCGGCGAGAAACACCACCTCGAACACGCCGAGCCCGCCTGGCGCGTGCGAGATCTGCGCGATCGAGAAGGAGACGAGGAAGACGCCCAGTATGACGAAGTAGCCGGGATTGTGGGCTTCGGGCAGGGCAAAGAAGATGATCGCGGCGGCAGCCAGCAGTTCGATCGGGCCAATCAGCAGCTGTCGCGCGACGATCGGCAGCGCCGGATAGTGCAACTGAAAGCCAGCGATCTTCAGCGGGCGCAGATGCAGCCAGCTACCGAATATGTAGGCGGCGACGAGCAGCAGCATGGCGATGCCGGCCGCCTCCGACAGGCCGTGATGCGCGATCCCCGAAAAGCGGTCGATGATCTCAGGTTCGAAGACCAGCACGAGGCCCGAGGCAAAAATCGTCGACAGCACGAAGGTGATCCAGCAGACGGCCACCAGCACGCCGACATCCTGACCGGTCAGGCCCCTGGTGCCGTAGGCGCGGTAGCGGATAACGGCGCCCGAAAACACCGAACCGCCAATGTTGTGCGACAGCGCATAGGTGGTGAAGGAGCACAGCGTGACGAACAGCCACGACACGCGCTTGCCGATATGAAGAAGCGCGATGTGGTCGTAGCCGGCGAGCGAGGCATAGGCGATGATCGAACTCAGCGCGGCAAGAACCCAGCCGCGGGTCGGAATGGCCGTGATACCGTCCCAGACATCGTCGAGCGAAACGCCGCGCAATTCGTGCCAGAGCAGCAGCAGCGAGAAGATCACCGCGGCGATGCCGACGACCGGCCAGAAATAGCGTCTCCAGTTCATTGCCTGACTGCCATGCGTTGCGGGTCCGCTTCCTTTTCCGTGGCTGGTGGGAGGCCGGCTGTGCCGGAGTCTTCCGCTCATTTCAGAAATGCCTCATCGAAGCCGGCTATTCAACCGCGAACCCTTGTCGCAGCGCCGGCCGGCAAGATTAGCCGCAGCGAGCGGCCGCCGCCTCGGAACGGCGGTCAGCGGCCTGCCGGCAAAATTCGGCATGCGGCTC
>NZ_RZTT01000411.1 GCF_003996995.1 Mesorhizobium sp. M7A.T.Ca.US.000.02.2.1 | reverse complement strand
GTTTACGGACCTCGGCAAAGCCGTTTTGCAGGCCGGTCGCCGAGAGGCGGTTGCCCCGGGAACTGAGGAAGAAGGCCTGATCCTTGGATATGGGGAAAGCGGCGTCGCGCTCACGGGCATAGCAACCAAGGGCACACTGGGTTGTCGTGTGAACTGGAACGAGACGATCCTTGCGGAACTTTATCTTCCGAACGAGGAGAACCCCGTTGGTGAGATCAACGTCGGAACGATCAAGCCCGACTACTTCGCCCGATCGCAGCCCTGAACTTGCCAACAATCCGATCAGCGTCGCCATCGTCCGCCCTCGCAGAGGGATGCTAGGCGAAATGCGGGCGCATGCGTCGATGAGTGACGGCAACTCAGCCTCGCTGAGAATACGCGGAGGCGGAATCGCTCTGGATCTGGGGAAAGCTCTGCGCTCCAAGCCGTCGGTCCGGGCGTCGTAGACGGCGAGATACTCGTAAAACCGGCGGAGCACGCCATGGCGAATTGCGCGGCTGTTGGCGGCGCCGCCGAACGAGAGGACGAAGTCCAGCGCCATCGTCCGGGTAGCGGGCGCATCGAGCTGAGCGCGCCCAACGTAGCGGACGAAAGCCCGCAACGTGCCGGCTTGCTTGCTGAAGGCGTAGCCGAGGGAGTGGCGCAGCTCGATGTACCGCTCGGCCTTCTCGCCGAGGAATCGGGCAAAGGCGGTCATGCGACGCCTCCCGGAAAGGGGAGTGCGACCTCGGCGAGCTGCGAGGTCGCGACCTTTACGTACAGCGCCGTTGTATTGATGCTCTGGTGCCCGAGAAGATCGGCGACCTCGTTGATCGGCCTTCGCTGCCTGACAAGCTGGGTGGCAAGGCTGTGGCGCAGAAGATGCGCACCTCCGACCCACCCGAGTTCAATCCCGCCATGCCGCAACCGCTTCCGTACGATCCTCGAAACAGGCGACGCGCACTTGAACGGTCCCAAGGGCGGCGTGAAGGACAGGAACAGATACGGACTATCCACCTTCGGTCGCGCGCGCAGGATGTAGTCGGCGAGCGCGGCGCCGGTCTCGTCGAGCAGCGGCGCCACGCGATCACGCTTGCCCTTGGTGCGCCGGACAAAAATCTCGCCAGCTCGCCAGTCGATATCCTGCAGCTGAATGGCGCGGAGCTCGCCGTTGCGAATGCCGGTGGTGGCGAGTAGCAGCAGGACGGCTCGATCGCGGATGTCGACCGGCGTCGTTGCGCCGATCGCATCGATTGCGCGCCGAACGTCGTCCCATGCAAGGCGCGGTGGCAAATGCGCCAAACGCCAATGAGGCGTCCTTGGGACGACGGCGGCGAGATCCTGGTCATGGTGGCCAGCCCAACACAAAAACCGAAGAAATGTTCGGATGTGAGAAGTCGCTGCCGTGCGGGTGCCGGAGGTCGCCGATAGGGACAGCCGATGCTCGACAGCAGCGAGCACGTGCTCGGCCGCCAACGCCTCGAGGTCTTGACCGGGATGATGATGGCGGAACCAATCCAGAAAGCGGCGGCCGCCCAGTAGAACGCCTTCGCGGGTCTTCGGCTCAAGTCCTCGCGCCTTGCGCAAATAGTCGGAAAATGAGGTCAGAAGCGGAGTATCCGGATCATCATCTACCCTGGGCAGCGGAAGCAATGAAGCGCTCCGGAGCCACTCGCCGTGCATGTCCCAGCGCCGATGCTGCCCCAATGCGTGGAGAATCTGTAGTAAACGTGCATAAATAGCTGTCGACGACATCTTGATGGATCGGCATCCGACCACAGCGCGTTGCGGCAAACTGGCTAAAGCGCGCGATCCGGCTCAAGTAAATCTTGGCGGACGCTCGCTTGTAACCAAGGGCGAAAAAATGCTCCGCGAGGCGATCCATCTCGCCACCGAGTGCACCGCTACGCAGGCGCTTGAGCACCCCACAATAGGAAAAATAGAACTCGAGCATTCTGCCCCTCCGGCGTTGTGGCACAGGGGAATCCCGCCCCATGAGAGAGGCATGAAATATTATGTGGCGGAGGCAAGCTGGGGTTTGGCCGGCCTTGCCGGGCGTCAGGGCGGCTCCGCCACATAATCTCGCCCGACGCATAAGAACGGATCGGCCCCCATTGTCTCTCGCACCAGCGCCGCCAATCCCTCCGCACCCTTGCGGAAGTCGACGGGCTTCGTCGCCACCATGACCTTGACCGCACCCGTCGGCCCGATCACGACGTCGCCTTCAGCGCGCGGATCACTGCGGCCACCGTCTTAGGCGCCCCGGCCGACGCGCATCGCGATGCCGTCGATCTCAAGCTCGATCATGCCGGCATCTCGGGTGGCTTGATCCGCTGCTTCGGTGAACGGCTGGCTACAGGTTCCGCCGCCGCCAAAACCGCCGGCACAAAGGCAAGAGAATCTTGCTGCACCGAAGCGGCCTGTTTGCGCGCTTCGCGGCGCCAGGCGAAGACCTGCTGCGGCATCCGACCATCCTACGCCCCACGGCGTCATTCTTCTGCTCGACAAAGGCCTGGTCATTCTTGCGGTAGGGGCGGCAGCGCGTGAAGACGACGTTGGCGGCGTCGCAGTAGGCCTTCAGCTTCTCGTTCATGAAAGCGGTGTCGTTGTCCGTATCCAGGCCGAGAAGCGCGAAGGGCAGTTGCTTGCGCAATCTGTGAGCACCGTGCTCAACAGCGTCTGTTCGCGAACCAGCAGCGGCGCACATTCCGTCCAGCCGGTCGCAATGTCGGTGAGCACGAGGGTTTTGGATGAAGCTGCCGCGAGCCGAAGGGCCGCTATGAGCTACGAGGTCCGCCTCAACGAAGCCTGGCGCTGGATCGTCCCAATCCGCCGACGTTCTAATGGGAATGCTCCGTCGCAGGGCGTGCGCCGCGGGCCGTCGTCGAGGACGTCCCAAGCCTTCTCGGATCGGTCCCAGCGTCCTGTCGAACGTGGCCGCGCTCACCGCCAGCAATTTGCCCGGATTTCGGGCGCCAGGTTGAAATGACCGTGCCGTTCCATCGCCTTGAGAAGGACGGGCAGCAACGCCTTCAGCCGCTTGCCGCAGACGCGGTCCGACGCCTCCCAGAGCAATATGAGCGCATTGCGTTCCGCTTCATCATAAATCCGCGGCCGCGCTCGCCTGCCTACAACCGGCCCCTCACGGGTCGTATCAGCCGCATCGCATGCATGCGGTGAAAGCCGGTGATGACGACGAACTCATCCAAAATTCTCGCCTTCTCCGCTCGCGTCGAAGCACAATAGCGCTCTGAAACCGCCGTCGTCAGTTCTTTCCGTGTCGCCATGCTCAGCCGTCCCATAGTCGCCCCTGCTCATACCCCTCGGTAGGAGCAACTTATGTGAGGCAGGTTGAACATTCAGGAACATTTTCGACGAGGCAATGCGCGCTCTCACTTTGATTGCCGCGCCGCAGACATCGTCGTGATGGCCTATGACACGTGTTTAACGACGTCGTTTGCGACGTGTCTTGTGCGAGGTTTGCGATTCTTGTGCTGAACGACTGCCGATCGAGCGGTTCCGACGCACGGAAGCCAGGGCGCTGCGGCCGCTGGATGGGCGTGCACCATTCCGGCAGGTCCGGGATCTGACCCGGCGGGTTCAATCCGATTGCTGCATCGAGCTCGACACGAATGCCTACAGTGTGCCCTGGCACCTGCTCGGCGAGCTGGTCCGGGTGGTCGTCTGTGGCGGCCGCATCAGCATTCAGCACGAGGGAAAGGAGGTTGCCGTCCATCCAGAGAGCGCCGGGCGCCGGCAGAGGCTGAACGAACCGGCTCACTTCGCCGGGATCTCCAGGGTTCCGGCGCTGGCGCAGCCGGCCGCACTGCCGTCCGGTCCGCCGGATCCGGCGCTTTTGCGTCCGCTAAGGGAATATGAACTTCTGGTCGGGGGAGGCTGGTGATGGTCGACCACGATGCGCTGATCGAGATGCTGACACGGCTCAAGCTAACGGCGATCCGTACCAGCTCGACAATCTTCTGGACGAAGTGGCGCGGCGGGAACTCACCGTGCGGGAAGCCGTGGCCTTCCTTTGCGAGCGCGAGGTCGCTCGCAAGGAGGAGCGCCGGATCGAGATGGCCAGCAAGATCGCCCTTTCCCACCGTGCGCGATCTTAGCGGCTTCGACTTCTCAGCCCAGCCCTCGCTCGATCCCGGGCAGATTCGTGATCTGGCGGTCTGCCGCTGGATCGCGCACGGCGACACGCTGCTGCTGCTCGGCCCACCCGGTGTGGGCAAGACGCATCTGGCCATTGCGCTAGGCCGCGAAGCCATCCGCGAAGGATACTCGGTGCTGTTCGTCGCCGCCCAGGCCTTGGTTGCCGCCCTCGCCAAGGCGCATCAGGAGGGCCGCTTCGAAGAGCGCCTGGCGTTCTATGCAAAGCCCAAGCTGCTGATCGTCGACGAACTCGGGTATTTGCCGTTCGACCCCAACGCGGCGCACCTGTTCTTCCAGCTCGTCTCCAGACGTTACGAGCGCGGCAGTCGGCTCATCACCTCGAACCGGTCCGTCGGCGAATGGGGCGAGGTGTTCGGCGATCCGGTCGTGGCCACAGCCATCCTCGACCGGTTGCTCCATCACAGCCATGTCATCACGATCCGCGGCGACAGCTACCGCCTGCGCGAGAAGCGCCGTGCCGGTATCTTCAACTCAGCCAACCTCAACATGGAGAAGGCTCATGACGCACGATAGCCGACAGATTTGTGCCCCGGCTTGCCGGCACCCGGGAGCCCACAGGTACCTCCCGCGCTCCGCTCCGCCAGCCGCGCGGAGGCGCTCCGCTACGCGGGTCCCTCCTGTGGACTCCGGGACCGAGCCACAGTCCATCAACCAAGCGGGGGCAGTTTTAAGTGTCGCCGAGGGCCGCATTGCCTCAAGCAAAATGTTACCAATAGTGTCGCTGTTCCGGATGGGATGGTCAGGTGTTGTCATCCCGATTCGGAGGATGGATGGCAAGGCGGATCAGCATGGCGACACGGTCGGAATTGGTGGAAGCAATTGTCGAGCGGTATCGATCGGGGAGCCGAAGCGATAAGCGCCTCATCCTCGATGAGTTCGTCGCGGTGACCGGTTATCATCGCAAGCATGCGACCGAGTGCTCCGTCAACGCGTCGAAGATACCTGGCAACAAGAGGCACAGCCTTCGCTACGGCGGCGATGTTCGCGAAGCGCTCGTGGTGTTTGTGGGAGGCATCGGAGC
>NZ_RZTT01000410.1 GCF_003996995.1 Mesorhizobium sp. M7A.T.Ca.US.000.02.2.1 | reverse complement strand
AGGCAAGACAACGCTGCTGCGCGTCATCTCCGGCGGCTTGCGGGCAAGCGGCGGGGCGGTGGTTCTCGGAGACAAAGATCTCACCAACGCTCCGGCTTTCCGCCGCGCGCGCGCAGGCATCGCGCATGTGCCGCAGGGACGCGGGATCTTCAACCAGCTGACAGTGCGGCAAAACCTGGAAGTCGGCACCCGCGCCGCCAAGGACCGTGGCGACGGCGGCATCCCGGACGACATCTTCGGCTATTTTCCGATCCTGCGGGAGCGCGAAGCGCAGGTTGCCGGCACACTTTCGGGCGGCCAGCAGCAAATGCTGGCGATCGGCCGCGCGCTATGCGGCCTGCCCTCGGTGCTGCTGCTCGACGAGCCCTCGGAAGGCATCCAGCCGAACATCGTGCAGTCGATCGCCGAACTGGTGCCGCGCATCGCCCGCGAGCGCGGCATCGCGATCATTCTTGTCGAGCAGAATCTCGATCTCGTTCTCAAGGCATCGGACCGCTGCCTGGTGATGGAGAAGGGCAGGATCGTCCACGAAGGTGCGCCTGAGACCTTCGCCGACGAGACCCTGCTGAAGGACCTGTTGGCCCTATAGAGCGCGCGTGAAGCGCGCCTGGGAGCTTGTTGACTTGTAAGGCGTGCATGGGGCGCGCCTGGGACTGGAAGGGAACACAACAATGATAAGCAGAAGAACTGTCTTGAAATCCGGCGGCGCCGCGGCCGCCTTCGCCATCGTCGGCGCGCCTTCGATCCTGCGCGCCGCCGACACCGTCAAGGTCGGCCTGTCGATCCCGATCACCGGGCTGCAGGCGATCCTCGGCGAGACGCTGCTCAATTGCTACAAGCTGGCCGCCGCCGAGCTCAACGCCGCCAACGGCATTGGCGGACGCCAGGTCGAGCTCATCATCGAGGACAACCAGACCACGACCAAGGGCTCCATCGACAAGGCGCGCAAGCTCATCAACGAAGACAAGGTCGACGTGATCATGGGCACGATCATTTCGCCCGAGCGCAGCGCCACGCTGTCGGTCACCTCGAAGGCCAAGAAGCTGTTCTTCTACCCGACCAATTTCGAAGGCGGCGAATGCAACCGCTACTTCGTCGCCACCGGCCCGATCCCGATGCAGCAGGTCGACCCAATGATGCCATGGGTGGCCGAGAACCTCGGCAAGACGATCTATGTCATGGCTTCGGACTATGCCTGGCCGCAGAAGATGACCGAGGCGATCACGGCGGCCTATGAGAAGGCCGGCGGCAAGATCATCGGCGCCGACTACTATCCGTTCGGCACCACCGATTTCGGCCCGGCCTTCCAGAAGATCAAGTCCCTGAAGCCCGATGTCGTCTGGTCGATGGTGGTCGGCAACGACGCCGTCACCCAGCTCAAGCAGTATCGCAGCTTCGACATCAAGCAGCCGCTGATCGCCCCGCTCGACGAGGTCTTCAACAAGGACGCGCTGCCGCCCGGCGTGGCAGCCGGCACCTATGCACCGCAACCCTACTGGATGGCGCTGGACAACCCGGTCAACAAGAAGTTCATCTCGAGCTTCCGCGAGAAATTCGGTCAGGAGAAGATGGTCAACGGCATCGGCGAGGCCGGCTACAACGGCCTGCATCTCTATGCGCTGGCCGCCGAGAAGGCTGGATCGTTGAAGGACGATGATGTGCTGGCCGCGCTGCCGTCGATCGAGTTCGACGCACCGCAAGGCAAGATCCGTGTCGACGCCACCAACAACCACACGCTGTGCCATTCCTATGTAGGCAAGGCGGCGGCCGACGGCATCGGCTACGAGATCGCTAAGGACTTCGGCACCATCGTGCCGGTAACGCCTTACTGCAAGGTGTAGGGTCTTCCGCCCAAGCAATCCTGACGGCGGCTTGTCGCTGCCGTCAGGGCGTCTGCGGCGCTGGCAGCCGCTCGCGCAGTTCGTCGACAAGCACCCTGGTGTTTTCGGAATAGTCGATGGGCACGACGACGAGATGCACGCCGCCGCCGGTGAAGGCCTGTTCCAGCACCGGCCGCAAGTCGGTGATCTCCGCAACCCTGGTCCCCTTGGCGCCATAGGCCTCGGCATACTTGACGAAATCGGGATTGCCGAAGGTCATGCCGAAATCCGGGAACGCATCGACCGCCTGCTTCCAGCGGATCATGCCGTAGGCGTGGTCCTCGAGCAGCAGGACGACCAGGTTGAGCTTGAGCCTGACGGCGGTTTCCAGTTCCTGGCTGTTCATCATGAAGCCGCCATCGCCACAGATGGCCATGACACGGCGCTGCGGATAGAGCAGTGCCGCCATCATCGCCGACGGCAAGCCCGCGCCCATGGTGGCCAGCGCATTGTCGAGCAGGATCGTGTTTGCCATGCGCGTCCGGTAGTTGCGCGCGAACCAGATCTTGTACATGCCGTTGTCGAGAGCCAGGATTCCGTCCGCCGGCATCACGGCGCGCACGTCATGCACGATGCGCTGCGGCGTGAAACGGTCTTCGGTGGCGCGCGCGGCGATCCGGCTCAGAATGCCTTCGCGCAGCGGCAGCAGGGCCTGTGCGTTGGGGATCTTGCCCTCGATGCGGTCGGCCAACAGCGCCAGCGAAGGACCGAGGTCGCCAACGATTTCGGCTTGCGGGAAATAGACCTGCTCGACATCGGCTGAATGGTAGCCGACATGAATGACCCTCGGCCCCTTCGCCCCCATGATGAAGGGCGGCTTCTCCACGGTGTCGTGACCGATGGTGATGATCAGATCGGCCTGCTCGATGGCCTCGTGCACATAGTCGCGCTCCGAAAGGGCTGCCGTTCCCATATAGAGCTCTGTGCCGCCGGGCACGGTTCCCTTGCCCATCTGCGTGGTGAAATAGGGAATTTGCGTCCGCAGCACGAACTGCGCGACATCGGGGGTCACGCGCGGACGCGACGCCGCCGCGCCGAACATCAGCAGCGGGCGCCTGGCTTCCATGATCATAAGGGCGGCGCGATCAAGCGCACCCGGGCTGGCCAGCGGCAGTTCGACCGGGTGCGTCGGCACCAGTGCGATCGGCTCACACTCGGCCGCCGCAATGTCTTCCGGCAGTTCCAGATGTACGGGGCCGGGACGTTCTTCCTGGGCGACACGGAAAGCTTCGCGCACCAGCGAGGGGATCATCTTCGGCGAGACGATCTGGCGCGACAGCTTGGTCAGCGGCTTCATCGCCGCGACGATATCGACGATCTGGAAGCGCGCCTGCCGGGATGACAGGATGCCCTTCTGGCCGGTGATCATGATCATCGGCATCGCGCCGAGCAGCGCATAGGCCGAACCGGTCGAAAGATTGAGCGCGCCTGGGCCAAGCGTGGTGATGCACACACCTGCCTTGCCGGTGAGCCTGCCATAGGTGGCGGCCATGAAAGCGGCTGCTTGCTCGTGGCGGGTCAGGATCAGCTGGATCGAGGAGCGGCGGATGGATTCGACGATATCGAGATTTTCTTCGCCGGGAATGCCGAAAATCCGTTCGACCCCTTCGTTCTCAAGGGCCGCGACGAACAAGTCCGAACCTTTGGTCATAAACTGTCTCTCCCGCAACATTCCGTCGGCCACCTTCATATGGCATCGGAATGCGACGCCTCAAAGAGGCATCTTCGGCCACGGGTCAGAGCCGCGTGTTGCAGCTCGCCGCCTTCGGCGATGCGAAAAGTTCCTTCGGCGCGGACCACTGGCTGACGGTCGCGCCGCGCGTGCCGGTGATCAGCGAGCGCAGTTCCGACAGATAGGTCTGCACGAAGAACGAGGTCTGGCTTTCCAGCGGCGTGTAGGGGCCTGGCCGGTAGGCACGGGACATAATGCCGTCGGCATTGTCCTCGGTGATCTTCTTGTCCTGCACCGTGGTGACGTCCCACATCCAGCTGATCGCATCGGCGTCGACGTCGTTATCGGCATCCTTGTCGACGAGCCAGGTCAGGATGACGTCTGTTTCCATGGCGTTGCGCGGTATCATCTGGAACAGCGTGACATAATCATTGGCAGCACTTGCAAACGACAGGCGTCCGAGGCGAAAGCCGCTTTCGCCGCCATCATAGGCGTGACGGCCGCCCATCAGGCACGAGACACCCTCACCCGTATTGGACAGCGTGTTGCGGCCGGAGCCGATCGGCTTGCGGTGCATGGCAAACGGCATCGTGTCGAGGTCGCCAGCCTGCCACGCACCCTTGTGGAACTCGGCATCGCCGATGACGCTGTGCCAGGCCTCGATTTCGTTCTGCCACGCAACTGCCTTGTCGGCGTCGCGGGTCGCGGTCACTTTGACATGGCCGTTGACGCGGTAATATTCGGGATGAGCCGGCCGGCAGTGATAGCATTCGAGGAAGTTCTCGAGCACCAGCTTCCAGTTCGCCTTGGTCAGATAGTTCTTGCGTGCGACGATGCGTGCACGGTCGAGGCCGTTTTCGCACAACCCGGCGGTCAGCCCGTCCGCGACAGGCTGGATATCGGGCAACGAGTTGGCATCGAGGCCGCAGAACACGAGGCCGCCGAAACTTTTGCAGGGCACGCGGTGCAGTCCCAGCGCTTCCGGGTCGACGCTTGCCGGCAGATCCTGCCGCGACTGCAATTCACCGGTCAGCCTGAACGACCAGGCATGATAGGGGCAGACCAGAAGCTTGCCGCGACCATCTTTGGCGCAGAGCCGCGAGCCGCGATGGGTGCAGACATTGTAATAGGCCGCGATGTCGTCCTCGCCATCGCCGAAGCGCACGACGATGATCTCCTCGTCGAACAGCTGGCGCACGATGTAGCGGCCCTTTTCAGGCACCTCGCTGGAATGGGCGACAAGCATCCATTGGCGCGGAAACCACAAGTCCCGTTCCAGCGCGAAGATCGCCGGGTCGGCATAGAAGGCCTGTTCCAGCGACCAGTCCGGACGTTGCCGGTCGATCAGCCTGACGGTCTCGCTTCTGTCGATAGGCTGGCCGTTCGATGTGTAGGCCTGCACGGCAAACACCTTTCTGCTCGCTGGCGTTAGGATGATTTTTCGATAGAGTGTGCGATGCGGAAACGCTTGCGGCAAATACAGAAATGATAGACCTTCATATCGAAAAGGCATGAATGCAGGTTCGGATCGTGAAAACCCTCAAGACATCGCTTCCCCTGCTGAACGCCATGGTCGTCTTCGAGGCTGCCGCCAGGCATGGCGGGCTGACGCTGGCCGCGCAGGAGCTCAACATCGCACAATCGGCGGTCAGCCGGCA
>NZ_RZTT01000040.1 GCF_003996995.1 Mesorhizobium sp. M7A.T.Ca.US.000.02.2.1 | reverse complement strand
TGCGCGGCCAGCGCGAAGATGAGCGATTTCTCCTGCGACATCGCGCAGAAGGAGATTTTCCTCAAGCGCGGCGTCGACGGCACGATGATGCTGGCCAATCCCAACAGCGCACTCGCGACCGTCGATCTGTGCTCGAAGGCCGCCGACGGCAAGACGAAATCCGACGACAAGGTCTATCGGCTGCAGCCAATGCCGCAATCGGCCTGTTCACCTTGAGCTTCAATGGAGGGGGCGAATGGATGAAGCAAAAGTCTTTTGGTCTGGCGGATCGCAAGCAGTACGTATGCCGAAGAAATACCGTTTCGAAAGCAGCGAGATTTCAATCCGTCGCGAGGGCCGAGCGGTCGTTCTCGAACCGCTTGCGCAGGACTGGGCCTGGCTCGACAGTTTGACCGGGCCACTTGACGACGATTTTGTTGAGGCGATCTTTGAAGGCCGATAGCGACGAGTTCATCGGTGCAGAAGTTCTCGCGGTACGCGCCTGTTGCTTCGTCATCCTATGGCGGAGCAAGGAGCGAAGCGACGCGGCGCAGACCATAGGATCCATGCCGTGACATCCGAGCACTGCTGCGGTGCAGATTCTGTTCCGCTGCAAGCTTCGTCCCAGGTCGCGGCATGGATCCTCGGGTCTCCGCGACGGAGCTTCGCTCCTGCTCCGCCCGTGGATGACGAAGTTGGGAGGCTTCGGCTAATTTTCCCAGGTCGTGACGGAAATCGCCTCACGCAAACGGCACGGCCGTCGTGCCCTTCGGCAGCTTGGCCTCGTCGTCGGGCTCGACATGGATGGTGACGCGCACCGAGGGGATTTCGGCCTTCAGCGCGTCCTCGATGCGGTCGCAGATGACATGGCTGGCGCCGACCGACATGTCTGCGTCGACGACCAGATGAAACTCGATGAAGGTGGCGCGGCCGGCGATGCGCGTCTTGAGGTCGTGAACCTCGAGCGCGCCCTTGCAATTGGCCGAGATGACGTCGCGGATGCGCATGTGTTCCTGGGTGTCGACGGCGCGGTCCATCAGGCCGTTCATCGACGAACCGATGACATGCCAGCCCTGCCACAGGATGTTCAGCGCCACGAGGACGGCAAGTGCCGGGTCGAGGATCTGCCAGCCGGTCAGGATCGCTCCGACGAGGCCGCCGAAGACGCCGATCGAGGTGACCACGTCGGTCATGATGTGGTTGCCGTCGGCAACCAGCGCCGGTGACTTCTCCGCCCTGCCGGCGCGGATCAACGTCCACGCCCAGAAGGCGTTGATGACCGTAGCGACGCCGTTGACGGCAAGACCTTCCCAAGGCTGTTCGAGCGGTGCCGGGGTCTGCCAGTGGCGCCAGACCTCGTTGAGGATCAAAAGGGCGGCGAGCACGATCAGCACGCCTTCCAGCACCGCCGAGAAATACTCGGCCTTGTGATGGCCGAAAGGGTGGTCCTGGTCGGCCGGCTTGTGGCTGACCTGGATCGCCCAGAAGGCTGCAACCGAGGCAATGACGTTGACGATCGATTCCAAGGCGTCCGAGTAGAGCGCCACGGAGCCGGTGACGTACCACGCGGCAGCTTTCAGTGCGAGCACGACAAAAGCTACGATAATCGACCAGAAGGCGAGATTGGCGATTTTGCGCTTCGCGGCCGCCTTGGCCGCGATCGCCATCGTATTCTCGGCTTCGGCCATGATCGTCAGGCGGCCTTTTCTTTGGCCTTGCGGGGCAAGTGGGCGACGATGTTCTCGATGATGCGCATGCCGGCATTGTGGCCGAGCGTCATGATCGATTCCGGGTGGAACTGTACCGCGGCGATAGGCTCCTTGCGGTGTTCGAAGGCCATGATGATGCCGTCCTCGGTCTCGGCTGTGACGATGAAATCGTCGGGCAGGCGCACCGGATCGGCAAAGATCGAGTGGTAGCGGCCGACGGTCACTTCCTTGGGCAGGCCCGAGAAGATGATGCCGGGCTTGGAGACCCGGATGCGCGACGGCTTGCCGTGCATCGGTATGTGCAGCTGCCGCAGTTCGCCGCCATAGGCCTCCGCCAATGCCTGCAGGCCAAGGCAGACGCCGAAGATCGGCAGTTCGCGGGCGCGCGCCTTCTTGATGGTTGCGGCGCAATCGAAGTCCTTCGGCGTGCCGGGGCCGGGCGACAGCACGACGAGATCGGGTTTCAGCCGGTCGAAGACTTCCTCAGGCACCGGCGAGCGAACGGTCGAGACGTTGGCGCCGGTCTGGCGGAAATAATTGGCCAGCGTGTGGACGAAACTATCCTCGTGGTCGACCAGCAGGATGTTGACGCCGTCGCCGACGCGCGCGGTGGTGCGCTCGGTGCTGGCGGAATTGCCGGTCTTGGCGTCGCGGATGGCGGAGAGCATGGCGGATGCCTTCAGTTCGGTTTCGGCTTCTTCTTCCTCGGGAATGCTGTCGAACAGCAATGTGGCGCCGGCCCGCACTTCGGCAATGCCGTCCTTGATACGGATGGTGCGCAGCGTCAGGCCGGTGTTCATGTCGCCGTTGAAATTGACCATGCCGATCGCACCGCCATACCAGGCGCGCGGGCTCTTCTCGTTCTGCTCGATGAAGCGCATGGCCCACAATTTCGGCGCGCCGGTGACGGTGACCGCCCAGGCATGCGACAGGAAGGCGTCGAACGCATCCATGCCTTCGCGCAGCCGGCCTTCGATGTGGTCGACCGTGTGAATCAGCCGCGAATACATCTCGATCTGCCGACGGCCGATGACGCGCACCGAACCCGGCTCGCAGACCCGCGACTTGTCATTGCGGTCGACGTCCGAGCACATGGTCAGCTCGGATTCGTCCTTCTTCGAGTTGAGCAGTGTCAGGATCTGCTCTGAGTCGGAAATGGCGTCGTCGCCGCGCTTGATGGTGCCTGAGATCGGGCAGGTCTCGACGCGGCGGCCGTTGACGCGCACGAACATTTCCGGCGAGGCGCCGATCAGATATTCGCCTTCGCCCAGATTGATGAAGAAGGAATAGGGCGACGGATTGATGGCTTTCAGCTTGCGCGAAATCTCGGATGGCTGCGTCTCGCAGCGCTCGTAGAACATCTGGCCGGGCACGACCTCGAACAGGTCGCCGCGCTTGAACGAATCCATCGCCTTGCGCACCAGATTGGCGTATTCGCCCGGTTCATGGTCGCCGCGCGGCGGGATGCGGTCAGGGCTCTTGAACGGCTCGGCGATTTCGTCGCGCGGCAGCCCTTCAGTCGAAAAACCGTCGCCGGCATAGTCGTAGCGGTCAGTCCAGGCCTTGGCCGAATAATGGTCGACAACCAGAATCTCGTCGGGCAGGAAAAGCACCAGGTCGCGCTGGCTCTCTTTGCGCTCGAGAGTGTGTTCGACCGGGTCGAACTGGAAGGCGAGGTCGTAGCCGAAGGCGCCGTAGAGACCAAGATTGGCGTCTTCCTCGGTCTTGAACAGAGCGGTGATGGCGCGCAGTACGGTGAAGACCGAAGGGACGCGGCTGCGCTCCTCCTCGGTGAAGACACGGCCGGGCTTGGCGACATCGAGGCGGATGAGTGTCTTCGACGTCTCGGCGATGGTGACATCCGCCTGGCTGGCGAGCGCCTTGCCGATGACCGGCAGCAGCGCCTCGCCACGGCGGTTCAGCGCCTCGATGCGCATGGCGCGGCCGCGCGCCGAGACGACCAGCGGCGGATCGATGATGGCGGTGTCCCAGCGCGTGTAGCGGCCGGGATATTCATAATTTGAGGAAAACACCGCACCGCGGCGCGAATTCAGGCCATCGACATAGGCGTCAATCGCACCTGCATAGGGCCGATCGTGGCGCGCGCGCGTGATGGTTATGCCACCCGCGGTCACGAAACTTTCCGCGCCGTTTTCCAGAACCTTCATCGTCATTGCCGTCTCCATCAGCGTCTTGGGCAACGGACCCGGGAATGGCTTGGAAAAAACAAATGGCCGCCCGGACTTTCCGTTGCGGCCACCCTCTCTTTTCACGCGCACGTGTTCGAACAGGCCGCTGTCAGCAGGCCCACCACCAAATGGTCTTGATCGAACGCATGTTCATGGCGAAAATCCATAGCCGCGAAAAACCGGATGCGCAACTGATTTGAAAAGCCTGTCCGGTGGCCGCCGCTTCAGCGTCTCATGGCACATCGCCAGGGCGGACAGTGCCGCTTAGACTGTTCCTCTAGCAGCAGGAGACGGAAAACACCATGACCGAGCAGATCGAGCGTGCGCGGACGTTCCATTCCCTCCACGTCAAGGGAAACCCGATCGTTCTCTACAACGTCTGGGATCCGGGTTCGGCCAAGATCGTCGAGAAAGCGGGCGCCAAGGCGATCGCCACCGGAAGCTGGCCGGTGGCTGCCGCGTTCGGCTATGCCGATGGCGAGAAAATCCCGCTGGAGCTGGCGCTCGACAACATCAAGCGCATCGTCACTGCCGTCGACCTGCCGGTGACCATGGACCTCGAGGGTGGTTACGGCGTCGATCCGGAAATTGTTGCCCGCACGGTAACGTTGGCGCTGCGGGCCGGCGCCATTGGCTTCAATTTCGAAGACCAGGTTGTCGGTGGCAGCGGCCTGCACGAGATGGCTGTTCAGGTAAGGCGCATCGAAGCTGCGGCAGCGGCCGTCAAGGCCTCCGGCATACCGGCGTTCATCAACGCCCGAACCGACATCTTCCTCAAGGCGAAACCGGATGCGCATGACGACGTCCTGCTCGACCAGGCCATCGAGCGCGCGCAGGCCTTCGAAAAAGCTGGTGCACACGGCTTCTTTGCGCCGGGTCTTGGCGATGAGGACCTGATCGAGACGCTTTGCAAGGCAATCGCGTTGCCGGTCAACATCATTGCGCTGGCGCACGTGCCGCCGCGCCAGCGGCTGGCCGAACTCGGCGTCGCCCGCATCAGCCACGGCCCGGTGCCCTACCGGCAGATGGCGGAATGGCTGGAGGCGAAGGCGCGACTGGCTATTTCGGGTTAAGTCAGTCCTCCAGCGTTCCCGACCGGGCGTCGGCGCTCTTCCTGTCGCCGACCAGCTTCAGAAGATCCTCGCCGGCGCGGATGATGCGGCGCGAGCGGCGGGTCAGGATGATGCCGTCCTGCGGCGCGAACACCTCGGTGCGGCCGTCGGCTTCACCCGGCGCATGGATGATGGTGGCGAGGCGCGCTCCCTTGGCAACGCGGTCGCCGGGTTTCACGTCGTAGAGCACGGCACCGGCCCGTGGCGCCGGCATCATGTCGATGTTTTCCAATGGCGCCACGAAGCCGGTGAAAGGACCCGGCGCGGGCAGGGTGCTATCGGCGATCACGCCGCGCGCCACCAACAGCCGGTAGAGGCCGTCGGCGTCGGCGGCGGCCAGGGCGCCGTCGACATCGAGGATGCCGCGATATTCGACCGTGGTGGCGACGCGACGGTCGAGCTTCGCCATTTCGGCGGGAACATTCTGGTAGGGCATGATCGAGGCGCCTTCGAAGGTGCCGTCGGTGTCTTCGCTCCACAGCACCACCGCATCGACGCCCATGGCGGCGGCGCAATCGGCCATGGCGGGCCACAGGCTGGTGTGGACGTAGAGATAGGCGAGGCCCTCGTCATCGCAGTGCAGGTCGAGCACGATGTCATGGCCGAGCGACAGCTGCACCAGCCGCGTCTTCAGCCGCTGGTCGACGCTGCCAAGGGTGGTGTCGGGCAAGAGCGCTGTGTCGGGCGCGGCGAGCAGCGGAAAGCCGCGGTTGAAATTGGTGCGCGTGCCGAGATGGAAGCGGCCCTGATGCTCGCCGAAATGATATTGCGCCCGGCCGATCGGGTTGGCCCAGGGCACGATGGTGAGGTTGCCCTTGATGCGGCCTTCGGCCTCCGCCCTGGCAAGCATCGGCATCAGCGCGTCGATGGCGACGACGCCCGGCAACTCGCCGGCATGGAGTGCCGCCTGCAGATATCCCGAAGGAGCAGCCTTTCCGGAACCAGCAAAGCGGAACAGCGGGAATTCGTAGGAAACCCCTTCGCTTTCGCCGGCGATGCGCTCGATCGATTTCTGCATGACTTCCTCCATCTAGGACCAGAAGACATGCGATTTGAAGGCGCCTATGTCGATTGGTCCAGCCCGCCGCGCTATGGGCGCAAGAGGCTATTCAGCCGGAAGCGGGATGACCGGCGCGCGCCGGTCCAGCGCCTGCGACACCACGGCGACGGTGACCGCCAACAAAGCGAGTGCTGCGCCGACCAGCGGCAAATTGGCATAGGAAACACCGGCGGAAAGGGCAACGCCGCCGATCCAGGCGCCGCTGGCATTGCCGACGTTGAAGGCGCCCTGGTTCAACGTGGCGGCGAGGTTCGGTCCCTCGGAGGCCGCCTCGACGACCCGGATCTGCAGCGGCGGCACGACGACGAAGATGAGCAGGCCCCACAGGAAGACGATGCCGACGGCAACGCTGGCGATTGCGCCGAACTGCCTGAAGCCAACGAAGAGCAGGGCCATCAGCAGCAGCGTGCCGATCACTGTCGGCATCAGTTTCCAGTCGGCCAGTCTGCCGCCGATAATGTTGCCGATGGTCATGCCCGCGCCGAACAGCAGCAGAACCCACGTGACTGCCGAGGTCGACAAGCCCGATACCTCGGTGAGGTAGGGTTTGATGTAGGTGAAGACGGTGAACAGGCTTGCGGAGGTCAGCGCCGCGATCAGCATGGCCAGCCAGACCTGCAGCTTGCCCAGCACGCGCAGCTCGCCGCGCAGGCCGCCACCGCTTGGCTGGGCGACATCGGACGGCACCAGCCAGGCGATCGCTGCCACCGAGATCAGGCCGATACCGACCACGGCAACGAAGGTGGAGCGCCAGCCGAACGCTTCGCCAAGTGCGGTTCCGGCGGGAACACCCAGGATGTTGGACAGCGTCAGCCCGGCGAACATCAGCGCGATGGCGCCGGCGCGTTTGTTGCGCGGCACCAGGCTGGCGGCAACGACCGAGCCGATGCCGAAGAAGGCGCCATGGCCGAAAGCGGTGAAGACGCGCGCGGCCATCAGCGTCCAGTAGTTGGGCGAGATGGCGCAAAACAGATTGCCGACGACGAACAGCACGGCCAGCCCGACCAGCACCGGCTTGCGCGGCAAATGCGCGGTGGCCATTGCGACGATCGGGGCGCCGAAGACGACACCCAGCGCATATCCGGTAACCAGCAGGCCGGCAGAAGGGATCGATACGCCGAGGTCGGCTGCGACCTCGGGCAGCAGGCCCATGATCACGAATTCGGTGGTGCCGATGCAGAAGGACGCAATGGCAAGCGCAAGGATCGGCAAGGGCATGGGGCGTCCAGACTGAATCGGTTCAAATTGAGACTGCGCGAAGGACGCCATCGTGCGCAAGCTGCATTGCTGCATCGCAGCGATGCAGAAAAGGAAGAGCTTTGAAATGGGTCGCTAACAGGCTGTCAAACCAGCGGCTTCAATTCCTGGGCAATGGTTGGCAACAGCTCCGAGACATTCGGGTGGATGTGCACGGCACGCGCCAGCGTGTCGACGGGCGCCTTGGCGTACATCAGGTCGAGTACGCTATGGATAACCTCGTCGCCGCCGGGGCCGAGCACCGAGCAGCCGAGGATCTGCCTGGTGTCGGCGTCGACCAGGATCTTCATGAAGCCCTGCGTCTCGCCCTTTTCGATAGCGCGGCCGACGCGGGTCATCGGCCGCTGGCCGACCAGCGCGCGACGGCCGGATTTCTTCACCGCGGCCTCGGTCATGCCGCAGCGGCCGAGCGGTGGGTCGATGTAGAGCGCATAGGCTTCGATGCGATCACTGACCTTGCGCGGATCGTTGTCCAGCAGGTTGGCGGCGACGATCTCGTAGTCGTTGTAGGAGGTGTGGGTGAAGGCGCCCCTGCCGTTGCAGTCGCCCATCGCCCAGATGCCGGGCACGCTGCTGCGCAACTGGTCGTCTACAGAGACGAAGCCGCGCTTGTCGACCTCCACGCCAGCCCTCTCCAGGCCGAGGTCATCGGTGTTGGGCGTCCGCCCCAGTGCCAGCAGCACGTGCGATCCGACCGCCGGCGGTTTGCCGGCGGAGAAGGTTACGGCAATGTCCTGGCCCTGTCTGGCGAAAGCGATGTCGTCGGCGCCGACATGGACCGTGATGTCTTCGTTTTCGAGGATCGACAGGATGGCGGCGGAGACATCCTCGTCCTCGCGGCCGGTCAGGCGTGGGCTCTTCTCGATGACGGTGACTTCGCTACCGAAGCGGCGGAACATCTGTGCGAATTCGAGCGAGATGTAGCTGCCGCCGACGACGATGAGATGGCGCGGCAGCACGTCGAGATCCATCATCGAGGAATTGGTCAGATAGTCGATGTCGTGGATGCCGGGCAGGTCTGGGACCGAGGCTCGGCCGCCGGTGTTGAGGAAGATCTTTTCGGCGGTCAGCAGATCGTCGCCGACGCGCACCGTGTTGGCGGATTCGAAACGCGCATGGCCGCGATAGAGGGTGCATTTGTCCATGCCGGCAATCCAGGTCTCGAGATTGGTGCGGGCGTCGATCGTCACCTTGTCCTTGCGCGCCTTGATCCTGGCATAGTCGACCCCGACGGGGCCACTGAGCGTCACGCCGTAGTCGGCGGCGCGGCGCGCCAGATGCGCGGCATAGGCACTGGCGACCATGGTCTTGGTCGGCATGCAGCCGGTGTTGACGCAAGTGCCGCCGACCAGCTTGCGCTCGATCAGCGCCACGCTCATGCCGGCGGCCGTCAGCCGGCCGGCCAGCGGAGGGCCAGCCTGTCCGGCACCGATGATGATGGCGTCGAAGGTTTTCGTCGTCATGCCACCGCCGCTACGATCAGCAGGCCGCCGATGATCGCCACCGCATCCTCGATGAAGGCGGCGGGCGGATCCTTGCCGAAGGCGGCCGCCAGCCGGCCGCGAGCTTCAGCGCCGCCCAGCGTGCCGATGACAGCGCCGATGGCGCCGGCAATCAAGCCGCCGATGGTGGCGCCGCCTGTCGCGCCGATCACCGCGCCGGTGAAGGCGCCCATGACGATGCGGGCGCCGAATTGCTGCGGCACTTTACGGCTCGGCGTCGACGGCAACTGGTCGGTGACCAGTTCGACGATGGCCAGGATGGTGAAGATGCCGACAGCCGCCCAGTGACTCATGAAGCTCGCCCAGGTGCCGGCAACCGGCAGCCAGCCGAGATAAGCGCCCCAGGCGACAGCGGCCGGCGCCGTCATGGCGCGAAGACCGGCAATGACGCCGATCAGAAGTGCGAGAATGTAGAGCATGGTCGATCCCCCTCGATCATCGGGCCAGGACGGCCTTGAGACGCAGGCTACCATAGGTCCAATATTTGACCAGTACTTGCATCGGCGCTTTTCTGTTGGCCGCACTTGTGCTTTTGAAGGACGTGAACTGGAGACAGCGTCATGGCCGAAAGCGAGCGCGTGAAGATGGCGGCCGGCGAATGGTACACCTGCCTCGATGATGAGCTGGAGTCCTTGCGTGTGGTAGCGCGTGACGCGGTGTTCGAGCACAATTGCCTGCCGCCGCGGCAGCGCGGCAATCTCGGGTCGGGCTTGAAAGCTTTGCTCGGCGACGCCGGCGAGGGCGCCCGCATTGAGGCGCCGTTTCACTGCGCCTATGGTTTCAACATCTTTCTCGGCGACGGCGTCTTTCTCAATGCCGGCTGCACCATCCTCGACACGGCGAGCGTGCGCATCGGCAAGGGAACGCTGCTCGGTCCCAATGTGCAGATTTATTGCGCCGAGCATCACAAGGAGGTCGCTGGGCGGCAAGCTGGACTGGAGATCGCCAAGCCTGTCGAAATCGGCGCCAATGCGTGGATCGGCGGCTCAGCGGTCATCCTTGGCGGCGTCAGCATCGGTGAAGGTGCCATTGTCGGTGCGGGGGCGGTAGTGACGCGCGACGTGGCTGCGAACACCACGGTGGTCGGCAATCCGGCACATCAGGTCAAGCGGGATTGAATGGATCAGTGCGACAGCGCCATGCGCTCGTCCTGACCGGCCCGCCTGGAGAATTCGCGCCGGTATTGCGCCGGCGATGTCCTGAGCCTTGCCGAAAAATGCTGGCGCAGCGAGGTGGCGCTGCCGAAGCCGGCTTCGAACGCCACCAGGTCCATGGATTTCTCCGTCGCTTCCAGCAGACGCTGCGCGAGTTCTATCCGCTGGCTGGTCAGCCATTCGCCGAAACTGGTGCCGATCGATTTCTGAAAGCGGCGTGTGAAGGTGCGCCTTGTCAGGCCGGCGGCTTCGGCGACGCTATCCAGGCTATGCGTCTCTCCGAGCGCCGCGCGAACCGCGTCGAGGGCCTGGGTGAACCGGTCGGCGTCCGCGCTTCTTTCCACCGGATGCTCGATGAATTGCGCCTGCCCGCCCTGCCGATGCGGAGAAAGAACGATCTGGCGGGCGAGCCGCAGTGCCGCTTCCGCGCCGTAGCGGGCGCGCACGATGTGGAGACAGCAGTCCAGACCGGCGGCGACGCCGGCCGAGGTCACGATGTCACCATTGTCGACATAGAGCACCGAGGCATCGACGGCGACGTCGGGGTGGAGTTTCTGCAACTGTTCGGAATAGGCCCAGTGCGTCGCGGCACGACGGCCCGAAAGCAGCCCGGCCGCGACAATGGCGAAGGTTCCAAGGCACAGGCCGACGATCAAGGCGCCGCGTTGGTGCGCCCGGCGCAGCGCCTCCATCAGCGGCGGCGATGCCGGCTCGCCGAGATGATGCCAGCTCGGAATGATGACGATATCGGCGCCGTCGAGCCCTTCGAGTCCATGCGGCGCGGCAATTGTCAGTCCGGCCTCGGTGTGGATCGGGCCGGGCTTGACCGCGCAGATGCGGAAGTCGAAGCGCGGCAGGCCAAGCGCCGTCCTGTCCTCTGCGAAGACCAGGCACGGTACGGAAAGGTGGAACGGGCTGATGCCGTCGAAGGCGAGTACGGCAATGATCGGGTCGGTCATGGGTGCTTCCGGCAGTTGAATGCGGATTGTCCCAATTCTTTCGAATGATGTCAATCGGGCCACTTTCGACTGTCGGGGAGGCCGCCTATTTTCGGTCCATCGCATTCAAGCCGGAAAGGAAAACACCATGTCTGACCCAGCCCACGCCACGCCACGACGGGCGCTGATCGTCGTCGATGTGCAGAACGACTATGATGGCGGCAGTCTTGCCATCCAGCATCCGCCGTTCCGCGACAGCGTCGTCCATGTGGCGCGGGCGATGGATGCAGCGACTGCTGCCGGCATCAAGGTGGTGGTCGTCAAGCAGATGGCGCCCGAGACATCGCCGATCTTCGCCAAGGGCAGCCATGGCGGCGAACTGCATCCCGAAATCGCCAGGCGTGAGCGCGACCATTATGTCGAAAAGAACCTGCCTTCCGCCTTCACCGGCACCGACCTCGAGGACTGGCTGCGCGCCAACGCCATAGATACGATCACGGTGGTGGGCTACATGACGCACAATTGCGACCTGTCGACCATCATCCACGCCGTGCATATGGGCTTTGCCGTCGAGTTCCTGTCGGATGCGACCGGATCGGTGCCTTACGCCAACAGCGCCGGCTACGCCTCGGCCGAGGAGATCCACCGCGTGGTCACGATCATCCTGCAGTCGCGCTTTGCCGCCGTGCTCAAGACCGCCGAATGGGTCGAGTGCCTGAAGACCGGCGCGCTGCCGGAACGCGACACCATCTTCGGCTCCAACCAGCGGGCGCTGTCACGCAGCGCCGCGTAGGGACTATCTGAAAACAGAAAGGGCGCCGCATCGCTGCGGCGCCCTTTCTGTTCGAATAGAAGGATTCTAGAACAGGCCTTCGATCTGGCCCATCTCGTTGAGGAAGATCTTTTCCGAGGACGGCGCCCTCGGTAGGCCGGGCATGGTCATGACCTCGCCGCAGATGATGACGACGAAGCCCGCACCTGCCGAAAGCCTGACCTCGCGCACCGGCACCGTGTGGCCGGTCGGCGCGCCGCGCAGGTTCGGGTCGGTCGAGAACGAGTACTGCGTCTTGGCCATGCACACCGGCAGGTGGCCGTATCCGGCGTCTTCCCAGGCCTTGAGCTGGTCGCGCACCGACTTGTCGGCGATCGCTTCCGAGCCGCGATAGATGCGCTGGACGATGGTGTTGATCTTCTCGAACAGCGGCATCGCATCGGGATAGAGCGGCGCGAACTGCGAAGCGCCGGATTCGGCCAGTGCCACCACCTTGTTGGCGAGATCCTCGATGCCGGCCGAGCCGTGCGCCCAGTGCTTGCACAGGATCGCCTCTTCGCCCATCGAGGCGACATAGTCCTTCATCGCCTGGATTTCGGCGTCGGTGTCGGAGTAGAAGTGGTTAATCGCAACCACCGCCGGCACGCCGAACTGGCGGATATTCTCGATGTGGCGGCCGAGGTTGGCGCAGCCCTTCTTCACCGCCTCGACGTTCTCCTTGCCGAGGTCTTCCTTCTTGACGCCGCCATTCATCTTCATGGCGCGCACGGTGGCGACAATGACGGCCGCCGCCGGCTTGAGGCCTGCCTTGCGGCACTTGATGTCGAAGAACTTTTCAGCACCCAGGTCGGCGCCGAAGCCGGCTTCGGTGACGACGTAGTCGGCGAGCTTGAGCGCCGTCGTGGTGGCGACGACCGAGTTGCAGCCATGCGCGATGTTGGCGAACGGGCCGCCATGCACGAAGGCCGGGTTGTTCTCCAGCGTCTGCACCAGGTTCGGCTGCATGGCGTCCTTGAGCAACACGGCCATGGCGCCGTCGGCCTTGAGGTCGCGGGCATAGACGGCCGACTTGTCGCGGCGATAGGCGACGATGATGTCGCCGAGGCGCTTTTCCAGGTCCTTCAGATCGGTCGACAGGCACAGGATGGCCATCACTTCCGAGGCGACGGTGATGTCGAAGCCGCCCTCGCGCGGGAAACCGTTGGCGACCCCGCCGAGCGAGCAGATGATCTCGCGCAGCGCCCGGTCGTTCATGTCCATGACGCGGCGCCAGACGACGCGGCGGGTGTCGATGCCGAGCTCATTGCCCCAGTAGATGTGGTTGTCGATCAGTGCGGAAAGCAGATTGTGCGCCGTGGTGATGGCATGGAAGTCGCCGGTGAAGTGAAGGTTCATGTCCTCCATTGGCACGACCTGCGCGTAGCCGCCGCCGGCAGCGCCGCCCTTGACGCCGAAATTCGGGCCGAGCGAGGCCTCGCGGATGCAGACGATCGCCTTCTTGCCGATGCGGTTCAGGCCGTCGCCGAGACCGACCGTGGTCGTGGTCTTGCCTTCGCCGGCCGGAGTCGGGTTGATGGCGGTGACGAGGATCAGCTTGCCGTCCTTGTTGCCCTTCACCGATTTGATGAATTCAGCAGATATTTTGGCCTTGTCGTGGCCATAGGGCAGCAGATGTTCGGTCGGGATGCCGATCTTCTGGCCGATCTCCTGGATCTGCTTTTTCCTGGCGCCGCGCGCGATCTCGATGTCGGACTTCACTTCGGCCATGACGGCTTTCCTCTGGATTGGACGGTGGAGGGGACGGGTTTGATCTTACTGGCAAGCAGGTTGGAACCGAGCGCGGGCATGTTCTAACCCTGTCGCTGCCGCGGCGTCAACTTGTATGCAACTATGTTTCCTCTAGAGAAAATCCTCTGCGGACCGGCCGACCTGGCGTCGGTTTTTCCTGGCACCGTTTCCGCGCCGTATAGAAGCCAGAGGACGCGTCGTTCCGCCGTCTCAAAACAGCCGCACAATGCACGGAATGCGACAGAGGCGACGGCGCAAATTCGCCATCGCCTGGTCCCTAATGGAACAGCGCTACTGCGTCAGAACGTTGCTGATTTCGACCATGTTGGAGCGCACCCTGAGCACATAGAAGCCCATCGTCGTCAGATGCGTCGGCAACAGCCAGCCATCCTCGCGGCCATTGGCGATGATGAAGGGCTGGATGCGCAGCGCCGAAACGAACTGCGAGTCCATCGTGTCCCACAGGTTCTGCAGATGCTTTTCCTTGATGACGTCCTCGAAGTCGGCCTGGGCTCCCTTCATCAGGCCGTAATAGCCGTAGAGCTGGCCATAGGCGAACCAGTAGCGGTCGTCGGCGCGGAAGTCGAACCAGCCATTGTTGTGGTTCTCGGCGCGTTCCTTGAGGATCGCCGAGGTCGAGCCGATGTCGGACGAGATGCGGTCGATATACTGTTTCAGATTGTCGGCGCGGGCGTCGAAGGTCGCCTGGCAGGTGGCAAGGCGGGCGTTGAAGGAACGCAGCATGCGCACGGCGTCGCGATAGTAGCTTGGCGTCGGCGTCTTGGGGCCGAACGGGTTCAGGCCGAAATACCAGGTCTCTTCGTCGAACTGAAGGTTGCCGCGGGCATTCTGCAGATCGCTGTCGATCTGCGAGGTGGTGCGGACGCGGCCGAGATTGTCGGCGAGTTCGGTCGCGGTGCGCCGCACCGCCTGGTTGATGCCGCGCTGGAAGGAGGCCTTGTTGTCCATCCACGGCGTGTGGTCCCAGTCGATGCCGAACAGGCCCAGCTTGTAGAGGATCATCGACGAGATCCAGGCATTCTGGTTGACGTTGAAGTCGGTCAGATCGGCGGCGATCTGGGCAATGCCGGAGTTGCCGCAGGTCTTGGCGGTGTCGGTGCCAGCGCCGGCGGCGACCTGTTCGCCGGCGGAGACATTGCGCTTCTCGAACGTGTAGGTGTCGGGATAGTTCGGGTTGAAATTGTTCCACCATTGGGTGGCGTAGAAGAAATTGGCGTAGAGGCCGATCAGCACCAGCAGGGCGAGGCCGACCGCCGCCTTGAGGATCCAGCCGCGCTGCGTGTACCAGCGTCCGGCCCACAGGAAGGGCCACAGAATGACGCCGATCAAAAGGCCGATGCCGCGGCCGATCCACTGGAAAATGCGGGTGAAGAAATTCACGATCGGATCGAGCATGGCTGTGTCACCCCCTCAAAGCATGATGCCAAAAAAGTTGCAGACTTTTTGGATAACATCATGCGCCAAAACAAGAAGTTAGAACGATATAACGGCTCATTTCGTTCTAGTCAGTCAGGCCGTAGAGGCGTGTGCGAAACGCCACCTTGTCCTTCAAATATGTGGTTTTGAGAACGTCCACAACATGCGATCGCCAAGCGTCGCTGAAGCCGTCATAGTCCTTGTAGAAGCCGTCCTTGTTGAAGATGTAGCGCGAGACGAAGTCCGACGGTACGAAATCCGAGATCAGCCGGTTGGTCAGCCAGGCGTCGGGGTGGTCTGGCTTGGCGCGGATCACCAGGAAACGCTGCTGCGGGAAGACATCCTCGATCTTCAGGTGGCCGAGCTGGGCGATCTCGCGCTTGGCGGCGTTGAGGAAAGGGAAATTGCCGTCCCTGGTGATCAGCTCGGCATGGCTCTGGATCCAGGTCTGCAGCCAGACCTTGTCGACATTGGTCAAATTGCGGTTCGGCTCGGCATCGCGGATCAGCGCGCGCACCACCATCTCGGCCCGGTGCTCGAGATAGCTGGAGGTCTCGACCCAGGAGGCACGCGGCAGCTCGATGCGGCCGGTGGTGGCGAGGAACTTGAACACCTTGTCGGCGTCGTTGATGGAGAGATAGCTGACCTGCCACGGCCGCGAGCGGCGGAAACCGGGGGCGGCCGGATCGCTGATCACCGTCGTCACATCCGGATCGACGAACACGTAGAGCCCGCCGAAATGGCTGGTCCAGTAGGCGTTGTGTCGGAAGATCACCTGGTCGGGCACCAGCGCGTTCTCGCGGATGTCGCCGCAGATCTTGGCAAGCTCCACCATCCGGTTCAGCATGGCGCTGTCGCGCCAGGCATCGGGCTCCTGCTTCAGCCGGTCGACGAGCTTGCCGAGTTCGGCGGCCTTGCCCAGCACATCCTCGGCCGACAGCACCTTGAATTCGACCTGGCTGATCGACAGCAAATCCTCGATGTCGTTGACCTTGGGAATGGAATCCTCGATCTCGCCGTAGATGACGTCTTTGATCGTCAGCGCATCGATGGCGCGCCGGTTCCTGGACATGAACTCGAACATCAGCTGCGAGGTGTTGGAGAAGGCGGTGTGCACCACCGGCAGATCGATCTGCGACGGCGTCAGGATGATGAAGCGGCGGTTGACCTCATTGGGATCGAGATAGTCGTAATCGTCGCATTCCTCGGCCACTTCTGGCGAAAAGCCGGTGCGATCGATCTGGAAGGTCTTCAGTTTGGTCGGCTTCAAGCCGAACGCGGCGAGCGCCTTGTTGTAGCGCTGGATCAGATGCGGCTCGTCGACCGTCAGCAGCCGGCCATAGATCAGCTCGTTGTCGCGCAGGAGATCGGGTTTCTTGGCGGGGGTCATTGCCTACCTCTAGGCATTCCATAGCCCCTTCTTCTTCATCTCCTCCATCTCGCGCGCGGCTCGCTCGCGCAGGCGGGCGTCGCGCAGCAGCTTTTGCACGGCGGAGTCGTCGGACTTGTCGGAATAGCGGAACTCCGAGTCGGCATAGCGGTTGATCTCCTGCATGACCATGTCCATCGAGAACGGCCCGCGCAGTTCCTCGATCATCGCTTTCTTCTCGTCGTAGCCCTTGTGCATGAAGACCTCCGGCTTCTCGAACCAGTCGTCGGGAAGCTCGATGTCCATGGCGCGCATCTTGATAGCGTCGGTGACGTTCTTGATGGCGCGGCCGGTGAAGCGGGGCTCGGCATCCTTGATCAGGTGCAGATAGGTGCCGATGTCGGCCATCGATTTCGGTGCGCCGTTCTCCTTCATGTAGCGTTCGTAGACCTTCACCAGCCCGTCTTCTTGCGGCTTCTCGTGCTCCTCATAGGCTTCGGTCACGGCGCGCTGGATTTCCTGCGCGGCGTAGAGATCGTGGTCGCCGAGCGGGATCTTGTGGTTTTTTCCCGCCAGCAGGACAAAAATGTCGATGTAGTCGTTGCGGCTCTGGGGCCCGTCGACCAGCCAGCGGGCGCCGGCGCGCTGGCGCAGCGCGTCGTCGACATTTTCGGGATAGTTGGAGAACATGCCGAACGAGCAGTTGCCGCGCACCACGGTCGCGGCACCGGCGAAGGCATCCATCAACACGCCGGTGATTTCCTGCTGGCCGGCCGAGGCGCGGTCGTCTGAGCGGCGCGCCGCCACCTGGTCGATGTCGTCGATGGTGCCGAAGCCGATGACGCGCGGGTTCAGCACATTGTTGATGAACTGGCGGCAGTTCTGGCCTGATTTGCCCTGATAGGACGAGATCTGGTCGACGCCGAAATTCTCGTAGGCAAAGGGATAGCCGGCGACCTGGCAATAGCCGTTGACGAGGCCGGCGATCATCTGGATCAGCGTCGTCTTGCCGGTGCCGGGGGCGCCGTCGCCGATGAAGGTGAACAGGAAGCCGCCGAGTTCGACGAACGGATTGAGTTCGCCCTCGAAGTCGTAGGCCATCAGCATCTTGGCGAGCTTGACCGACTGGTATTTGGCGATGTGGTTGCCGACGACCTCTTCCGGCTTCTTGAATGTCATCACCAGCGGTTTTGAACGCTTGCCCGGCGCGACGTCGAAACCATCGAGGGTGAAATCGTCGGCATCGATACGGATATGCGCGTTCTCGAACGGGCCGATGCCGTCGAAGCGGCCCTTGCGGGCCAGAAGCCCGTCGATGGCGACGCGGGCGAAGGCGCGCGCCCTTGTCATCAGGTCGGCGTCGTCGGACGATCCCGAGATCGCCTTGTCGAGGCCTGCCAGGATCGACTTCACCGCATCCTGCGGCGTATCGAACAGGAAGTCCGGTTCGGGACTGTCGTTGGGCGCCTCGCCGTCGCTGTCGATCAACTGGAACAGGTAGGAGGCGAGGCTGAAGGCCGAAATGTAAGCCGAGGCCGACAGAAGCTTCTTGAAGGTGGACGCCTCGTCGCCCTCGAGCGGCGCGCGGGTGTTCTTGGCCTGCAGACTTTCAAGGTCCGAGCCCTCGGCAAAGACGTCCGATATTGCCAGCGCGATCGCCGTGCCGCGCCGGGCGCGAAACAGGAGCGTGTGCTGCGGGATGGTCAGCAGTTGGTCGTCGGGATGAACGGCGCCGACGGTCTTGGCCAGCTCGACCTCGCGCGTGCGGCGCACCGAACCGGCCGAGACGGTCGAAACGAAGCGGCGGTTGGTGCCGGCAAGTGCTGTGCCGGAGGCGCTAGACGGGTCCTCCAGCACGACGACGCGGGTGATGAAGCTCTGCGCGGTGGCGCGGTGCTTCTCGATGGCGGCTTCCGGGATGGTAGTCAGGCCGGTATCCATGAAGGGTGCTCCGTGGTGTGACGGTCAGACGTCTGAGATGACCTGTCCGTTCGACAGAATGTGAACCTTGTAGCCGGCAAAGATCTTCTGCGCCTCGCCGGCGGCGTAGAGCGCCTGATAGGCCTCGTGCGGGATCAGCGCATGGTTTTCGTAGCTCGACACGCCCTGGCGCGCGGCTTCCAGATCGTCGGTATTGATGAAGAATTCCTGCGTCGTCTTCTCGCTCGAAAACAGCCCCTTGCGGCCGGGTTTCTCGGCCTTGGAATAGACCTCCTGGATGGTCCAGGTCAGCAGCCAGGCATTTTCGGGCTTGCGCACCTTGGCCAGGACTTCGGTCACCGTCGAATTGTTGTCGGTGATGCCAGCCGAATAGAACGGGCCGAGCACGACGCGGCGCAGCTGCTTGGGATGCAGCGGCTCGAAATCCTTGTCGAGATTGACCGCGATGGTCGCCGGCGACAGCGTGTAGGCGGAGTTCTTCTCGGTGAAATCGTCGAAACGGTGGGCAAGCTCGGGATTGAGCAGGCCATCGACCGGCAGAGGAATGTCGATCGTCTCGTTCAGCTTGCCGTTTCTGTCGACGAGCTGGCGGATCATCGTTTCGGACGAATCCTCCACCGTCACCATGTAGACCAGAGGCAGGTTGGCGCTGCCGTCGAACGTCGCCCAGTGGACGAGATAATAGGGCCGCCCCGTCTTCGGATTGACCGAGACCTTGGCCGTTTGCGCCAGGGTGAACGGGCCGAACGTGTTCTCGCTTTTCACGTCCTCGAGATAAAGCCGCTCGGCTATCGACTTCTGCAGCGCCGCGGGGAATTCCTTGTGGCGCAGGATGAAGTCGGCCATCTCCTCGCGCAACTCGCCGGCGAGCGGAATGTTGGCAAGCCGCGCGTCGGCCTGGCGTCGGTCGTTTTCCAGTTCGAGCAGGTTCTGGAACACCGGAAATCCGCTTTCGGCGCGCGAAATGCGGAATGTGTCCATGAAGCCGAGCCGGTTGCGCCAGCAGGAAAACGACTTGTCGAGCCTGGCGATGTGTTCGGCGACGATCTTGGCGACGATGCCGTGCCGGTAGAGCGGCGAGCGATCGTCGCGCATGAACACTTCAAGGCCGCTGAGCGCGGCCGTGATGGCGGAAAAATACCGTGCCGCCGCTTCGTTTTCGGGGGTCATGCCTGGTCGCTCGCGGGCAGTGCTGTCACCCTTAAGACTGCACGTAGTTAGCCGAATTGTGCTTCTTCAGCACCTCGTCGAAGCGGCGGGCGAAGGCATCGTCGGCCAGCTTCTTGCGGCGCTGGATATCGGCGGTGGCGACCATGTTCTTCTCGTGCATCTCAAGCAGGTCACCGATGTGCTTTTGCGAAGCAGCACCGATACCAGCCATGGTTTCCTCGGCGGTGTTGTCGACCTGGCTGCCCAGCGTGTTGATCTTGTGGGCGACGTCCTGCTGGGCGGCGGTCTTCAGCGAATCTTCCAGCGCCTTGTAGAGCACGATGCGCTGCTCGGTATCGATGGTCAGCTTGTTGATCAGCGTCGATTGCGCGGCGATCTGGTTGTTGAGCGAATCGACGAAGGTCTGGAACATCGAGGTGTAACGCTCGAGCGTCTGGCTCTCGGCCAGCAGCTCCTGCTCCTTGGCCTGCTTTTCGTTGTATTCCGTCGCCAGCTTGGAGCGTTCGCCTTCGAGCTGCGTGCGGTCCTTCTGGCTGGTCGAAGCGGCGATCTTGTTTTCGATGTCGAGCAGCATCGGGTTGAGCTCCTCGATGCGCTTCTGCACGGCTTCGAGGTTGGTCATGGTGGTCTTGCGGCGCTCGATCACCTGCGACAGGCTGGTTTCCGAGGTCTTGTAGCGTTGGTCGAGAACCTCTTTCTGCGCCTTCAATATGCCGACGATGGTGTCGGATTTGACCAGCAGTTCCTGCAGATTGCCGGCCAGCGACATGTTGCGAACGCGGTCGGTGCGCATGCGCTGCTTGCTCTGGCTGGAGAAGATGCCAATGAATTTTTCCCAGCCGGTGTAGTTCTTCATGCTCTCGAACTCGGCGCCGAAGACGTTGGTGGCGTCCTCCAGCCCGATGATCAGGTCGGCAATGTTGCCTTCCATCACCTTCTGCTGCTTCAGCACATCCTCGATGCGGGCGTTCTCGAGGTCGAAATTGGCGTCGCCGATCTTCTTGTCTGATGTGGCAAGCGTATCAAGCATGGTGCCGGATTGCTCGATCTTGGAGCGCATGTCCTGCACGACCTGCTTGGTCTTGGCAATTTCGGCGTCGAAATTCTGCAATGTCGCCATTGGGGCCTCCCGCTTCGGCATGACGTCGCTGGTCGCGAACAGCGGCGAATATATGTGGGGCATCAGGGGATTGAAAGACGTGAAGACAAGGGCGGCGTGAAAACAAAAAAATCCGTCAGGGTCTTGAAAGCCAGTGAAGGCTTGGGCTTAGCGTGATTAGCTTGCCGACCAGCCATAGTTCAGCTGTCATTGAACTTTCATGCGGCAAGGCGAAGGCGCACGGATGCCTTTGTATTGGGCAAACCACCGAAGCAATCGCGGCCGCGGTATGCGACGAGAAAGCCGGTTTTACAGAGCTGGCGAACAGCGGATCAGGGCTTGGGATCGGCCTTCAGATAGGCGATGACATTGGCGATGTCGTCGTCCTTGGTCAGGCCGGCAAACGCCATCTTGTTGCCGGGCACTTTCAGCTTGGGTGCCCTGAGATACTCGGCGATATTGGCTTCATCCCAGACCAGGCCGGCGGCGCCGGCACTCTTCATCGCCTCGGAATAGCGGCCAAGATAACTCTCGGCGCTGCCGGCGGTGCGGCCAACGACGCCCAACAGATGCGGACCGACCTTGTCGCGGTCGGTGGCTGCTTCATGGCAGGCCATGCACCGGTTGAAGGCCTTCTTGCCCAGGGTCGGGTCGCCGCCGGCATGGGCCACAAGCGAGCTGGCGAGGAGAAGGATGCTGGCGGACGAAGCGGCTCTTAACATGCTGCCCCCGGAGAGTTCTGGCTGGCGGCCTTATAGTACCGAGCCTTTAACAAACGCTGCATCGCGGCGGGATTGCGGAAGACAGGCCCGCGAGTCAGGCCTGTTGTGCCAGATCGCGGCGCAGGAAATCATTCAGCCGCTCGACCGCCTGGGTCGTCGACAGCGGGTTGCGCAGGATGCCGATTTCGAGGTCCGGCAGCACCGGCAGCCCTTCATTGCCGCCGACGATGCGCAGCGATGGCGGTACGCTGCGCATCGCAAGGCCAGCCACCGCGAGCCCGGCCTGGACGACGGCGATCAGGCCAAGCAGAGAGGCGCTTGAATAGGTACAGCGATAGGAGCGGTCGGCATCGCCAAGCGCCTGCAGGACATTCATCCTGGCGGCGCAGCCCGGTTCGAACAAGGCGACCGGAAGCGGGTCGGCCTCCCAGGCGACATGGTTGGGCGAGGCGACCCAGACGAAGCGTTCCAGCCGGATCACCTCAAGCGGCTGCTCCGGCAAGCGGGTGATGATCGCCAGATCCAGCCGCCCCTCCGCCAGCGTCTTCACCAGCGCGGTCGACTGTTCGCAGATCAACTCCACCGTCACCAGGGGATGCTCCGCCGCGAAGCGTGAGAGCACGGGCGGCAGGAGGAAGGCGGCATAGTCGTCGGGCACCCCCAAGCGGACGCTGCCTGTCTCCTTGGGCCGGGTGACGCTTGCCCAGGCTTCATCCGACAGTTTCAGCAACCGGCGCGCATAGATCAGGAAATCCTCGCCGATCGCATTGGGAGTGACGGTTCTGGGACCACGCACCAGAAGCTGGTTGCCGACCATCTCCTCCAGCCGCTGCATCTGCATGCTGACCGCCGACTGGCTGCGGCCGACCCTGGGTGCTGCATTGGAAAGGCTGCCGCTCTCGACGACGGCGACAAAGGTTTTCAGCAGGTTGAGATCGAGTGGCGCGGCCATGGTGCTATCAGCATATCGAATAGATCATTCCAAATCTATTCGCTTGTTTGAAGGTGGCGCCAGTGACCAGATGGTTGGGATCGCTGGGAACCACCACATGACGGACGCTTCGACAGCCCGCTTCCCGGCCGCGAGCCTTGCTCTGGCAATGGTGATCGCAGGCACGGTCGGCGCCTTCGCCACGGAATCGGGGCTGCATCCCGTTGCCGTCGTCTTCTGGCGATGCGTGTTCGGCGCGATCTTCCTTCTCGTGTGGTGCCTGTTGCGCGGCTACCTGCCGGATCGGACGCTGTTGCCGTCCCGGCTTGCCCTTGCAGCACTTGCCGGCGTGTGCATGGTGCTGAGCTGGACGGCCTTCTTCGCAGGCTTCGCCATGACGTCGATCGCCACGACGACGATTATCTACCATATCCAGCCGTTCTTCGTGGTCCTGATCGGCGTGGTTTTCCTAAGGGAACGCATCTCGCCCGACCAACTGCTGTGGATGCTCGCTGCCTTTCTCGGCGTCGTGCTGGCCAGCGGCCTCGTTTTCGCGCACGGTCATGCCGATGCCAACTGGGTGCCGGGCATTGCGCTGACGCTGGGCGGCGCACTGCTCTATGCCGTTACAACGATCCTAGCCAAAGCCCTGGGCCAGCAGCGCGCCGAAATCACGGTACTCTGCCAAACACTGGTGGGGGTCGTCATGCTCGCCCCGTTCGCCGGCATCGGCCAACATATTGCGCCTGCATCATGGGGCTGGCTGCTCGGCATCGGCGTGCTGCACACTGGCATCGCCTATGTGTTGATGAATTCGGCCTTCCCACGCCTGACGACACCGGTGATCGGCGTCATCACCTTCATCTACCCGGTCGTCGCCATCATCGTCGACTGGGCTATCTATGGGCATCCGCTCGGACCGGCGCAGGCAGCCGGCATGGCACTGATTGCGCTGGCAACGCTTGGTGTGCGGCTTGGCTGGCGGTTTCCAAGACGGCGTGTCTCGACCGTGTGAGCCCGAAGCAATTCCCGGGAAAGCACATAGCGCTTCCCCTGGAATTGCTCCAATAACCAAGAGACAGAGTCAGCCTTTGATAAAGCCGATGAAATCGTCTGGCGCGGCGCGGCCCATCTCTTCCTCCCAGTGGCGGCGGCAGAGCGAGACATAGACATCCTTGCCGATTGCCACCTGCTCGCCCTGGCGCGCCACCTTGCCATCGGGGCCGAGGCGCACGACCATCGTCGCCTTGCGGCCGCATCGGCAGATGGTGCGCACTTCGCGCAAATCGTCGGCGATGGCCAGCAGCGCGCGCGAGCCGGAAAACAGCTTGCCCTGGAAATCGGTGCGCAGGCCGTAGCACATGACCGGGATGTTCAACCGATCGGCGATGCGGGCGAGCTGCCAGACCTGCTCCTCCTCGAGGAACTGCGCCTCGTCGACGAAGACGCAATGCACTGACGTATGCACGTGATGATCGGCGACGCGGGCGAACAGATCGTCACCATCGCGGAACATCTCGGCTTCCGTCTCCAGGCCGATGCGCGACGAGATCAGGCCGGTGTCGCCCTTGCGGTAGTGGCCGGCGACGAACAGCATCGTGCCCATGCCGCGCTCGCGATAATTGTAAGAGGCCTGCAAGAGCATCGTCGTCTTGCCGGCGTTCATAGTCGCGTAGTGGAAGTAAAGCTTGGCCATGCCGCTCTTTTAAGCCGACTTGCCCTGATACGGGGAGGGGCGGTCGCCCGCATTCCCCTGAAAAAGCCGGCCCGTCGTCGAAAAAACCGTCCGGCATGGCAAAAGCGCCTGATGTGTCGCTGATTGGCCAGCCCGCGCCGTTGATCGCGATTGTCTTAATGCTTGAAACCACACCAAAATGGTGTTTGGCTGACGAAACAAGGCGGGCATAGAAACCGTAGCTACGCTTCGCCAAGAATAACAATGGGAGACTGTCTATGTCGCGTATGAACTCTTTCGTCGCCGGCCTCGGCCTGGCGGCTTTTTTGTCCACCAGCGCTGCCTTTGCCGGCGATCCGGCGAGCTGCAAGGCGGTGCGCCTTTCCGATGTCGGCTGGACCGACATCCAGGCGACGACCGGCATCGCCTCCGTGCTGCTGACCGCGCTCGGCTATGAGCCGCAGACGATCCAGCTGTCGGTGCCGGTGACCATGGCGTCGCTGAAGAACAAGGATCTCGACGTGTTCCTCGGCAACTGGATGCCGTCGATGACCAACGACATCAAGGACTATACCGCCGATGGCTCGGTCGAGACGATCAGCACCAACCTGACCGGCGCCGGCTACGGCATCGTCGTGCCGACCTATGTCGCTGACGCCGGCGTGAAATCGCTGACCGATATCGGCAAGTTCAAGGACAAGTTCAACGGCAAGATCTATGGCATCGAGGCCGGCAATGACGGCAACCGCATTATCCTCGACATGATCAAGAACCCGAAAGACAATCTCGAAGGCTTCGAGCTGGTCGAATCCTCGGAGGCCGGGATGCTGACGCAGGCCGAGCAGTCGATGAAGAGCAATGAATGGATCGCCTTCCTCGGCTGGACGCCGCATCCGGTGATGGGTGCCATGAAGATCACCTATCTCGATGGCATGGGCGACAGCGGCTTCGGCGCCGCCACTGTCCATACCAATGTGCGCAAGGGTTACACCACCGAGTGCCCGAATGCCGGCAAGTTCATCGCCAACCTGAAGTTCAATCTCGATATGGAAGGCGAGATAATGGACGCGATCCTCAAGGGCGCTGACGCCAATACGGCTGCGACCGACTGGCTCAAGAAGCATCCGGACGCGGTTGCTCCGTGGATTGCCGGCGTGACCACTTTCGATGGCGGCGACGCCGCTGCAGCCGTGAAGACTGCGCTCGGAAGCTGAGCAGGTCTTGCGTTCGGCGTGACCGATCAAGAAGGGCAGTCACTGTAGAAAGGGCTGCCCTTTTTCATATCCTGTGACAAGATGACCGTCCGGCAAGGACGGCGACTGCCAAAGAGGGGCAAGATGGATCCGATTTCAAAATTCTTTGTCAGTTATAAAATCCCCATAGGCGAGTGGGGCAAAGCGTTCTTCACCTTCCTTACCGACAATTTCAACACCTTCTTCCGCGGCCTCTCCGGCGGCTTGAATTTCCTGCTCGATGGAGTGGTCGACACGCTGCTGCTGGTACCGCCGGTCCTTCTCATCGCGCTGATTGCACTGCTTGCCTATTATCTGCAGCGATCGAGAGGCTTGGCGGTGGCTGTCTTTCTCGGGTTGCTGTTCATCCTCAACCAGAACCTCTGGAAGCAGACGGTAGAGACACTGGTGCTGGTGGTTGCCGCCGCCGCCGCCTCGATGGCCATCGGTGTGCCACTTGGTATCTGGGCGGCGCACAAGCCGAAGGTCTATCGCGTCATGCTGCCGGTGCT
>NZ_RZTT01000409.1 GCF_003996995.1 Mesorhizobium sp. M7A.T.Ca.US.000.02.2.1 | reverse complement strand
GCAAATGGCGTCACCATCCGCCACTGGCTGCAGCCGAAGCGGGTGATCTCCGAGGGCGGCAAAGTGTCGGGCGTCGAACTCGAATACACCGCCATGAACGGCGACAGGCTTGCCGGCACCGGCGAGACCCTGACGCTCGTTGCCGACCAGGTGTTCAAGGCGATCGGACAGAGTTTTGTGCCGGCAGCCCTCAACGGCAGCGGTGCGTCGATCGATCTCGAAGCCGGCCGCATCAAGGTGGATGCGGAAGGGCGTACGTCGCTTGCCAGGGTCTGGGCCGGCGGCGACTGCATCTTCGGTGGCGACGACCTCACCGTCTCGGCGGTCGCGCAGGGGCGCGACGCTGCGGAGAGCATCAACCGGGCACTGACCTCGAACGGGAGGGCATGAGCATGGCAGATATCAGAAACAATTTCGTCGGCATCAAGTCGCCCAATCCGTTCTGGCTTGCCTCGGCGCCGCCGACCGACAAGGCCTACAACGTCATCCGCGCCTTCAAGGCCGGCTGGGGCGGCGTGGTGTGGAAGACGCTCGGCGAGGAAGGCCCGCCGGTGGTCAACGTCAACGGCCCGCGCTATGGCGCGATCTGGGGCGCCGACCGCCGCCTGCTCGGCCTCAACAACATCGAGCTGATCACCGACCGCGACCTGCAGGTCAATTTGCGCGAGATCAAGCAGGTCAAGAAGGACTGGCCCGACCGCGCCATCGTCGTCTCGCTGATGGTGCCTTGCGTCGAGGAGGCCTGGAAGGCGATCCTGCCGGTGGTCGAGGAGACCGAAGCCGACGGCATCGAGCTCAATTTCGGCTGCCCGCACGGCATGTCGGAGCGCGGTATGGGCGCGGCTGTCGGCCAGGTGCCGGAATATATCGAAATGGTGGTGCGCTGGTGCAAGCAGAACACCCGCATGCCCGTCATCACCAAGCTGACGCCCAACATCACCGATGTGCGCAAGCCCGCACGGGCGGCACATGCCGGCGGCACCGACGCGGTGTCGCTGATCAACACCATCAATTCAATCACCGGTGTCGACCTCGACAGCTTCGCGCCGCAGCCGACAATCGACGGCAAGGGCTCGCATGGCGGCTATTGCGGCCCGGCGGTGAAGCCGATCGCCATGAACATGGTGGCCGAGATCGCGCGCGATCCCGAAACCCGCGGCCTGCCGATCTCCGGCATCGGCGGCATCACCACCTGGCGTGACGCGGCCGAATTCATGGCGCTCGGCGCCGGCAATGTGCAGGTGTGCACGGCGGCGATGACCTATGGCTTCAAGATCGTGCAGGAAATGATCGCGGGCCTCGAAAACTGGATGGACGAGAAGGGGCACGCCTCGCTCAACGACATCGTCGGCCGCGCCACGCCCAATGTGACCGATTGGCAGTATCTCAACCTGAACTACGTCGCCAAGGCGCGTATCGACCAGGAAGCCTGCATCAAATGCGGCCGCTGCCACATCGCCTGCGAGGACACTTCGCACCAGGCGATCACCAGCATGGTCGACGGTATCAGGCACTTCGAGGTGATCGAGGCCGAATGCGTCGGCTGTAATCTCTGCGTCAATGTCTGCCCGGTCGAGAACTGCATCACCATGGAGCCGCTGGCAGCCGGCGTGATGGACCAGCGCACTGGGAGGCCGGTATCGCCGGTCTATGCCAACTGGACGACGCACCCGAACAATCCGATGGCCAAGGTGGCTGCGGAATAGGGACACGTCACGAGAAGAGCGCCGAGGGCGCAGCAGCTTCTCTGCCTAAGACGATCCCCGAGCCGGACTATCCGGCCGAGGCGGCGGTGCGCAGCGTGCGCCAGAACGGCGCCGTCAAATGGCAGGGCGCAGAGATCTACGTCTCGGCCACGCTGGCAGGCGAGCCGATTGCCATCGAAGAGACTGAGAACGGCCAATGGGCGGTGCGCTTCCATGCCCATCCGCTCGGCTTCATCGACCACAAGCACAGGAAACTGGTTCGCCGCAGCGCCGCGCCAACCCAACCGCTTGGCGCTGCCGCGAACCCATCATAAGAGGGAAAACTGTTACCTATGTATCCGGTTCAAACTGTTACCCATCTATCGGCTGGACACCCGGCAGGGCGATGAAGGGCAGCGCGACCTTTGGGATGATCTGCCCACCAGTCGCCCGCATCTCATCTCAAAGTTGGCGCCGCCCCTCATTGCCCTGCCGGGCATTTCTCCCCGTATAGTGACGGGGAGAAAGACGCTGGCATCGCCGATTTCGCCAACCGCCAACGTATTCCTTTTTCGAAAGCGGACGACTCTGCATTTTCCTATTGCAGATAAGAATTATCCACGATACTATGTATCCACGATAAAGGAGCCGATCCAATGAAGCTGGGCGAGGGCGTTGAGGCAGCCATCCATTGCGCTGCCACGCTGGCGAGTGTGGAGGGGAAGAGCACCATGCCTGGCGCTGCTCTCGCCGAGGCCTTTGGCCTGTCGCCTAGCTATCTGCTGAAGCATCTCAACATGCTGAGCGCCGCGCGCATTTTGGAATCGGTGCCCGGGCCTGCCGGTGGCTATCGGCTGGCGCGGCCGGCCGAGCGCATCACGCTGCTCGACATCGTGCTGGCCGTCGAGGGCCGCGAGCCGGCTTTCCGTTGCGGCGAGATCCGCCAGCGCGGTCCGGTGAAGCTCGATGCATCGGCCTATGTCAAACCCTGCGGCATCAACGCCGCGATGCTGAAGGCCGAGCGCGCCTATCGCGCCGCGCTCGCCGAGACCAAACTGTCCGATATCGTGGCCACCTATGCGGCAGAAGGCGATCCCAGGTCGCTTGCCGCGAGCTGCGCCTTCGTCGAGCGCCACCAGCGGCCGCAGAAATCCAGTTAACCCCCGCCGACCCAAACCCAGGCAGATTTGAAAGGACAAGAAGATGAAACAGAGGCTGCAATTTTTCGCCAAGGCGCCGGAGATCATGAAGGCCGTGTCGGCGCTCAACAAGGCGGTGGACGAATGCGGGCTCGAGGTGAGCCTGCTGCACCTGATCAAGCTCAGAGCGTCGCAGATCAATGGCTGCTCGTACTGCGTCGAGATGCATAGCCGCGAGGCGAGGCGCGACGGCGAGACCGAGCAGCGGCTCTACCTGGTTTCAGCCTGGAAGGAATCGCCGCTGTTTTCCGAGCGCGAACGCGCCGCCTTGGCCTGGACCGAGGCCGTCACCCTGATCGCCAACAATGGCGTGCCGGACGAACTCTATGCAAAGACGCTCGAGCATTTCTCGGGAGAGGAACTGGTCAAGCTGTCCGTTGCGCTCGGCATGATCAACACCTGGAACCGGCTGTGCATTCCGTTCCAGGCCATTCACCCGATGCCGGCGGCCAAGGCCGCCTAATTGTCCAGTTATGTTGGGAGCGCCGTCGAAAGGCGGCGCTCCACTTTCCAAGGGAGCGTTTGATGCCTGCCGATTTGCCTTCAACCTTGTTGTTTCTCGCGCGCCTGTTGCTCGGCGGCGCCTTCGTCTTCGCCGGCCTGCGCAACATCCAGAACGCGGCCTTCCTGACCCAGATGATGGCTGCGCGCGGCGTGCCGCAGGCAAGATTGGCGCTGTGGCTCGGCATCGTGCTTCAGATCGCCGCCGGCGTGCTGGTCATCGCAGGATTGTGGACGGCAATCGCGGCCGCGGTGCTGCTGGTGTTCCTGATCGTTGCCACGCCGATGTTCCACAATTTTTGGGACCATCAGGGCCCGGATCGTGCGTCCCGCATCAATGGCTTCGTCGGCAATGTCGCCCTGAGCGGTGGCTTTCTGACCCTGATCGCGCAATCCGTTTGACGCACAGTTGCATGCCGACTGCGGCCTCTGGTGCCGACGGCTCGATCATAAAATCGGAACCAATCGAGGCGTTGACGCATTTCACACCTGCATGCCCAGCATCCAGGATGGAATATGAAAATCGCCCATGTCGCGCCGCTTTATGAATCGGTGCCGCCAAGGCTCTATGGCGGCACCGAGCGCATCGTCTCGTATCTAACCGAAGCGCTGGTCGATCTGGGCCATGAGGTGACGCTGTTCGCCAGTGGCGACAGCCAGACTTCCGCGACGCTGGTAGCCAGCCGGGAACGCGCGCTGCGCCTCGATCCGCGTCCGCTCAAATCCGAGATCGCTGCGCATCTTTCGATGCTTGCTCAGGTGAGGGACCGGGCGTCGGAGTTCGATGTCATCCACTTCCACCTCAGCCATTTCCTGCACTTTTCCTTCTTCGAGGATCTCGCCGACCGCACGGTGACGACGCCGCATGGCAGGCTGGATTATGTGGACCTGGCGCCGGCCTATGAACGGTTTCCGCGTTTTCCCCTGATTTCCATTTCGCACAGCCAGAAGGCGGGCCTTGCCAAGGCCAATTGGCTGGCGACGATCCATCACGGGCTGCCGACCACTCTCTACGAACCGACTTTCGAGACGACGGCGGAAGAACCCTACCTTGCCTTCCTCGGCCGGTTCTCACGCGACAAGCGCCCGGACCGCGCCATCGAGATCGCCTTGCGGTCGGGGCTCAAGCTGAAGCTTGCGGCAAAGATCGGCGACGACGACCGCGCCTATTTCCACGAGGTGGTCGAACCGTTGATCGACGGCTATCGCATCGTCTATGTCGGCGAGATCGAGGAGGACCAGAAGGCGGAATTTCTCGGCAAGGCGGCCGGCCTGCTGTTCCCGATCGACTGGCCGGAGCCGTTCGGGCTCGCCGCCATCGAGGCCATGGCCTGCGGTACGCCGGTGATCGCCTGGAATTGCGGTGCGCTGCCCGAGATCATCGATCAAGGCGTGACCGGTTTCATCGCTGACACGCTGGATGGAGCGGTCGCCGCGGTGCCTGCTTTGCTGCAGCTCGACAGGCGCAAGGTGAGGGCCGTTTTTGAAAAGCGTTTTTCCGCTCGAAGAATGGCCGGCGACTATCTGGCCGCCTATGCGGGCCTGATCGGCGTCCCGAGCGCGGCGAAGGCGTCTTGAGCAGCGACGTGCTCGAGCCACGGCAACGAAACAACAGGGATCTTTGACGAATGGCCCAACTCGATGAGCGCCAGCTCGATCCTGCGGTTGCGCTTGCATCGCTCGACGCCACCGCACCTCGCGAGCCGCATCGGCTGTTTGCGCTCAAACAGGGCGATTGCTTCGCGGTTGCCGACGCCTATGGCGACATACGTGGAGCCGGCGACGGTTTCTTTCGCGACGACACACGGGTTCTTTCCGAGTTCCGCCTGACCGTCG
>NZ_RZTT01000408.1 GCF_003996995.1 Mesorhizobium sp. M7A.T.Ca.US.000.02.2.1 | reverse complement strand
TTTGCCGGCCGTTCGACCCGGCCTGGTTTCGCCGCCAAAACGCAAAACCGCCGGCACTGGGCCGGCGGTTTCGAAACGCAATAACACGGAACTCGATTACATAAGCCTGAGATAATAGAACGCGATTATGGCCGAACTCCGGCCGGCATCGCGCACGAAACTGTTACATCGCGCCGGATTCTTCCTCGAAACCGTCATCATCGCCGCGCTCAGGGCCGCCATTCTCGAGGAATTTTTCGGCGATCAGCCCGGCATTCTGCCTGATCGACAACTCGATCTCGCGTGCCGTGTCGGGATTGTCACGCAGGAACAGCTTGGCATTTTCGCGGCCCTGGCCGAGACGCTGCGAGTTATAGGAAAACCAGGCGCCAGACTTCTCGACAATACCAGCCTTGACCCCGAGATCGACCAGTTCGCCGGTTTTGGAGACGCCCTCACCAAACATGATGTCGAATTCGACCACCTTGAAGGGCGGCGCCAGCTTGTTCTTGACCACCTTGACGCGGGTCTGGTTGCCGACAACCTCGTCGCGGTCCTTGATCGAGCCGATGCGGCGGATGTCGAGGCGCACCGAAGCGTAGAATTTCAGCGCATTGCCGCCGGTGGTGGTTTCAGGCGAGCCGAACATGACGCCGATCTTCATGCGGATCTGGTTGATGAAGATGACCATGGTGTTGGAGCGCGAAATCGACGCGGTCAGCTTGCGCAGCGCCTGGCTCATAAGGCGGGCCTGCAGGCCGGGCAGCGAATCGCCCATCTCGCCTTCAATTTCGGCGCGTGGCGTCAGCGCCGCGACCGAATCGACCACCAGCACGTCGATGGCGCCGGAGCGCACCAGCGTGTCGCAGATTTCCAGCGCCTGCTCCCCAGTGTCAGGCTGCGAGATCAGAAGGTTTTCGAGATCGACGCCAAGCTTGCGGGCATAGACCGGGTCAAGCGCGTGCTCGGCATCGACGAAGGCGCAGATGCCGCCCTTCTTCTGGGCTTCGGCAACGGTGTGCAGGGCAAGCGTCGTCTTGCCCGAGCTTTCCGGCCCGTAGATCTCGATGATGCGGCCGCGCGGCAGGCCACCGACGCCAAGCGCGATGTCGAGGCCAAGCGAGCCGGTCGGCACCGTTTCAATCTCGACGACCTGATCGTTGGCGCCGAGCCGCATGATCGAGCCCTTGCCGAAAGCCCGCTCGATCTGCGACAGCGCCGCATCCAGAGCCTTTGATTTGTCCACTGCCTTGTCCTCTACCAGCCGCAAAGAATTCTGAGCCATGATACATCACCCCTTGGTCGTCAATGAAGGCCGGACAATCCGTAATCCCTGCCTATTTGTACCTTTTTTGTTCTCATTTGGCAAGGGGGGTCAAATAACTGAAAAACAAGCAATATCCGGATTTGTTCTTTTTTTGTCCAGGGATTCGATCAGGAATGCACCGCACGTTGGGCCAGACGGCTCGGTTGTTTCGACCTGCCGAATCGCCGCCTCGCATGCGAAGCTCCGTCGCACCTAGCGCTTGTGCGGCTGGAATAACAAAGGTCATATCGCCGGCATGCTGAAATCCGCGAAAATACTGGCCATAGGCGGCGCCCATATCGACCGACGCGGCCAGGTGTCCGGCGCTTACGTGCCTGCCGCCTCCAATCCGGGCACAATGCGCGAGGATGTCGGCGGCGGCGTCTTCAATGCTTTGCGCAGCGCCGTGCGGCGCGGCGTCTCCGCGTCGCTGATGTCGGTTCGCGGCGGCGATGCCGCTGCCGATACCGTTTCGCGAGCCATCGCCGAGACAGGCATTACCGACCTGTCGGCGGTCTTCCTCGACCGCACGACGCCGAGTTACACGGCGCTGATCGACAGCGAGGGCGAGCTGATCGTCGGCTTCGCCGACATGGCGCTCTATGAGTTGGCGTTTCCCAAGCAGATCAGGCGCTCCAAGGTGCGAGAGGTGATCGCTGCCGCCGACGCTATCCTGTGCGACGCCAACCTGCCTTCTTCGGCGCTGGAACGGCTGGTGGCGCTCGCCGCGGGCAAGCCGGTTTTCACCATCGCCATCTCGCCGGCCAAGGCGGTCCGGTTGATACCGGTGCTGAAGGAGCTCTCGCTGGTCTTCATGAACCGGCGCGAGGCCATGGTGCTGGCCGGCGTCGCCGCGAATGCCAGGCAGCGCGAGGTCGTCGACGGGTTGCGATGCAGCGGCCTCGTCAGTGGCGTGGTGACGGCGGGCGAGGCGCCCGTGCTGGGGTTCGATGAAACAGGCGCCTTTTCGATCATGCCGCCCAATCCCCGAAAGGTCGCTGACGTCACCGGGGCCGGTGATGCGCTGGCGGGCGCAACGGTCGCTGCCTTGCTGCGCGGACTGCCGCTGCGGGTGGCCCTGCGCGAAGGCATCGCCGGGGCGACGCTTGCCATCGAAAGCGCCAACGCCGTTCCCGAGTTCACCGCCTCAAGCTTCGCGGAAGCGCTGGCTCTTGTGCCGGATGCCAGGGAAGTGGCATGAGACCGGCGAATTCATAGTGCCGCGATGTTGCCTGGTGTCCCCACGGACGCGCCGCATTCCGGATTGGAGACCCTGATGACCCCTGAGACCGCCCGCCCCCTCATCGACATCCACGCGCCGGTGGCGCAGGCTCTGGCTGCCGGCCGGCCGGTGGTGGCGCTGGAAAGCACCATCATCACCCATGGCATGCCCTACCCCGACAATGGCGCCATGGCGGCCGACGTTGAAAAGATCATCACCGATGGCGGCGCCGTGCCGGCGACGATCGCCGTGGTTGGCGGCCGCATCAAGATCGGGCTTTCGGACGGCGAGCGCGAATCGCTGGCGATGACGGGCGACGCCATGAAGCTGTCGCGCGCCGATCTCGGTTTTGCCGTGGCGCAAGGGCGTACCGGTGGCACCACGGTCGCCGCCACGATGATCGCGGCGCATATGGTCGGCATAAAAGTGTTCGCCACCGGCGGCATCGGCGGCGTGCACAAGGGCGCCGAAAAGAGTTTTGACATTTCCGCCGATCTCGACGAGCTGGCGCGCACGCCGGTCATCGTCGTCTCGGCCGGCGCCAAGGCCATTCTCGACATCGAAAAGACGCTGGAAGTGCTGGAGACGCGCGGCGTGCCGGTGGTCGGCCTTGGCTGCGAGACGATGCCGGCCTTCTGGTCCAGGCATTCGCCGTTCCGCGCGCCGCTGACTTTGCACGAGCCGGAAGAGATCGCGCATTTCTACCAGACGAGGGCAGCGCTGGGGCTCGCCGGCGGCATGCTGATCGCCAATCCGGTGCCGGAGAACCAGGAAATCCCGGCTGAGGAGATGGCGGGCTATATCGACGCCGCGCAGAAGGCCGCAGAAGCGCTCAACGTGACCGGCAAGGCGGTGACGCCGTTCCTGCTGGGAAAGATTCTCGAACTGACTGGCGGCAGGAGCCTGAAGACGAACATCGCGCTGGTCGAGAATAATGCGCGGCTGGCGGCGAGGATTGCGAAGGCGCTTTAGGGTCACGCAGCGAAGGTTCCCCCTCACCCGGATTGCCGAGACCGAATTGCAAAGAACAATTCGGGGCAATCCGACCTCTCCCCGAGGGGAGAGGAGCTTACAGCGCCGACGTCGACCTCTTCTCCCCTCGGGGAGAAGGTGGCCGCGAAGCGGACGGATGAGGGGGTGGCCTCGCGCTTGCGGGAATCTACTTCCCCGCCCGACGCCCCGCCTCATACGCCCGCCGTGCCCAGATCGTCATCTCGTCGGGATCATCGAAAGCGCTGTCTGGAACGCTCCAGTAGGGCATGGCGACCAGCTTGCCGTGGCGCGAGCCGGTATAGGTCCATTGCGTGCAGCCGGCGGCCTCGAACTCGGGCACGCTTTGCTCGTCGGCCTTCAGCAGCAATTCACTGCGCAGCACGATGGCGACGATGACACCGTCGAAATAGATGCCCTTGCCGCCGAACAGTTTTCGGATGCTGACAGGACCGAGGCCCTCGAACAGTTCGGCGATGCGCTCATTGTCCATGCCGCGATCATGTCACCGGCGTTTGGCCTTGTCATCGCCGCAACCAAAATCATGCTGACAGGTTGTGTGAGGTCGATCGGAGTTTCCCGCTATGCCCGTGCTGCTCAAAGGCTCCTGCCGCTGCAATGCCGTCCGTTTCGAGGTGGAGAGCCACACGCCGGCGCCATTCATGCTGTGCTACTGCTCGATCTGCCGCAAGCAGCAGGGCGGCGGCGGGTTTGCCATCAATCTCGGTGCCGACAACGAAACACTGAACATCAGGGGCAAGCGCAGCCTCGGCGTCTTTCGGGCGGAGATCGAGGACGACGAGCATCCGCATTGCGAAATCTCAACCGGCGAGCGCAATTTCTGCAAGAAATGCGGCTCAGCCCTTTGGCTCTACGACCCGACATGGCCGGAGCTGGTGCATCCCTTCGCTTCGGCGATCGACAGCGATTTACCCATTCCGCCAAGCAAGGTGCACCTCATGCTGAAATACAAGGCGAACTGGGTGGAGCCGGTGGTTGGCAAGCATGACAAGGTCTTCGACATCTATCCCGAGGAATCGATCGCCGACTCGCACAAGCGGACGGGCATGTGGGTGGAGTGAATTTCTTCGCGCCGTTTACGGGGAGGTGAGGAGTGATCCGCGCAGCGGACGAAAAGCCAATTGCTTGGCCTTCGAACGACGAACGCCGGCAGATGAGGAGCGGCGCTAACTTTGGAGAGGCCGGCGCTGCCTATCATCCGTCACTTCGTGACACCTTCTCCCCGTCAACGGGGCGAAGGAAAAACTCAGGAAGCGCGGGCTTCTGCCAGTGCCTTCAGGTCGGCCGGCTTGAGTTCGACGGATTCGCCGCAACCGCAGGCCGAGCTCTGGTTCGGATTGTGGAAGGTGAAACCGGTGCGCAGCGTCGTCTGCTCGAAATCCATCTCGGTGCCGAACAGGAAAAGTGCTGCTTCCGGTGCGACATAGACATGCGCGCCATCGCGCTCGATATGGTCGTCCTTGGTGTTGGGCTCGGTCACCAGATCGACCGTATATTCCATGCCGGCGCAGCCGCCCTTCTTGATGCCGAGGCGGATGCCGTGCGCGTTGTCGCGGGTGGCGACAATCTCGCGCACCCGGTCGGCGGCCTTTTCGGTCATCGTGATGACGGCGAAGCGTCCCATGTTTTTCCTTCTCCATTCCATGCAGGTTCAAGGCCTGCCGAATGATTCCTCACCTAAAATGGTGAAGTTTTATCCCTGGTGCAAGTGTGCCAGGCTCGACGCTAGTACCAGC
>NZ_RZTT01000407.1 GCF_003996995.1 Mesorhizobium sp. M7A.T.Ca.US.000.02.2.1 | reverse complement strand
GCATGGCGTCGAGGGCATCGTCATAGGGCGAGGGTCTTTGATGAACCTGCATTTCGTGGAGGGGCCGGTGGACACTCCGGCGCGGCTCGACGATGCCGATCCTTCGGTGATTGCGCTTTGGCATATCGAAATGCTGTTGCGAGGGTACTACGTGACGCCGCGCGGCATGCTGGCGTTGTCACTGCCATTTGGCGACGCCGAACTCGACGGCTTCGCCGGCGCATTCGACGATTTCCTGTCGAGCAACCTCAAAATACTGCCGCGCCGGACAAACTGATGCTCGATCGCAAGGATGCCAGTGCCGGCTCGGCCGCGCAAAAGACAGCTCATGTTCGTGTCCATACGGGCTTGAAGGAAGCACTGATGAACGGTGACTTCCTGCCCGGCCAAAGACTGGTCGTGCGACAGCTTGCCGAACAGTACCGGACCAGCGCCATGCCGGTGCGCGAGGCCTTGCGGCAACTCGTCAGCGACGAGGCGATGTTCGACCACCCAAATCGGGGCGTCATCGTCCCCGAGGCCACGGTGGCGCGTATTTCGGATCTGGTGCGTGTGCGCTGCAGCGTCGAAGGAACGGCGGCCGAGTGGGCCGCGACGACCATCACGCCCGAAGAACTCGATGAATTGGCGAAGCTGAACGGGCTGATGCGCGAATGCGTCGAGAGCAATGTCATGGCTAGCTATCTCGGCTTGAACAGGCGCTTCCATTTCACGATGTACCATGCCGCGCGGTCACCTCTCATCCAGCAAATCATCGAGAAATTGTGGCTGCAAGCAGGACCGTTCTTGAACATCGTCCGCTCGGACGTGACCTACGGCCTGGGCCTGGACCATCATGACGAAATGCTCGCGGCGCTGCGTCGCGCCGATGGCGCGGCTGCGCGCAAGGCGCTGGTGGCCGACCTGCGCGAGGCCGCCGACATCATTCTTCGCGCCGCCGCGGCGGCTGAGGCTCAACCTGCGCGCAAACGCCCGGCTTCGGCACGCCGTGATCCCAAGGCGCAGGCGCGGTGATGGGCGGATCCCCGCGTGGCCCGGTTCATGTCGAGTTTCGTGGCGTCAGCAAGCGCTACGGGCAGACGGTCCAGGCGGTGCGTCAGCTCGACCTGGAAATCATGCGCGGCGAATTCCTGACGCTGCTGGGGCCTTCCGGGTCTGGCAAGACGACGGCGTTGATGATGCTTGCGGGGTTCGAAGATACGACCGAGGGCGAAATCCTCATTGACGGTCAGCGCATCGACAACGTTCCCGCCAATCGTCGCGGCATCGGCATGGTGTTCCAGAACTACGCGCTTTTCCCGCACATGACGGTCGCCGAAAACCTGGCTTTCCCGCTCGAGGTCCGCAAACTTGGCCGCGACGAGGTGACGCGACGTGTCAGGAACGTTCTCGATATGGTCCAGTTGCCCGAATTCGGCAACCGGCGTCCGGCGCAGCTTTCGGGTGGGCAGCAACAACGCGTCGCGGTTGCCCGCGCCCTGATCTTCGAACCAAATCTTGTCCTGATGGACGAACCGCTCGGCGCCCTCGACAAGCAATTGCGCGAGCAGATGCAGTTCGAAATCAAGGATATCCATGCCCGGCTCGGCGTCACGTTCGTTTATGTGACACACGACCAGACCGAGGCGCTGACCATGTCGGACCGGATCGCGGTGTTCAGTGCCGGCCGCATCGAGCAGCTTTCGACACCACGCGAACTGTATGAGCGTCCGACGGGCAGCTTTGTGGCGAGCTTCATCGGCGAGAACAACCGCATGTCCGGCACCGTGCTTGCCGGCGGTGAAAACGGTGGCGTGGCCGTCCATCTAGACGATGGCGATCTGGTGTGGAACGCCATTTCCCCTGGCGCGACGCCCCCTGCGGGCGCCAGGGTGACGCTGTCGATCAGGCCCGAGCGCATGTCCTTATTGCACGATGGCTCCACCGCCCTCAACGTGATTGCGGCAACCGTCGTTCAGTCCGTTTATGTCGGGGATCACATCCGGCTCGTCGCTGTGACGGCGGGCGGCCTGAAATTCATTGTCAAGCTTGCCGCATCGTCGTCTCGGTCCGAACTCAATGCGGGCGAGGCGGTTCGGTTGGGCTGTGGTCGTGAGGATTGCCTCGCGCTCGAGAGATAACAACAAAAGGCAGACAAGGGAGAGTTCAACCATGAAGAAATCGCCGAAAGTCGTCATCACCTGTGCGGTCACCGGCTCGATCCACACGCCGACGATGAGCCCGTATCTGCCGATAACGCCGTCCGAGATCGTCGACGCCGCCGTCGGAGCAGCCGAAGCCGGAGCGTCGGTGATCCATCTGCATGCCCGCGATCCGGAGACCGGCAAGCCTACCCCTGATCCAAAGCTGTTTATGGATTTCCTGCCGCGCATCAAGCAGCAGACCGACGCCGTAATGAACATTTCCACCGGCGGCGGGCTGAAGATGACCCTCGAAGAGCGCCTTGAAGCCGCGCACGCTTCGAAGCCGGAACTCTGCTCGCTCAATATGGGATCTATGAATTTCGCCCTGCACCACATCGCGCCGAAATACACCGACTGGAAGTACGACTGGGAGAAGGGCTACCTGGAAGACACAAAGAAGGGCATCGTCTCCAACACGTTCGAGCAGATCGAGCGTATCATCGTCGAAGTCGGCCAGGCCTATGGCACGAAGTTCGAGTTCGAGTGCTACGATGTCAGTCACCTCTACACGCTTGCGCATTTTCTCGACCGCAAGCTGCTGAAGCCGCCGCTTTTCGTCCAGACGATCTTCGGGCTGCTGGGCGGAATCGGCGCCGACCCAGAAGACATGATGCACATGCGCAGGACGGCTGATCGGCTGTTCGGAGACGACTATCTCTGGTCGATCCTTGCCGCGGGCAAGCACCAGATAAATCTCTGCACGATGGGCGCGATCATGGGCGGCAATGTACGGGTCGGTTTGGAAGACAGCCTCTATGTCGGCAAGGGCACGCTCGCTAAGAGCAATGCCGAACAGGTTGCCAAGATAAAGCGCATTCTCAACGAGTTGTCGCTCGAAATCGCGACGCCCGACGAAGCCCGTCAACTGCTGGATCTCAAGGGCGCAAACGAGGTCGGGTTTTGACGCCCGGCATCGAAACCTATGTCGGCGTCGTGCATCCTTGGATGTGCGACGCGATGGGCCATCTCAACGTTCGTCATTATGTGGCGATGTTTGATGACGCCAGTTTCCAGTTGCTGGGCAGGATTGCCGATCCTCGTTTGACGCCGACCCTCGGCTGGGCGGATGTGAGGATGGAGATCGACTACGTGCATGAAATCGCGGCGGGAACTCTGGTCACCGTTCGCAGCGTTATAGAAAAGCTTGGGAAATCGTCGCTGACTTATCTGCATGAAATGCGCGGTACGCTGGACGGAGTCCTGCATGCGCGCATGCGCACCGTAACGGTGCGCTTCGATCTTCAAGCGCGGAGCAAGATCGAGATCGAAGGCGAAGCCCGGCAGGCGAGCGCGAAACTCCCGAGGGGTGAAGCCGATACGCGTGGGTGACGGCGAGAATATCTGGTGACGGCATCGTTAGCCGCATTGGCCTCACTGAGCGAGATGCTGTAGGTCGCTGAAGGTTTCTACTCGCCCTAGGAAGGTCAGATATAGCCGCTATCGCACAGGACATAGTGGGGTTTGAAGTGGTAGCGGGAGAGCGCTACCGCCTTTCCCCCACTCATCGCACTACCAGTTCCGGCTTCGCTGCTATGGCTGAGCGAAGTGGCGGCGAGATTCATGGTTTGCGGTCGGCGGGAGCTCAACGATCGGCCCGTTCCCGAAGATGTCACTCGTCCGTTTGGATAAGATCGGGTCAGGCAGGGTTGTTCGCGTTCACATTTGGTTGCAGTGCAACAAGTCAACGGCACTTGGTCTTGACAAATCAAGCGAACAATTGTCCCAAGGGGTTCGATGAGAAACGTTGACCGAATCTCGATTGCGGGAAGTGCGCCGTTCCGGGCGATGCTTGCGGTCGTATTTGTGGTCTTGTCTTCTCTCCAGCCAGGCCTTTTCGCAAGCGCGAACGCCACCGGCTTTCATAGCGACGCCGGGGTGGCACTCCAAATCGAGGAATCTGCACACGACATCGGCGGCCACGTTGGCGACCACAAGGATGCGGTCGCAGCAGCCAAAACGGGTGTGGACAAGAAACATCCCGGTGGTGAGAAATCGGCAAATGAGAGCTGCGAGGTCCACTGCGCGCAGGTGTATGCAGTGCCGGTCGACTGTCCTGAGCTGGACCGCATTGTCACCCGCTGTTTTCCGCCTGCCGTTGCCGAAGTGTTGCCAGGCGGCGAGTATACGGCGCACATAAGGCCTCCCAGACCCCTGAACTGACGCCGCCCCATCGAGGGCGTTCGCGAGCAGCGTGCGGATACGTTCCGGCGCGGCTTAACGCACACGTTTAGCTTCAGGTCTACAATGAAATTCGCAAGCCTCGCGATGCTCGCATCGCTTTTGGTTGCCGGATGCGCGGTAACCAGCCCACCGACCGTCCTTCCAGCTTTCAATCCGACTGATCCCGTGATGGGCATCCGTGACGCGCACTATCACCCGGTCGTCGCCAATTACCACCAGCGGGAGCCCGTCGATCCGCAGAACTGGCGGCGTCTCAATGAAGAACGGTCCCCTGCAAAAACGGGAGCCGGGTCATGAAGCGGCGGTTTCTGAACATAGCTGCGGCCATAGCCATCTCGCTAATTGCTGCCGGATGTGCCACCACCGCCGGCCCTGACGACGTTTCCGACCCCGTCGCTGGCTTCACGACAGTCGCGGCACGCGCCGGAGCTGTGACCGGCAAGAGAACGGTTTGGGTGCGTTCCCGCGAGGAAGCGCAGGCTCTTTCCGTGCAAGTAAAGAGCCTGGTGCGGAAGAAGACCATTGGTCCGGACGTCGCGGTGCAGGTCGCCCTGCTCAACAACAAGGGCTTGCAAGCGGCCTACGCCGAGATCGGTCTGTCGGCGGCCGATGTCTGGCAGGAAGGGATGCTCGTCAATCCGACAATCTCGGTTGGAACGATCGGCATCGATCCCGTACGCACGATCGAGGGGGCGGTTGCCAGCAACATCCTTGCGCTGATGACCCGTCAGCGACGCGTCGCGGTCGCGGATACGCGCTTCCGCCAGGCCCAGCTCCGCGCCGCCGAAGAAACGCTACGACTGGCCGCGGACACGCGGCGGGCCTGGATCAATGCTGTCTCGGCCCGGGAAAGCGTTTCCTATCTCAATCAGGCGCAGGCCGCCGCCGACGCTGCGTCCGAACTCGCTCAGAAAC
>NZ_RZTT01000406.1 GCF_003996995.1 Mesorhizobium sp. M7A.T.Ca.US.000.02.2.1 | reverse complement strand
ACGATGGTTGCTGCAGTGCGCGACCGGTGCCCGCCGAGCACCCATTCGGCATAGGCATAGACACGCAGCCGCGCCGGCACCGAACCGGAATTCTGGATGCGCAGCCGCGAGATCTTCAGCGGATGGACCGGATCGACGACATGGGTGAGATCCATCGACAATGGTCCGCGCTTCGAGCGGAAGGTCGAGAAACCCTGGCCGTGCCAGGCCTCGTAGGTCATCGTGGGATCGCGCACCACGGCAGCGAGCGGCGAGAATGCCTTGCCGCTGGCCTGATCGTAGATATAGAGGCCCTCGCCCGGCCGGTTCGAGACCGGATCATTCGACCACGGCGTCAACTGGTAGTCGCGGCTGTTTCGGCTCCAGGTGAAGGCAGCGCCCTCGGCGGAGGTATGGAAGCCGAACGAGGCGTTGGAGACGACGTTGATCCAAGGCTGCGGCGTCGTGCGGCGGCCGGCCAGGCGCACGACATAATGCCGCCCGTCGCCGTCGAAACCGCCAAAGCCGTTCCACTGGCTGAGACCGCTTCCATCGGCGCTGACATTGGCCACCGCCTGCGAGGCAGGAGTATGCGTCGTGGGTGTCGGCGACGGCAATTCACGCGGAATTGGCAATGCTGCCAGAGCGTCGCGCGCCTGCAGAGCCGCGGCCTCGGCGCGCTCGATCTGGTCGAAGATGGTGCCGTTGCGCGTGTGCAGGACCACCCGGGCGACAGCGAGCAGCGTCTTGTAGGTGGTCTCGTCCATGAGATCGCGGCGCACCGCGAATATGTGCTGGCGAGGTCCGAGCTCCTTGCCGCGCAGGCGGCTGTTTTCGCACAGCGTCTCGACCGCCCGCTGCAGGTCCTGGACATAGGAGGACGCCTGCTCGTTGACGACGACGAAGTCGATCATCATGCCGCGGGTGCGCATATATTCCTGGAAACGCAGCGCCTGGGCAACGATTTCGAGATCGGCGACGTCGCCGATCCTGACCAGGAAGATCGGGAAATCGCCGGAAATGCTTGTCGGCCACAGGCTCGACTGCTTGCCCAGCCCCGAGGCGATGGATTCAGCGGGAAGACGCAGGAACGGATCCGGATAGATCAGATAGCGCGCCAGCTTCTGCACATTGGCGGCATCGGTCAGACTGAGGCCCATATGGCGGGTCTGCACCTGGCTGCGCGTCCAGGCAAGCATGGCCTGGCGGGCAAAGCTCTCCGGATGGTCGAGGCGGGCGATGGCTTCGTCCAGCTCGGTGCGGCCAGCGCCGACGACGGTCCAGAAGGTCAGCGATATCTTCTTGTTGGCCGGCACGCGCACCTGGCGGCGCAGCGAGGCGACGGGATCGAGCGTAAAGCCTGAGTGGCCGCCCAGCCTGGCGCCCGGGTCGAAAGCGGCCGCATCGACGATGGTACGGCCACGGCCGATGAAGGCGCGCCTGTCGGTTTCGGCCTCGGCATCGCGCGCCGATCCGGACGGATCGGTGACGAAATGCACCATGGCGATATCGGGCTCACTGGTCTCGCGCTTGCGCCGCGTGGCGAAGATCGCCGCGTTGTTGGCAGAGATTTCGGTTTCCACGAACATCTTCGAGAAGGCCGGATGCGCGTTGTCGGACGCCTCCAGGCCGAGCACCAGTTCGGCAAAGGAGGTCACCTCGATGTGACGGTCGGACGGACCGTCATTGTAGAGCGTGACCCGACGGCCCTCGCCATTGCCTTCCGAGATGACAATACATTCGACCTCGGAGCGCAACGTGCCCACCGATTTGACGAAGCTCGCCTTGTCGTCGGAGAACAAGGTCTGCGCCTTTTCCTCGGCGGCGCGCTTCGGTTCGGCTGTAGCCGACCACCAGTCACCGGAACCGGCGTCACGCAGGAAGATGTAGGAGCCGAGCCGGTCCTCGGTCGGATCCGGCTGCCAGCGGGTGACGGAGAGATCGCCCCAGCGGCTGTAGCCCGAGCCGGTCGCGGTGACCATCACCGAATAGCGGCCGTTCGACATGACGTTGGTGGACCGCAGCGACTGCAGCGGATTGAGCACGATGCGGGTGTCGGGGCTGTCGACTTCGGTCTCGTCCTTGGAGCGTTCGTCGGCCTCGGTCCTGACGGTGGCGGTCGGGATGTCGCGCGGCGCCCTCTCCTGCAGCAAGAGTTCGGCCGATTCGATGACCGGATCGCTGTGGAACCGGTCGCGCATGCGACCTTCGAAGATGGCGTCGGCAACCGCCGCGATCGACATGCCCGAATGGTGGGCCATGTAGTTCTGGACGACGACATGATCCGTGCCTTCCGGCACGCGCTGTGGCGTGAAGTCGACGGCATCGTAGTAGCCGTGGCGGCCGAGCGCCCCGATCTCCCGCAAACGGGCGAGATTCAGCACGGCTTCACGCGGATTGAACTGGGCCGCCAGTATGGTGGCGTAAGGCGCGATCACCGTGTTCTGGCCAAGGCCGCGCTTCAGCCCGAGGCCTGGAACGCCGAAATTTGTGTATTGGTAGGTCAGCTCTCGGTCGCGCGCATTGTAGGCGGCCTCCGAAATGCCCCACGGCACGTTCTTCTGGCGGCCATACTGGATCTGGCGCTTGATGATCAGCTTGCTGGTCTGGTTGAGGATCGAGCCCTGCGGCTCCTTCATCACCAGCGGCGGCATCAGATATTCGAACATCGAGCCGGACCAGGACATCAGGGCGCCCTGGAAACCGATTTCGACGATCGGCCGGCCAAGCCGGAACCAGTGCTCGGTCGGCAGGTCGCCCTTGGCGATGGCGAACAGGCTGGTCAGCCGGGCTTCGGAAGCCAGAAGGTCGTAGCAGCTCTCGTCGAGCTGGTGTTCCTCGACCCGGTAGCCGATCGACAACAGCTTGCGCTCCGGCCGCATCAGGAAGGAGAAATCCATCTCGAAGGCGTAACGGCGCGTGCGCTCGCGCAAGGTGAGCAGCTTGGCACGGAGCGCCTCGACGGCATTGTCGTCGCTGTGCGCGTCATGGACGTGCGCTTCGCAGGAGGCTTCCAGCCTTGCCGCCCAGTCGACAATGACGTCGCTCTGGGGCGACACCGCCTCGGTATGGATGGCGGTGGCCAATTTGCGGATCTCGCCGGCCAGCACAGCCAGGTTGATGGTGCGGATCGACGCCATTTCGGGCTGCGCCTTGATGGTGTCGACAGCGCGCCGCATGCCGTCGAGGCGGTCGGCGAGACGCTGGCGCAGCGGGCGCAACTGACGGCGGTCGTCGGGCAGATCATCGAGGCTTTCGCTGAGAATGGTGACCGTGTCGAGAATGCCTTCGAAATCGCCCTGGAGATGGACGGAAGGTGCTTCGGCCCATTCGGCGCAGGCCGCAGCCACCGCCACCAGATGGCCAGCGAGGTTGCCGCTGTCGACAGCTGAGATGTAAAGCGGATAGAGCGGCTTCAGTGTCGTCGTGTCGTACCAGTTGAAGAGGTGACCGCGCTCACGCGGCATGCCCTCGATCGTCGCCATGGTGGCGTCGATGCGGGTGATGGCGTCGGACAGGCTGATCCAGCCGAAGTCGCGGGCGGAAACGACGGACAACAGGTAGACGCCGATGTTGGTCGGCGAGGTGCGTGGCGCCACCACCGGCGCCGGGCTTTCCTGGAAATTATCGGGCGGCAGATGGTGATGTTCTGCCGTCACGAAGCTTTCGAAATAGTGCCACGTGCGCCGCGCCACCGTGCGCAACGTATGGATGTCGGCCTGCGATATGCGCAGCCGATCCTCGGTTTCAGCCGAACGGCTGATCCAGCTGGCGATGGCGGGCGAGCCAATCCAGAACAGGGCGAAGAAGAAAGCCACGAAGGCGCCGGTCGAATCGGCCAACACCGGAATGGCAAGGCCGACGAAGCCAATGATCACGGCGCCATACATCATGCCGTAATACGACCCGACATCGTTGTCGCCCGCCTTGTGCGCCTGCGAGGCGGTGCGCCATTCCAAAAGGTTCTGGCGGCTGACGAACAGCCGGTAGAGCGTACGCACGATGGCATCGCCCATCATCCAGGCATTGTGTGCCATCAGCACGATCTTCAGCGCCACCATGGCGGTGCCGAAGGCGACGTCGCGCGCCAGAGCCGAGAAATGGCCGCGTGGCGTCTGGTCGCCGCTCTTGGGCAGGATGGCGTTGACGATATCGAATGTCGGCGCCATGAACAGGCTGAGGATCAGCAGGGCCTGCCATTGCGCGGCCTGCGTGAAGGGCAGCAGCGTCCAGCCGGCGATCGCCGCCATTACCCAGAAGATCGGAGTCAGCGAGCGGCGCAGATTGTCGATCATCTTCCAGCGCGACAGCGCCGGCACGCCGGAGCGCGGATCGAGCATGAAGCCAAGCAACTGCCAGTCGCCGCGCGCCCAGCGATGGTGGCGCGAGGCGTCGACCGAGTAGCGGGTCGGATAGTCCTCAACCAGTTCGACGTCGGTGACCAGCGCCGCGCGCGCCAGCGCGCCTTCCAGCAGATCATGGCTGAGGATGGTGTTTTCCTCGATGCGGCCCTGCAGGGCGGCCTCGAAGGCGTCGACGTGATAGAGGCCCTTGCCGGTGAAGGACCCGTCGCCGAAGACGTCCTGATAAAGATCGGACACGGCAAAGACATAAGGGTCGAGGCCGCGATTGGCCGAAAACACCCGCTGGAAGAACGACGCATCGTCGCCTGATGTCAGCGACGCGGTGATGCGCGGCTGAAGGATCGCGTAGCCGGCGGTGACGACGCGCTTGCTGGCATCGAAATGCGGCCGGTTGAGCGGGTGGCAGAGCTTGCCTACGAGGGTGGCGACCGCGTCACGGGTGGTGCGCGTGTCGGCATCGAGCGTCATCACATGGACGACATTCTCCGGCAGCGGCACGTCGAGCGGCAGGAACGTGGTGTCGCTGTCGCCGCGCAGCAGAAGATCGAGCTCGTGCAGCTTGCCGCGCTTGCGCTCCCAGCCCATCCAGGCCCCTTGCGCCGCATTGAACAGCCGGCGCCGGTGCAGGATGTAGAAACGCGGCGCGCCTTCGGAGGGATAGCGGGCGTTGAGACGGGCGATTTCGGTACGGGCGAATTCGAGGATTTCGGTGTCCGCCGCATCGATCTCGGTCTTCGAGTCTGGCCAGTCCGACAGCAGCGCGAAATGGATTTCATCGGCCGTGTTGGCGAGATGATGCACCTCGATATTGCGGATGTTTTCCTCGACATCGTCGCGCGAGCCGATCAGCGACGGCACCACCACCAGCGTGCGAGCCTCGGGCGGAACGCCGTGTCGGTAATCGTAGCCGACGAGACGCGTCGGTTTCAGGAACAG
>NZ_RZTT01000405.1 GCF_003996995.1 Mesorhizobium sp. M7A.T.Ca.US.000.02.2.1 | reverse complement strand
GTTGAAAGAGGACGACGGACGGGGGATTCGGAACCGGACGGCGGAAAAGGGGAGAAACCGATGTCAGACATGCAACAGCGCATCGAAGCGCTGTATCGTTCCGACGTGCACGGAGCCGCGCTCTTGATCGTCTGCCTGTGGGCGACGATCCTCTTCGTCCTCCTCATGACATGGCCCTACATCCCGCACAGCGGCATCAAGGCCGTGGTCGCGATCGCCGCCGCCGCCGTGCTGATCTTCAACACGGCAGCCATCCTGGCGATGGTCAAGCACTACAAGGAAGACAAGGAATTCATCTACGGGCTCGATATCAAGAACGCCGACGCGTTCCGCAACCGCAAGTCCTGAGGGGTAGAAGAGATGTCCCGCTACACGCCGCCGGAACAAAGCAAGGCCGGGCAGGTTTTCGACATCGCCGTCGTCGTCGTCGCCATTTTCGTGGCACTGTGGCTACCGCTCAAGCTGGGCCTCGCCGGCGCGGCGAAATCCATCGACGCGCTCGACGCCAAGACCTGGGAAGCGCTAGGCCAGAACCCGACCATGGCGTCTATCTGGGAAAAGCTCGGCTATACGCCCGAGACCGCGCACGACATCATCCAGAACCGCTTCCACTATGTCATCGACTGGCCGACGCTGATCATCATGGCGGCGGTGCTGATCGGTTATTTCGTTTTCCTGTTTCGTGCATCAGACCGCGAATATCGCGACGTCATCAACGAAAAATTCGACGACAAGTAAGAGTTCTGAGGACGATTTAATCGGGGGACACGATCATGTGGGTGGCACTCTCTTACGCATGCTGGGGCATCTCGATCGTGCTCGCTTTGTGGATGCTCTACGACTGGTTCAAGGTTGACACGACCTTCTCCGAAGAGGTGCTGACCTCCTCGCGCGAGGGCGAACTGGAAGCCACTTCCGAAAAACACCGGATCTGAGTGAGGATTGAACAATGACGATCGCACTTGAACCGGCTGCTCCGGCTGCCCAAGGGGACAGAGTTTCACTCCTGCGCGTGCTCGGACCGGCCCATGTCTGGGCGCTCGGCGTCGGCATCGTCCTGGTCGGCGAATTCACCGGCTGGAATTTCTCGGCGGACAAGGGTGGCGCACTGGCCGCGCTGATCGTCTGCTGGGTCGTGGGATTGCTCTACACCTCGGTCGCCATGATCGATTCCGAGGTGACATCGACCGTGGCGGCCGCCGGCGGCCAGTATGCGCAGGCAAAGCACATCGTCGGACCGCTGATGGCGTTCAACGTCGCGCTGTTCCTGGTCTTTGCCTACACCATGCTCGAAGTGTCCGACGCCATCCTGCTCGGCGACACCATCGTCGCCAAGGCCGGCGTCGAAGGGCTCACCCACAATTCCTTCATCGCCGCGACCATCGTCGTGCTGGCGTGGCTGAACTATCGCGGCGTGCTGATGACGCTCAATGTCAACTTCGTCATCACAGCGGTCGCCTATATCTCGATCGTCATCCTGTTCTTTTCGGTCAGCCCGTGGACGCAAGGCGCCGTGCTGAAGCTGAACGAGTTGGTCACGCCAGGCAATGCGCTCCCCTATGGCTGGATCGGCGTCATCGCCGCCTTCCAGTTCGGCATCTGGTACTATCTCGGGATCGAGGGCACCACACAGGCCGCCGAGGAAGTGCGCTCGCCGGCCCGCTCGCTGCCTTACGGCACCATGGCCGGCATGATCACGCTTTTGATCGCCGCCGCCATGACCTGGTATGTCTGCGCCTCGATGATGCCATGGGAATATCTCGGCATCACCTATTATCCGCTGTGGGACGCCGGCAAGCTGACTGGCAGCCCGCTGCTCGAGAACCTGTTGTTCGTCGCCACGCTGCTTGCTGCAATGGCCTCCGCCAATGGCTGCATCAACGATGCGGCGCGCGCCTGGTTCTCGCTCGGCCGCGACCGCTATCTGCCGACATGGTTCTCGGCCGTGCATCCGAGATATCGCACGCCCTATCGTTCGATCCTGTTCCTGCTGCCGATCGCGCTGGCCTTCGCCTTCATCGCCGACCTCAACCAGGCGATCACCTTCTCGATCCTGTCGGGCGTGCTGCAATACACGTTCATGAGCATCAACATCATCATGTTCCGCAAGAAGTGGCCACTCGGCTCGATCCGGCGCGGCTACACGCACCCCTTCCATCCGATCCCGGCCATCGTGCTGTTTTGCCTGTGCGTGGTGACCTTCTTCGCCATCTTCCTCGGCTTCGGCTCGCAGCTGATCGCCATGGTCGCCTTCTACTTCCTGATCTCACTGTGGTTCCATTTCTATCGCTACAAATTCGTGCGGCGCGGCGATCAGTTCACCATGCCGTGGCCGAAGCCGCAGGGTTATTGATGGGAGTAGGCCGGTCCGTATCCTGGATGGGCGTGGCATGAGAAAATGTCCGAGCTGACATCAGCACTGCTGGCCGGAGCCATTGTCCTGGCTGTCGTTCTCCACCTTGCCCGGCAGGCGCGTGCCAGCCGCAACAGGGCATCGATGGCACTCGCCGTCGAGCAGGACCGCATCCGCACAGTCATCGCCGACGCTGCCAATGTTTCGGATGGCACCGCCGGCGTCATCACCTGGGAAGGATCCTGGAACAGCAAACGTGTCCAGGTGCGCACCATCGTCGACACACTGGCGACGCGGAAACTGCCGGCGCGCTGGCTCAGTGTTTCGATCACCGAGCCGGTTGCCGTGCCCGGCACCTTCGATATGATGATGCGGCCGGGGTCGCCGACGACCTTCTCCAATTTTGATCATCTCGACCACACGCTGCCGAAGAGCTCAGCATTTCCGGCTGAGGCCGTGTTGCGGACGGATCGCAGGGGCGTCCACTTCCCACTGGAGACCATCGCCGGCCACCTCGGGATTTTTTCCGAAGGGGGCGCCAAGGAACTGCTGATCACCCCGAAAGGGGTACGCATCGTGTGGCTGCTGGCCGAAGCCGAACGGGCGCGCTACGGTGTGTTCCGGCAGGCCGAGTTTGGCGACGCCACACTCGATCCCGCGCTGATCGAAAGACTGCTGGTGTCGGTGTCGGCGCTTCGCGACGCCATCAACAAAAGCGAACGGCAAGCCGCATGACCATTCCCACCACGGCACCCACCAACCCCTATCTGGTTCTCGGCGCCGCAATCGTGCTGCCGGGAAGCGGGCACGTCATTCTCGGCGTGCCGGTGCGCGGCCTTCAGTTCCTTTTCTTCATGGTGATCCTGGCATGGGTGACGGCCAAGATCGCGCCGCCCGATGCCAGCTTCGTCGGTCGTCATGCCGGCGGCTTCCTGATCTATGCCTTGTCGATTCTCGACGCCTACAAACTCGCCCGCATCCGCACCGCCAAATGGGTTCACAATGCCCGGCGAGACGGCGACAGTGCGCAGAGCGGCATTGAGCCGCATAGGTAACTAGAGGAATATTTTTTTCATACGATTGAATTTGTGCGGCTCATTCGATACATCCTCTCTTAGCTACAAACGATCTCTTAGCTACAAACATCGGGAGGCTGACATGTGTGGAATTGTCGGACTGTTTTTGAAGGACAAGTCGCTGGAGCCCCAGCTTGGTGCGATGCTGTCGCAGATGCTGATCTCCCTCAGCGATCGCGGTCCCGACAGCGCCGGTATCGCCATCTATGGCGCGCCTTCCAAGAATGAGGCCAAGATCACCATCCAGTCCGCCAAGCCCGACCGCGATTTCCGCGGCCTCGAGGCCGAGCTCGCCAAGGCCATCGGCACGCCGGTGACGATCGCGGTGAAATCCACCCATGCGGTCGTCAGGACCACGCCGGCCAAGATCGATGAAGCGCGCGAAACCATCCAGGCGCTGCGCCCCGACATCCGCATCATGGGTGCCGGCGACGTGGTCGAGATCTACAAGGAAGTCGGCCTGCCTGAGGCTGTCGTCGATCGCTTCGATGTCCGCAAGATGACCGGCACGCATGGCATCGGCCATACCCGCATGGCAACGGAATCGGCGGTGACGACGATGGGCGCGCATCCGTTCTCGACCGGCGCCGACCAGTGCCTGGTGCACAATGGCTCGCTGTCCAACCACAACAATGTCCGCCGCGAGCTGATCCGCGAAGGCATGACCTTCGAGACCGAAAACGACACCGAGGTCGCAGCAGCCTATCTCTCGTCGCAGATGGCGCATGGCAAGAATCTCGGCGAGGCGCTGGAAGGCACGCTCTCCGACCTCGACGGCTTCTTCACCTTCGTCGTCGGCACCAAGAACGGCTTTGGCGTGGTGCGCGATCCGATCGCCTGCAAGCCCGCCGTGATGGCCGAGACCGACCAGTATGTCGCCTTCGGCTCGGAATATCGCGCGCTGACCAAGCTGCCCGGCATAGACAATGCGAGGGTCTGGGAACCCGAGCCCGCAACCGTCTATTTCTGGGAGCATTGAGTTCATGCCGGCAACCACGCTTTCGAAGACCGCGGCGCACGACCCTCGGGTCTTCGATCTTGACCAATCGTCGTTGCGCGAACTCAACCAGGCGCTGCACAATCTGGCGCCCGGCTCGAATGAAACGGCCTGGGAAGTGCTGAACCCGAAAGGCAGCCATTCGGTCGCCGTCGGCGTCGACCAGCCTGTTGCCATCGATGTGCGTGGCAGCGTCGGCTATTACTGCGGCGGCATGAATTCCGGCAGCACCATCACCGTGCATGGCTCGGCGGGTCCCGGCGTCGGCGAGAACATGATGTCGGGCTCGATCACCATCAAAGGCGACGCCAGCCAGTATGCCGGCGCCACCGGCAAGGGCGGCCTGCTGGTCATCGAAGGCAATGCCTCGTCGCGCTGCGGCATCTCGATGAAGGGCATCGACATCGTCGTGCACGGCAATATCGGCCACATGTCGGCCTTCATGGCGCAGTCGGGCAATCTGGTGGTGCTGGGCGATGCCGGCGACGCGCTGGGCGATTCCATCTACGAGGCGCGGCTCTTCGTGCGCGGCAAGGTCGACAGCCTGGGTGCCGACTGCATCGCCAAGGAGATGCGGGCTGAGCATCTGGAATTGCTGCAAGGCCTGCTCGACCGCGCCGGTGTCACCGGCGTCAAGCCGTCGGAGTTCAAGCGCTACGGCTCGGCGCGCACGCTCTACAATTTCAATATCGACAACGCCGACGCGTATTGAGGCAGCATGACCTACAGGAACCCGCCGACGACGCCGCGCAAATCCGCGACCTTCGACGACTACACGCTTTCCGAGATCCGCCGCGCCGCGGCGACCGGCATCTATGACATCCGCGGCGCGGCGGATCTCGGAAAGCGTGTAGT
>NZ_RZTT01000404.1 GCF_003996995.1 Mesorhizobium sp. M7A.T.Ca.US.000.02.2.1 | reverse complement strand
CACCCGCATCGCCGTCAGAAGATTCATCTTGCCTTCCCCTCGCCGGCGCGGCCCCGCCGCCATCGGCTGCGTCCTGTAGAGAACAGCGCCCAGCAACGACGCGGCAAGGGCATTCCACCGAATTTGGGCGTAAAATCAACAATGGGAGAACCGATATGACATCCAGACCCCTTCATCCCGCGATCGGCACATTTGCGAAAGGCGCGAAGAGCGGCGCGCTTGGCCGCCGCGAGTTCCTGGCGCTGGCCAGCGCCTTCGGCGCCAGCACGGCAATTGCCTATGGGCTCATCGGTCAGCCGGTCCCGGCGCGAGCCGAGGAAGCCGTCCAACCCAGGAAGGGCGGCGTGGTGCGTGTTGCCATGCAGGTGATGGAGCTGGAAGACCCGCGCAAGTTCAAGGTTTCGCAGATGGGCAACATCGCCATGCAGTTTCTCGAACCGCTGGTGCGCTGGAAGCCGGATTTCACCTTCGAGCCGGTGCTGCTGCAGAGCTGGGAGATCAATGCGGACGCGACGGAATATGTGCTCAAGGTGCGCCCGGGGGTGAAATGGTCGAACGGCGACGATTTCACCGCCACGGATGTTGCCTTCAACATCACGCGCTGGTGCGAGAAGGATGCCGCCGGCAACTCGATGGCCGGGCGCATGACCGCGCTGATCGATCCCGACACGAAGGTGGCGCGCACTGGCGCCATCGAGGTTCGCGACGGCCACACCGTGGTCCTGAAACTGTCTCAGCCCGACATCACCATCATCCCGGCGATGACCGACTATCCGGCATTGATCGTCCACCACGCCTTCAATCCGAAGGCGGCGCCACTGTCGGCCAACCCCGTTTGCACGGGCCCGTTCGAGCTTAAAAGACTCGATGTCGGCGTTGCTGCCTCGGTGCGCAAGCGGCCGGACGGGTCGTGGTGGGGCGGCGAGGTGTTCCTCGACGGCATCGACTGGACCGACTACGGCACCGACTCGGCCGCCACCGTCTCCGCCTTCGAATCCGGTGAGATCGACCTGAACGGCCAGACGCAGTCCTATGACGTCGCCATGCTCGACAGGCTGGGCCTGAAGAAAAGCGAGATCGTCACCGCGGCCACCCTGGTCTCGCGCTGCAACGTCAACGCCAAACCCTATGACGACAAGCGCGTGCGCAACGCCATACAGCTTGCGGTCGACAACGAAGCGGTGCTGCAACTGGGCGCCGACGGCATGGGTATCGTCGCGCAGAACGATCATGTCGGACCGATGCATCCCGAACACGCCGACTTGCCGCCGATCAAACGTGATCCGGTCCGGGCCAGGGCATTGCTCGAGGAAGCCGGCCAGCTCGATTTCGAGTTTGATCTGATCTCGGTCGAAGCCGATTACCGCAAGGAAAGCTCCGATGCCGTCGCCCAGCAGATGCGCGACGCGGGCTTCAAGGTGAAACGCACCGTCATCCCGGAATCGGCATTCTGGAACGACTGGACGAAGTATCCCTTCGCGACCACCAATTGGAACGCCCGACCGCTCGGCATCCAGACCTATGCGCTTGCCTACCAGACCGGTTCGGCATGGAACGAGACAGGGTTCGCCGATCCCGACTTCGATGCCAAGGTCCACAAGGCCAACGCCATCGCCGATCCGGAGCAGCGCCGTGCGGTGATGAAGGAACTGCAGGTCATGCTGCAGGATTCCGGCATCATCGTTCAGCCCTACTGGCGAAAGCTGTTCTGCCATATGAAACCTGCCTTGATGGGCTACCAGATGCATCAAGCCTATGAGCAGGACTTCACCCGGGCCTGGCTCGCCGCCTGATCGCGGACAACCCTCCGACAGGGCGGCGCATTTTCCGGCGCCGCCCTTCGTCTGCTCACCGGGAAAATTGCGCCGAAGCGTCGGCATCAAGGGCGTTCGAGGAGCAGTGCAGGCTTCGCATCGGGCATGATGCACAGGTGCGGCCACACGCGCCATGCCTTGGCAGGTCGGCCGGAATCCCGGGCCGCTGCACCGGACCGGCTGGCACATCAAGCGTGTGAAACATTCTGGTTTCCGCCTCTGTCATCATCAAGCTCCGGTTCATGGCTGGAGCTTACTTTTGACTGATGGAAGTGAAACCCGCTTTCCCGGGCAACGACCTTCCCGAAAACCGGGAGAATTCGCGCTCTTGGTGCCGACAGGAACCGGAGCGGCAAGATCGAGCCGCATGAGCGGTCTGCCGCCGCCTGATGTTTATGCCGGATCTCAACAGGTCTCTGCCGCTCAATTGAACTGAATTCGCCTGCTTATTGCGCGGAACTCCAGCCTGTCTCGGGCGTTGGACGCCAATATCTGCAAGATATTTTCCGGTCGACGACAGGCAGTATTATGAAGCTGGCGAAACGCCCCGAGCCACACACGGTCTTCGGACATGAAGCAATTTTGCGGTTGAGATCGCGGGACATGCGGCGTTATTTCCATCCTATCTGGAGACCTTAAATTGCCAGTTCGAATATGCTGCGTCTTTGGCAGCTGGCAATTGCTCAGCCTGGTTGCCTCTCTTCGCCAGTCAACAATGGATGGAAGCTCCCCGGCGGATGAGGAGCATGAGGATTACCTTCTGCTCTATGAAACGGCCGGCGTTTCCGAGCATTTCAAGACCGGTCTTGCTGAACTTGCGTCTACAGTATGGACCTGGAAACGGATCATATGGGCATACGACCTTCTGACGTCCGAGCGTAAATATGGGCAACTGCAAATTTTCCGGATCCATCGTCTGATCCGAGACACAATTGGCATCGACGCGAGTTCCGCGGTTGAAATCTGGGCCTGCTTCGTTAACCGGCCATCGGAAAAAATACTGCTGGACTCATACCCAGAAGCCGAGATCGTTTTGTATGAGGATGGCTTGACGTCATACCTTCCATTCGAAGTATCAACCATGTCACGGCCGCCAGGCACCAGGTTTAGACGGCGCATCACCGGAGCCTTGATTGCAGGACTCTCTACAATTTCACCGGCGTTCCGACTGAGGAAAGCGGCCGACAAGATAGAAAGACACCATCTGAGACGGGTGACAAAGTTTTATTCTTCGCTCCACGAAATCCCCATTCACGATGCTCTGGAGAACGTACCAAGATTCCAGGTCGGCGCTTCGCTGATGCGCGACGTAATAGATGAAGCCTGCAGAGATGCGCTTTCCGGCGGCAATGAACATTGCCGTGCGTCAGCCAACCCACGGATCCTGCTGCTCGGCCAGGCATTGTCGCGAAACGGCATAATGTCGTACGCGCAAGAGGCGGCGATCTATAGACGCATTGCGGAGCAGATCGTTGAGAGAGGATACGACGTCGTCTGGAAGGAACATCCCAGAATAAGCACGCCCTTCTTCCCCGAATTGCTGGATACCATCGGCAATGTGACAGCCGACGCCAGCACCAGGATCATGGAGGCGAACCTTCCGCACATATATCCGATAGAGCTTGTCGTATCCCGGATGAACATTGTTGGGTGCGTCTCCGGCACGTCAGCTGCCCTTCTCTACCTGAAGTGGCTTTACGGCATCAAAACATACACATTTGCGGAAACCTTGATCCCCCTGATGACTGGCGCGGATATTCTAATGAGCGAAATGGTGAAAGCCCATGCGGAGCCCTTTTTCAGCACTCCAATCTTTGAACGAGACGCAGACGGGGATCCGTTGAACGGCGGCAACGCCGCGCTACGTCCCGGCGCATCAAGACCAGGATGAGGCGGAACAGACCTGGCTGAAAAGGCTCAAGCAAAATTGCGGCTTTGAAAGACAACGCCGTCGATCTGAGTTTCAGCCTGAACCGCCAATACCGAGCCGGTTTCGACCTTCGCGGCGGGCAGGCACAGATTGGAGCAGAATGAGACTTCATCCAGCCGCCGAACGGATTGCTTTTTTCAGCACGCTTGTCGCTGTTCTTGTCCTTGCACTGGTGCCTATACCCGGACTCGAGGAGTACGGGATCGATATCGGTTTCCATTACGACAAGCTGAATCACGCCAGCGCCTTTGCCGTCATGACTTTCCTTGGAGGGCTCGGCTGGCCTGATCGCAAGGTCAGGCTGATCGTCTTCCTTGCAGTTGTTGGAGCGGCGATCGAGGTCCTCCAGGGCACGGCGGTGATAGCGCGCGATCTGGATGTGCACGACTGGGTTGCCGATTGCGTCGGCATCGCGTGTGGCCTCGTGGCCGTGATCTGTGTGAACTGGATCTTCCGGCGCAGAGGTTGAGCCGGTTCTCAGCCTTATGTGCACGGCGCCGATAGCCACAGGAGTTCGCCCCCGGCTCCATTGACTCGGCCAAATCGGATTGCAACGATCCGATCCGAGAGTGGGCGTTTTTTCTACCTTGGCCGGACAGATGAAGCTTCGGGCGCGGCACCCAGGAAGCGCGCCATCAGTATTGAGGGACGATGACGATCAAGATCAGGCTTCCGGGTGGCGTGTTGAAGGTCAAGCAACGTCATGAGTTGCGGCGACGGGAGCACAAGGGCGAAGTCCCGGTCTGGCAGTTTGGCAAATATTTCGTCATCTGGTGGCCCAGTACAATTCCCGATCGACCCTCCAAGAGCTCGAATACTAACGAGGAGCTTGAAATGAACATTCCATCAACTGGAGAAAGCACGTAAGCTCTATGCATCATGGCTTTGCGAATCAGATTGCCGGGGGGCACACTGAAGGTGAAGACCTACCGCGAACTGCGTGATCGCGAGCGGGATCGCAGGGTGCCTGTGCTAAAACTGGGATCGCTCTATTTCGTCTGGTCCTCGGCCAAGCATCATTCGCACAGGCACAGTCCGCGGCCCTGACATTTTTTGCCGGGCGAAAACCGCTTGCACACTTTTCCTGAATTGCTCCGGAGCGGCCCCTTCGCAGGCAGCGCGACCTGGGTCAGCTTGCCTCGCGCATCGCCTCGGCCGCCTGCAGGTCGACCGACACCAGTTGGCTGACGCCCTGTTCGGCCATGGTCACGCCGAACAGCCGGTTCATGCGCGCCATGGTGATGGGATTGTGTGTGATGATGACGAAACGCGTCTCGGTGGTGGCCGCCATCTCGTCCATGAGATTGCAGAAGCGCTCGACATTGTGATCGTCGAGCGGCGCGTCGACTTCGTCGAGCACGCAGATCGGCGCCGGATTGGTCAGGAACACCGCGAAGATCAGCGACATCGCCGTCAACGCCTGCTCGCCGCCGGACAGCAGCGTCATGGTCTGCGGCTTCTTGCCGGGCGGGCGGGCAAGGATTTCGAGGCCGGCCTCGAGCGGATCGTCGGATTCGATCAGCTGCAATTCCGCCGTGCCGCT
>NZ_RZTT01000403.1 GCF_003996995.1 Mesorhizobium sp. M7A.T.Ca.US.000.02.2.1 | reverse complement strand
TCCTCCAACATTGGCGCCCGCGCCGGCATTGATGCCATTGCTGCCGCCGACCGAAGCGCCGAGACCAGCATTGACACCGCTCGAGCCGCCGACATTGGCACCGGCCCCGGCCTTTACACCACCGCTGCCGCCCACCGAGGCGCCCACTCCGGCGCTGATGCCGCCACTGCCGCCAACGGAAGCCCCGACGCCGGCATTGACGCCGCCGCTACCACCCACCGAGGCACCAACGCCAAGGCCGATTCCCGCAGCATTGGCGGGCAGGGAAAGGGCTAAGATTACCGCACTACCCGCCAACATGTTGGCGACTGTCTTGATGGCGTGAGCCATAACACTCTCCTGTTGTCGTTGCGCTAAAGCAATTGGCGAGAGGCCGATTGCAAGATCAACTACGCGAGGTGGTGAATTTCAGTTTCAGAGAAAGAATACTGAACCTAAAGCGTGGTATACATCAACAAAATTTCTGAAATAAAATTGTAATAAAGTTGGAATAATTTCTCTTTACACTAACAGTGCGTAAGGCCATTGATGATCGGGCGTTACTCTGCTCGTCTTACTGCGAGGCCGTACACCGGACAGCGCATGAGCCTCTCGCAACATCAGCAAGACCGCCACGATGATTGCAAGCGGCCAGAGTCTGTCGGCGGATGCGGGAGCGAGAGAGTGCAAGCGTGAGTGCAGGCCGAACGATTCTGCGCTGGCCCGCTTGTCAGACGATCCCGTAGAACAGCCTGTAGTGGACGCGCTTCATATAGTCCCGGTATTCCGGCGTCGCGGCTAACAGCGCCTCTTCGCGCAGGATGCGATGAACCTGGAAGAAGGTGATCGCGGCGTAGACAGCAAGATTGTAGAAGGAAAAGGCCGACAGCAGGAACAGGACATGACCGGCAAGGTATCCGGCATAGATCGGGTGCCGCACCAGGCGGTAGGCACCGTCGGTCATCACGCCGCGATTGCCCGGCAGAATGGCGAAAGAACGCCCTAGCGATATCTTCCCCCAGATCACGAACCCCAACGCCAGGACTTGCAGCGGCGCGGCGGCATAGATCGGGATGATGGCCACGCCCGGTTCCAGGTCGATGAAGCCGACACCGAAGCTGGCGACCACCGAAACAACCACCGTCAGCGGGTTCCAGTCGCGTACCTGTGGTCGCCGCGACAGAAGCAGCCAGGTAAAGGTCAGGATCTCGGAAATTGCCACCAGCGCCACATTGATGCGGGTCGGGTCGAGCATCAGGTAAGATACGCCGCGGTAGACGAACATGCCCGCGAAGGCCAGCGCGCAGATCCGAAAGAAACCTTCGCGCAAATCCACCAGGATTTCGCGCGTTCGGGCTGCGGACAAAATCCTGCCGTCACTGATGTGCGAAAGCGCCTCGCTTTTTGATATGAGCAATGCAAACACCCCAATGATCCCTCAGGGCGACCTTTGCACGCAACCATTGCCGGGCAGTTAATCAACAAGATCAGATCGGCATTAAACTGGCTGTCGGGGAGCCAGGGCGCCACTTCCAGACGACCTGCTCCACGCGGTCGCCCAGAAAGACTGGCGACCCATCTCATTTGGTTTTGCCAGACTAGCTCAGATAGTCGTTGCGGAAATAGCTCCCGAAATCCGGGCGTTGAGCAACCAGCTTGCCGTCGGCATCACGCAAAATGCCGGACGCGAAGAGATAGCCGCCGATCGCTCCCATCTTGGCCGGATCCATCGTCCCGATGGCGCCGCTTTGGCTGCGCAGATAATGGCCGTCGATCAGCGCCTTCAGTGAGGCGTGGATCAGCGCCGGATTGGTCAACGCATCCTTGTTGGCCGCGATCAGCAGGGCTGCCGCATCTTCGGGGTGATCGACCGCGAACTGGTAGCCGCGCCGCGTCGCCTGGACAAAGGCGGCCGCAGGCTTGGGGTTTGCCTGGAGATAGGCTTCGCTCGAAGAGATCAGTGTCGTGTGCTCGTCAGGCACGCCGTAATCGGCATAGACGAAGCTGCGTTGTTTGACGCCCTTGAGCTCGGCGTCGACACCCTCCCAGGTCGAGACTTCGAGCGTGAAATCGACCGAACCATTGGCCAGCGCCTCATAGGCTGAGGTGCCGAGCGTCACCGTCTCGAAATTGCCCTTGCCGCCATCATGGCGGATGATGGTCGATATCAGGGCGTTTTCCCAGGCGCTGCCGAATCCGCCATAGGTCAGGCCGTCGAGGTTTCTCGGGCTTACGATCTCGTTGCGTGCCGCATTGAAGACCACGCGGCCGGTTTCGGACTGCACCACCGCATAGACGCCCTTCAGGTCCGCTCCGGCGGTTCTCTGGGTGAACAGGCTGATGGTGCCATTGATGCCGAAATCGGCGACGCGATTTGCAACCAGTGTGCCCGCACCGGTATCGCTGTAAGGCAGGATGTCGACCTCGAGCCCGGCCTCGCGATAAAACCCTTGGTCGCGGGCGACGAACAGTCCGATGTGGTTGGTGTTGACCGTCCAGTCGAGGGCGACGGTGACCTTTTGTGCCGATTGTGCTTGGGCTCGCCCCGATCCGGCAACGAGCGGAAAGCCCGTGACAAGGGTCAGCAACAAGGCCTGCCGGCGCGTCAAGTCAGTCATGATCGTGTCCTTTGGATGGGGTGGCGTTGAGGATGATGTCGAGAATCTCGGCCTCGAGCGTACTTGCCTGGCGCGCGGCATCGCCGCCAAGGCTGCGCGGGCGCGGCAGCGGCACCTTGATTTCACGCACGATGCGGGCCGGGCGCGCCGACAGCACATAGATGCGGTCGGACAGGAACACGGCTTCGCGCACGTCATGGGTGATCAGGAGCGCCGTCCAGCGATGATGCCGCCACATCTGTTCCAGCCAGCGCTGCATGGCCGTGCGGGTCAGCGCGTCGAGCGCGCCGAACGGCTCGTCGAGCAAAAGCATGTCGCGTTGCTGCACCACCGTGCGCAGCAAGGCCGCGCGCTGGCGCATACCGCCGGACAGTTGCGCTGGAAAATGCCGCTCGAAGCCGGCAAGCCCGAATTCGGCAAACAACGGCGCAACGCGCGCCCGCGCCGCCTGTCTCCTCATGCCTTGCACTTCGAGCCCGAGCGTCGCGTTGTCGAGGATGCGCCGCCACGGCATCAGCGCGTCACGCTGCGGCATGAAGGCGAAATGCCTGCCGTGGTCGTCGAGCGGCGCGCCGTCGAACAACATCTCGCCCTCGCCATGCTCGGCGCCGGTCAGAAGCTGGAAGAGTGTCGATTTGCCGGCGCCCGAGGGTCCAAGGATCGACACGAATTCACCAGCGCCGACGCTAAGCGAAATATCGGCCAGCACGTCGAGCCCACCGAACGCCTTGCGCACATGCCGCAGTTCGAGCCGGCTCATCGCCAGGCCCCCTTCCCGGCGGTTTCCTTGCCGGCCCGCTCCCAGGGCATCGCAAGGCGCTGCAGCAGTACAGTCAACCCGAACAGGACAAGGGTCAGGGCAGCGCTGACACCGACGGCGGCCAGCACCAGATCGGGGCGGAAATTGTTCTTGGCGTTGAGCATGTAGATGCCCAGCCCCTTCGCGGCCCCCGCATATTCGGCGAAGATCGCGCCGACCACGGCGTAAGTGATGGAGATCCTCAAGCCAGCGAAGAAATAGGGCAGCGCCGAAGGCAGCCGTGCCAGCACGAAGATGCGCCAGCGCCCTGCCCCCATGGCGCGCAGCATTTGCCCGATCTCGGCCTCGGTCGACTCATACCCCTCGACCAATGCAACCAGCATCGGAAAGAAGGTAACCAGCGCCACCAGCATGATCTTGGGCGCCAGCCCGAAGCCGAACCACAGCACCACCAGCGGCGCGATCGCCACCAGCGGCAAGGTCTGGCTGACGATTAAGACAGGAAACAGCGCACGCCGCAGCGGCTGGAAGAAGTCGACCATCATCGACAGCACGAAGGCAGCGCTGAGCGAACAGGCAAAGCCGAGCAGCGTGGCGCCGATGGTCGGAATGGCGTTGTCGGCCAGCGCCTGGCGATTGAGCAGCGCTTGCTCGAAAACGCGCGACGGCGCCGGCAGTGTCGTCGGCCTGATGCCGGAATAGGTGGCATAAAGCTCCCACGCCAGCAGGAGCAAACCGACCGAGATCATGGCCGGCATTGCCTTGACAAGAAGGCTCGCGATCGGGCGCGAAGCGACTGATGATGTGGCCACGGGAGATAACCTTTGACGGCAGCGCGAAAGCGCGGCTGGCTCAGACAGCCGACGGGCTGTTGGCCGAGACCGTGACGTCGAGGGTTACGTGGCCGGCGCCTGGTCCGAAGCGGCAGAAGGCCTCGTCCAGCGCCGAAAAGATCGCACCGGCATCACCGCGCAGTTTCGTGCAGAAATGCTTGGAACGCTCATAGACGCCGGACTGCTTGAGAAAATCGATGCAGCCGTAGATCTCGTCCATGTGGTCGTCGGTGCCCATCACATAGAGCGAGAACTGCGCCGCCGCCGGCTGGCCGGTGGCAGCAGCATTGCGCACCGCCGCGATGGCCGCATCCTTGCGCGGGCCGAGTGGCCCGACAGGCCCGCCAAGTGCATCGGAGCGGCAGATCGGGTCATCCGGCTCGCCAGGGCACCCGCGCGAGATGGCGGCCGACAACACGCAATGTTTGCCGCTGCGTGCCGCCGCCACGAAGAGGTCGCGCATGGCGGGAAACAGCACTTCGGGCGGCCCGACCAGCAAGGTCGAGATGTCGTCGGTCTCGATCCTGAGCTTGTCGCGCCAGGGATCGAGCGCACCGAGCGCGCCAAGAATGACACCGACGAATTCGTCGGTCATGGGGTATAGGGAAATCTGTGCGCCTGAAAACATCGCCCGCCTCGCTCCGCTGGTATTACCCAGATCAGCTTCTAGGGTCTGTGGGCTTGCCGCCCCCGTCTCAGCCCCGACCGTACGGAGCACCCCTGTGGATGTGCGCCTTAAAGCATCATTCGAGTTCAAGGGAAAGCCGTTTTTTCAGAGCACTGCGCCAAAGCATTGCGCCAGTAACGGTGCGCCTGAGCGGAATTTTGTCGGGAACCTTCGCCGCCGCGACCGGTTGTCCCCACAGTCGCAACGCGATCACTTTCGTAGAAAACAAGCGACGACTTCACAGAAATGGAGACAAACCATGTTCATGAAAATCCTCGCAGCTTCGGTTCTCACCATTGGTCTGGCCACGTCAGCCATGGCGCAAAGCGCCGGCAGCAACAACGCAAATGGAAGCGGCAGCGGCAAATCGGTGACGGTTGAGCCGAACACGCCGGCTTCACCGAATACGGTCGAGCCGGACACTGTCGACC
>NZ_RZTT01000402.1 GCF_003996995.1 Mesorhizobium sp. M7A.T.Ca.US.000.02.2.1 | reverse complement strand
CCAGGAGGTTGAACAGTTTCTTGGCGAAGAAGAAACAGACCAGGAAGGCAACGAAGAAGCCGCCCAGCGACCAGATCAGCCGCCGGCGCAACTCGATCAGATGCTCCATCAGCGGCGCCGACGATTTCTCGATCTCGTCCTTTTCGGTGTCCGAAACGCTCACTTGGCGGCTCCAGCCGTCTTCTTGGCCACCGGCTTCTTCACCGCTGCAAGCTTCGGTTCGGCTTTCGCCCCCATCTTGGTCGCTACAGTCTTGGTCGCCACGGCTTTGGCCGCGACAGCCTTGGCCTCAGCGGGCGTCTTGGCCCTGGGCGCTTCAGGCTGTGCCGCCGTCATGGCCTTCGCCTGCGTCTTGGACGCAGACGCTGCCTTCGCGGCAACCTTTGCACCATTTGCCGAAGCTTTTGCAGCCGGCGTCGCTTTTGCCGGCGCAGGCTTGGTTGGTTTCTTCGCCGCCGACGCCTTCGGCGCCGCAACGCGTTCCGCCGGCGCCGACGAGGTCACCACCGATTCGTCGGTCATTGCCGGAAAAACCGGCGCTGCTGGCGCTGCTTCCGGCCCGTTGACGCCAGGCATGGTCGTTGCACCGTTCTTCAACGGCTCGGCCGCTTGCGGGGTCGAAGCGACAGAGCTTGCCGGATCGGCTGCCGGCTTCGGCTTCATCGCCGCATCGACGCCGGAGCGAACGTCGGCCGCGGCCTGTTCGAACGGATTGAGCTGCTTCCTGATCTCAGCCATCGGGCTCATGCCCCTGAGCTCGTCGACGGACTTCTTGACGTCGTCGAGCTCGGCTTCCTTCAGCGCCTCGTTGAACTGTTTCTGGAAATCGGACGCCATGGCGCGCAGCTTCGCCGTCGTGCGGCCGAAGGTGCGCAGCATATTGGGCAAATCCTTGGGTCCGACGACCACGATCATGACGATCGCGATGACCAGCATTTCGGTCCAGCCGACTTCAAACATGGCACTCTGTTCCGACTAGAACCTTGGGCTCAGCTCTTGCTGGCTTTTTCCTTCGCGGCCGCAACGGTCTCGTCGGCACGATGTTCGACGGTGCGCTTGTCTTCGGCAACCTCGTCGTCGGCCATGCCCTTCTTGAAGCTCTTGATACCCTTGGCCATATCGCCCATCAGCTCGGGAATCTTGCCGCGGCCGAACACCAAAAGCACGATCACCAGCACGATCAGCCAATGCCAAATCGAAAATGAACCCATAGCAAATCTCTCTCGAATGTTTTCCCTGGCGATGATCTATGCGTTTTCGCGTTGGGATTCAAACACAACTGCGACAGAGTTTATGAAAGGGTGACGGATGTCACGCATTTTCGACGGGAACGCCCGCTACGAATCCGCGCATCCTCATCAAGTTGGCCGCCAATGCCAGTCAATCTTCCGTGACGCGCGGCGTCAGCAGGCCGAGTTCCTCGAGATCGATGTCGGTCAGCGCATCCTCGTCGTCGGTCAATGCGTCGGGATCGGCCGGCGGCTGCGGAATGGAGAAATTCGACGGCATGCGGCCCGAAAGCAGTCCAGCCCCCTTCAGTTCCTCCATGCCAGGAAGATCGCGAATCTCTTCCAGCGCGAAATGGTCGAGGAAGGTCTCCGTCGTACCGTAGGTCACAGGGCGTCCGGGCGTCTTTCGCCGGCCGCGCATGCGCACCCATTCCGTTTCCAGCAGCGTGTCGAGCGTACCTTTCGAGGTTTCGACGCCGCGGATGTCCTCGATCTCGGCACGCGTCACCGGCTGGTGATAGGCAATGATCGCCAGCACTTCGAGAGCCGCGCGGGAGAGCTTCCTTTGCTGGACGGTATCGCGGCTCATCAGGAAAGCCAGGTCGCCGGCGGTGCGGAACGCCCAGGCGTCGCCGACACGCACCAGATTGACGCCACGCCGCGCATAGATCTGCTGCAGCTCGGCCATGGCCAGGGCAATGTTGATGCCGTCAGGGAGGCGTGCCGCGAGCTGCTTTTCGCTGACGGGTTCGGCGCTGGCGAACACGATCGCCTCGGCCATGCGCACGGCCTCGGCCAGATACAGCCGCTCGGCCGGGTTCTGTAGCTGCTCGGCCGGATCCCGGGAAAGCGACTCCTCTTCGGGTGCATCGCCGACCTTGAACGGGATAACCGAAGCGTTGGCGCTTTCGCTCATGATGCCACCTCGACTGCCTTGATTGCCTGCGTGCGCCCGCGCAGGTAGATCGGCGCGAACGTCTGATCCTGCCGCACGTCCATCGTGCCGTCGCGCACCAGTTCCAATGTTGCCGCAAAAGAACTGGCGATTGCCGTGCGCCGCTCCTCGGGGCTGGTCATGTATGCGATCAGAAAACTTTCCAGCGCCGTCCAGTCGCTTGCAGCCCCGACCAGGCGGGTCAGGATGTCGCGCGCATCCTTGAGCGACCAGACACCGCGCCTGGCGATCGTCACATTGTTGATCGCCTGCTTCTGGCGTTGCTGGGCATAGGCGGTCAAGAGATCGTAGAGCGAGGCCGAATAGGCGTTACGCTTTTCGACGATGACCATTTCCGGCATGCCGCGCGCGAACACATCGCGGCCGAGCCGGTTGCGGTTGACCAGACGCGCCGAGGCGTCGCGCATGGCTTCCAGCCGCTTCAGGCGGAACTGCAGCACCGCCGCCAGTTCCTCACCGCTTTCGCCCTCGTCGCCGGGTTGCTTGGGGATCAGGAGCTTGGACTTGAGGAAGGCCAGCCACGCCGCCATCACCAGATAGTCGGCGGCAAGCTCCAGCCTGAGCGCCCTCGCCGTCTCGACAAAGGTCAGATATTGCTCGACCAGCGCCAGGATCGAAATGCGAGCCAGATCGACCTTCTGGGTGCGGGCAAGATGCAGCAGAAGATCGAGCGGACCTTCGAAGCCGGCCACGTCGACAACCAGCGACGGGTCGCCGGTAACGCGTGAATCGTCATTCTCGGCCCACAGACGGTCCATCGGTGCGGCCTTCGAGGCCTTGCTTTCCAATGTCTCCGCCACTCCGTCACTTTCCCTTTGCTATGCCACCGCATCGAAGTAGGTGGCGAATTCGGCACGTATTTCGGTTTCTTCGACCGTGTCACGGTTCTTTATATAGGTCAGCGCCCGCTTGGCGCGCTCCAACGACGTGCCCTCAAGCCCCGTGGTGCGCGATGCGATGCCGGCCATCTCCTCGAAAACGCCGTTGCAGTGAAGGACCAGATCGCAGCCCGCCGCAAGGATCGATGCCGCCTTTGTCGGGAAATCCCCAGAAAGTGCCTTCATCGAGGTGTCGTCGCTCATCAGCAGCCCGTCGAAGCCGATTTCGCGCCGGATGATCTCGTCGATGACCTTGCCGGAGGTGGTCGCCGGATTGTTGGGGTCGATCGCGCTGTAGACGACATGGGCTGTCATCGCCATCGGCAGATGGCTAAGCTCCTTGAACGGGGTGAAATCATGCCGCTGCAGATCGCTGAGCGAGGCATTGACCACCGGCAGTTCGAAATGCGTGTCGGCAAAGGCACGTCCATGGCCCGGGATATGCTTCATGACCGGCAGCACGCCGCCCGACATCAGCCCTTCCGCGGCTGCGCGGCCGAGCTCGATCACCGGTCGCGGATCCTTGCCATAGGCCCGCGCGCCGATGACATCGCTGGCGCCTTCGATCGGCACGTCGAGCACCGGCAGGCAATCGGCTGTGATGCCGTAGCGCAGCAGGTCGAAGGCATGCAGCCGCGCCATCAGCCAGGCCGCTCGGGCGCCGGCATCATGATCGTCGTGCCACAGCGCGCCGAGCGCGCCGCCGGCGGGATAGTTCGGTGCCAGCGGCGGTCGCAAGCGCTGCACACGGCCGCCTTCCTGATCGATGAACACCAGCGCGTCCGGACGCCCTATGCAGTCCCGCATCTCGGCGACCAGATCGCGGATCTGTTCGGTCTCGCCAATGTTGCGCGCAAACAGGATGAAGGCCCACGGGCATTCATTGCGATAGAAATTGATTTCTTCGCGGGTAAGCGATTTCCCGGCACAGCCGAGGATCATGGATTTTGATTCGGTCATGTCGGCAGTTTAGGGCTTTGTGCGATCAAAGGGAATCGCCAGGGACTCATCCGGGATAACGCCGGATCTGCTTTCCCCATGAAAAAAGCCGGCGCGGTGGACCGCGCCGGCTTTTGATGGTTGGCCCCGGCTTTAGCGCGAGACGAAGCAGTTGCCGCCGGCGGCCTTGTAGCTGGTGCACAAATTGATCGCGTCATTGCGTGACTGGGCCGGAACGCGCACGCGGTAGAACGTGCCTTTGCCGGCGATCTCGGCCTTGACGATGTTGGCGGTACGCCCGGCAAGCACACTGCCATAGCGGCGCTGCAGATCCTGATAGCTGGACTGGGCGCTTTCAACGGTCGGCTGCGAGGCGATCTGCATCGACCACGAGCCACCGCCGGCCGCGGTCGATGCCGGGTCTATGGACGCAACCTGATCGGGCTTGACCTCGCCGACAACATCGACCGGCTGGTCGGACGGACGCTGCGGCGCGAGCGGAACCTTTGCCGGCGTGTTCGCCGATTGGGCCTCGGCTTTCGGCTTGGCGACCGGCTTGAGGGCCGGCTCGTCGTCCGCCTGGGCGGCGGCAGGCGCCACGGTGCCGGTCTGGTCCGCGTCGGCTTGCGCCGCCGGAGCAACATGCTGCGGCGCCGGATCGACCGGCTCGGTAGCGGCCACTAGCGGCGCGGCGGGCGCTGCCGGATCTTCACGCGGCACCAGCGAACCGTCCGACTTGACCACCATGGTCCTCACCTTGCGCGGCGCAACGGCGACGACATCGGCATTGGTGCCCTTGTCGGCATCCTGCAGCACCTGCGCAATGCGGTCCTCGGACTTGGGCGCGGGCGCCGTATTGTCGGCAGAAGCGTTGTCGGCCGAAGCGGCGCCGGCCATCGGCGCGGCGTTGCCGGCATCGGTTCCAGCGGCGGCTGCATTCTGGTCCGGCGAAAGGTCGATGGCGCGGGCCGGATCTTTCGCCTGGACGTCCACCGGCTCTTCGACATTGGTGACCAGCTTTTCCTGGACCGGCTCGGCTGGCTTGGCGCCCCTGACCGCGTCATAGACCTTGTTGTCCTGATTGGGCACCACGGCGCCGCCCGGATTCTCCGGCTTGACCTTGATCGGCGCGTTGTCGGCCTTGACGATGACAGGCGCTTCGCTGCCGCCCTTGCCGCCAAAGGACAGCGCAAAGGCACCGAGACCGCCCGCGACCGCGACCGCGCCGACAATCGCGGCGATGAACAGTCCGCGTCCGCGCGTTGGCCTCCCGGCCTCACGCTCGCCAAGACCCGGAACAGCCACTGTCT
>NZ_RZTT01000401.1 GCF_003996995.1 Mesorhizobium sp. M7A.T.Ca.US.000.02.2.1 | reverse complement strand
AGGGGGAGGGGGACGACGCCACGTCCGGGTTCGTAGTAGCCAGCTTTGGGCACGGCGACCGGTTCGATGAAAGGCGCATCCTGTCCCGCCAGCCGTGCCAGCCTCCGCACCAGCGCGCTCATATTCGCCGGGCCGCCCTCGCGGAAATAGTCGAGCAGGCCGTCCAACTCCTCGCGCGGCAGCGTCGAGGCTTCGATCAGGCGCAAATCCTCGTCGCGGCATTCGCCGGGCAGCAGCGCCAGTTTTATGCCGCGTGCGCGGGCGGTCGAGGCGAGCTGGTCGCAGCCGTAGCGCCACCAGTCGTAGCCGCCGAGGATGCGCACGAGGATGATCTTGGCGTGGCGGGCGACGCTGTCGATCCAGAGATCGACGGACATGGGATGGCGCAGGTCGCGCAGTGCGGCCAGTCGCATCGAGGGCAGGCGGTTGGCATCGGCCTTCCACGCTGCCGCCAGTCCGGCGAGGTCGCTGTCGGTGAAGGACAGCGCCACGATATCCGCCGGCGTCTGCCGCAGATCGACCGGCTCGGCGAGGTCGTCGAGCGAGGCGGATGTCGTGGTGAGGATGTGCATCGCGACCCGTGTCCGAAATCAGCCGGCGAGTATACGCTCGATCGCCGGGCGGTTCAGCCCCTTCAGGCCGATGACGACGAGGCGCGAACGGCGGTCGTCCTGCGCGGTCCAGGCGCGGTCATAGTAATGATTGACGCGCGGCCCGACGGCCTGCAGCAAGAGCCGCATCGGCTTGCCGCCGACTTCGACGAAGCCTTTTACGCGCAGCACGTTCTCTTCTTCTGCGACGGTGGCGACGCGCTTTGCCAGCTCGTCCGGATTGGCGATCGAGGCAATGTCGACGATGAAGGTGTCGAAGTCGTCATGCTCGTGGTCGAACGCGCCGTCATGATGGGATTTGCGGTTTTCGATGTCGTCCTCGACGGCGAGACCGAGCCCGAGCAGCACCGAGGGATCGACCTTGCCATGCGACGCCGGCACGATCTTCACGGCGCGGGCGGAGTGTTCGTTGATGATGGCGTTGGCGCGGGCGGTGCCGGCGGCGTCCATCAGGTCGCTTTTCGACAGGATGATCAGGTCGGCGCAGGCGATCTGATCCTCGAACAGTTCTTCCACCGGGTCGTCGTGGTCGAGCGTCTCGTCCCCGGCGCGCTGCGCCTGAAGTGCGTCCATGTCGTTGGCGACGCGGCCTTCGGCCAATGCCGGCCCGTCGACCACGGCGATGACGCCGTCGACTGTGACGCGGCTCTTCACGCTCGGCCATTGAAAGGCCTGGACCAGCGGCTTGGGCAGCGCCAGGCCCGAAGTCTCGATCAGGATATGGTCGACCCTCGGCGTCAGCGACAGGATCTTGTCAAGCGCCGGGACGAAATCATCGGCGACGGTGCAGCAGATGCAGCCATTGGCCAGTTCGACGATGTTTTCCTCCGGGCAGGTGTCGATGCCGCAGCCCTTCAGGATCTCGCCGTCGATGCCGATGTCGCCAAACTCGTTGACGATTATGGCAATGCGCTTGCCGCCGGCGTTTTCCAGGAGATGGCGGACCAGCGTCGTCTTGCCGGCGCCGAGGAAGCCGGTGACGACGGTGCAGGGAACGCGGGAGAGGTTCGCAGACGAATCTGGGGCAGTCATGGTCAGTCCTTCAGCAGGTCGAGGGGAGGGATGCGGGCAACGAGGCCGCGCTTCAGGCTATCGGGGCGGCCACGCCAGGGAATGAGACCGTCGGTCGAGGTGGCGAAAAGCTTGGCGCCCGTGACGAGGTCGGCGCCGCTGGTCTCGGTCAGGTCGCCAAAGACATAGCTCCAGCAGCCGTCGCGCAGGATGGCGGCGCTGAGGCGCCGCTTGCAATTGCCAAGGCATTCGACACTGCGGATGCGGATGTCGTCGCCGGATGCGGCGCGGCGCGTATCCTCCGCCAGCAATTCGCCGGCGCGGGGATGAGCGTCGGAGCCGGTCTCGTCGCGACAGGAGGCGCAGACGATGATGGTGACGCCGGCCAAGGCATCATCATGGCCGGACGAAATATCAGCTGTGCCAGCCGAAAAACTGCTGTCGTGGTCCAAAGATCGGGCTCCTTGCCCGGAAACCCGCCGGGCGATCGGATTCTAAAGTCGCAGACGGCAGGTCTCCTGGCTCGCGGGTCATCGCCTTGGGTAGCCGCCTTCCCGGGAACTCCCAGTGGCTTTCGGCCTTGGCTCATCGCTTACAGTTGCGGGGACAGCCGCGGATTTGGGATTTTGCCCCGCACCGCATTCCCTCTTAGCTCTTGCCGTTGCGGGCAAGAGACCATCTGAACCGGATTTAGGCTTTTGCGAGCGGCGGTGTCAACGCGAGCTTACGACATGGCGATGTCGGCCAGCGCCGGACCCAAATCGCCGGCCGGGGTCACTTCCATGCGGTCAAGGCCAAGCCAGCCCTGCATCTGCTTCAATTCCTCGAACAGTTCTGCAGCGGTTTCAGGCGGCGCACCCGGCTCGGCATAGGCCGCATGGACCCGCAGTATGCTGGCCGGACGGTCGGCCTTGAGGTCGACGCGTGCCACGATCCTGTCGCCGAGCAGGAACGGCAGGACATAATAGCCGTATTGCCGCTTGTCGGCCGGCGTGTAGATCTCGATGCGGTAATGGAAATCGAACAGCCGCTCGGTGCGCGATCGTTCGAAGACAACCGGATCGAAGGGCGCCAGCAGGGCGCGGGCCCCGATTTTGCGCGGCAGGCGGGCGTCCCGGTGAAGATAGGCCGGCTTGTCCCAGCCTTCGACACGCACGGGCAGCAACTCGCCGGTTTCAACCAGTTCCTCCAGCCGGCCTTTCATGTCGGCCGGCGACAGGCGGAAATAATCGCGCAAATCGCCTGAAGTCGCCACGCCGTGGGCGCGGGCGGAAATGCGCAGCAATTCGCGGTGCGCGTCCTCAGGCGTCGGCACTGGGAGGTCGAGGATCGCCTGCGGCAGCACGCGCTCGGGCAGATCATAGAAGCGCTCGAACCCGCGACGATGCGCCGTGGTGATGCGGCCTGCCCAGAACAGCCATTCGAATGCGTGCTTGGCATGGCTCCAGCCCCACCAGCCACCCGAGCCTTTCTGGCCTTCGAGCGCGGAAGCGGCAATCGGGCCGCGCTCGGCGACCTGGCGGTAAATCTCTTCGATATAGGCGGCGTGCTCGCGGCCCCATTTGGCGAGGCCCAGATACATTTCGTCGCCGCGCTCGGCGCGCTGCATGCGCCAGCGCATCAGCGGGTAGGTCTCGACCGGCAGGAAGGACGCCTCGTGCGCCCAGTATTCGAAAACCGTGCGCTTACGCGTCACGGCCGCGTTGTCGAGCAGCGAGAACGGGTAGGGACCAAGGCGCGAATAGAGCGGCATATAATGAGCGCGCACCACCGCGCTGACGGAATCGATCTGCAGCAGGCCGGTGCGGGAGAGGGTGCGGGCAAAATGCCGGCGGTCGGGCGTGCCGGTCGGGCGGGGATCGAGAAACCCCTGGGCGGCAAGCGCGATGCGACGGGCCGTGGGGAGCGAGATCTTTTCCTTCATGCAGGCATCACTTTGAAGTGTTTTGACCGAGGGTCGAATGGCTGATTCCAACCCATGCTAGCAGGGTTTTGGCGGCATCCGTGTCAGGAGAGAAAAGTGGAGTAAAAAGCGAAGGAAATCAAACAGGAGCGGATCGGACCAGTTTGCCGCGATATGCCGTCCAGCTCGGTGTTTTGAACAAGGTTTGACTTGCTTCGCTGGAAGTGCTGCGCTAACCCTCGCCGCGTTGCAGCATAGGCCCTTAAAACGGTTCAGCGGTTAAACTGTCACGCTTCCGCATTAGGGTCCGGTGCTGTAATCAAACTGGATTGGCGCCAACGGAAAGCCGAGCATGAACGCACTCTTGAGCTCATACCTGCCCATCGTCCTGTTCATAGGCGTGGCGCTGGTTGTCGGCCTGGCGCTGCTGGTCGCGCCCTTCCTGGTGGCCTACCGCAATCCCGATCCCGAAAAGCTTTCCGCCTACGAGTGCGGTTTCAACTCGTTCGACGACGCCCGCATGAAGTTCGACATCCGTTTCTACCTGGTGTCGATCCTGTTCATCATCTTCGACCTGGAAGTGGCCTTCCTGTTTCCGTGGGCGGTGTCGTTTTCGAAGATCGGCATGCTCGGTTTCTGGTCGATGATGGTGTTTTTGGCGGTGCTGACCATCGGCTTTGCCTATGAATGGAAAAAAGGAGCGCTGGAATGGGATTGAACGACAGTTCAGGCACCCTCGTCGCGCCGAAGCCCAAGGGTATTATCGATCCCAACACCGGCAGGCCGGTGGGGGAGGACGATCCCTTCTTCCTCGAGATCAACAACGAGTTGGCCGACAAGGGCTTTCTGGTCACTTCGACCGAGGCGCTCATCACCTGGGCGCGCAGCGGGTCGCTGATGTTCATGACGTTCGGCCTCGCTTGCTGCGCGGTCGAGATGATCCACACCTCGATGCCGCGCTATGATTCGGAGCGGTTCGGCGTCGCGCCGCGCGCGTCCCCGCGCCAGTCCGACATCATGATCGTCGCCGGCACGCTGACCAACAAGATGGCGCCGGCGCTGCGCAAGGTCTACGACCAGATGCCGGAACCGCGCTACGTCATCTCGATGGGCTCCTGCGCCAATGGCGGCGGCTACTACCACTACTCCTATTCGGTGGTGCGCGGCTGCGACCGCATCGTGCCCGTCGATATCTATGTGCCCGGCTGCCCGCCGAGCGCCGAAGCGCTGCTCTACGGCATTCTTCTCTTGCAGAAGAAGATCCGCCGCACCGGCACGATCGAACGGTAAATCCATGACCGCATCCCTGAGCGAACTGTCGAACTATCTCGGCGAGAAGCTGATCGGCCGCGTGAACGAGGCTGATATCGCCTATGGCGAACTCACCATCCGCGTCGAGCCGCGCGATCTGGTCGAGGTCATGACCTTCCTGCGCGACGATGCGCGCTGCCAGTTCATCTCGATCATCGACGTCTGCGGCGCCGACTATCCGTCGCGGGCCAAGCGCTTCGACGTCGTCTACCATCTCCTGTCGCCGAAGCAGAATGTGCGCATCCGCATCAAGGTGCAGGCCGACGAGGAAACCATGGTGCCATCGATCACCGGCGTCTTTCCCGGTGCCGACTGGTTCGAGCGCGAGACCTACGATCTCTATGGCGTGCTGTTCTCGGGCCATCCCGATCTGCGCCGCCTGCTGACCGACTATGGTTTCGAAGGCCACCCGCTGCGCAAGGATTTCCCGCTGACCGGCTTCGTCGAGGTGCGTTACGACGACGAAGCCAAGCGCGTTATCTACGAGCC
>NZ_RZTT01000400.1 GCF_003996995.1 Mesorhizobium sp. M7A.T.Ca.US.000.02.2.1 | reverse complement strand
GTTTTGTGGAAGAACGCGCCGCACATCATCTGGCCGATGCGGTTCGTGCTGCCCTATGCCAAAGGCCTGCGTCCGGCCTGGCTGATCAGGCTCGGTCTTTTCCTCTACGATCACATTGGCGGGCGCAAATTGCTGCCCGCGACCCGGACGCTGGACATGGCCAGGGATCCGGCCGGCAAGCCTTTGAAGCCGCTGTTCAAGAAGGCCTTCGAATATTCGGATGGCTGGGTCAATGATGCACGGTTGGTGACGCTGAACGCGCGTGATGCCGCCGACCGCGGCGCAACGGTCCGCACCCGCACGAAGGTGATCGGCGCGCGCCGCGAAAACGGCCTTTGGACGATCCAGATCGAGGATCTGCAGAGCGGCGAGACCGAGGAGATCAAGGCGCGACTGCTGGTCAATGCCGCCGGCCCCTGGGTCGATCATGTGCTGTCCGGCGTCGTCGGGCTCAACGATGTGCACAATGTCCGCCTCGTGCAGGGCAGCCACATTGTCATCGCCAGGAAGTTCGACGATCCACGCGCCTATTTCTTCCAGAACAAGGATGGTCGCATCATCTTCGCCATTCCCTATGAGGAAGAGTTCACACTGATCGGCACCACCGACCAGGATTATCCCGGCGATCCGCATGACGTGAAGATCAGCGACACCGAGATCGATTACCTCTGCGCCGCGGCAAGCGAATATTTCGCCCAACCCGTCAAGCGCTCGGACATCGTCTGGACCTATTCGGCCGTCCGCCCGCTCTATGATGACGGCGCCTCCAAGGCGCAGGAAGCGACGCGGGACTATGTGCTCAAGGCCGATGGCGGCGAGGGCGCTGCCCCAATCGTCAATGCCTTCGGCGGCAAGATCACCACGTATCGCCGGCTGTCGGAATCGATGCTGGAAAAGATCGAGGGTTTTCTCGGCAAGCGCGGCAAGCCGTGGACGGCAAACGCGCCGCTGCCGGGCGGCGATTTCCCGGCCACCGGTTTCGATGCCGAAGTGGCGAAACTCAAAACCGCTTATCCATTCCTCGACGCGCGCCTGGCGCGCCGGCTGACCCGGCTCTATGGAACCCGCGCGAGGATGCTGCTGGGGCTGGCCAAATCGAACGTCGATCTCGGCCGCAACTTCGGCGCCGATCTCTACGAGGCCGAGGTGCGCTATCTCGTTCAAAACGAATGGGCCGTCACATCAGAAGATGTATTGTGGCGCCGGACCAAACGCGGTCTGCATCTCAGCCGCGAGCAGGTGGCGGCGCTCGATGAGTTCATGCGCGGCATAAGCCGGCGCCATGTCGCGGCTGCCGAATGAAGAGGGGTTTGAGCTGATGCGGAAGGCCTGGGAGGAGGCGTCATGCTGGAACTGAGAAACGTCACCAAGGCGGTCGGCGCGGTCGAGCATATAAGCGACGTGTCGCTGACGCTCCAGCACGGCTCGCTCAACGTCCTGCTCGGACCTACGCTTTCCGGCAAGACAAGCCTGATGCGGCTGATGGCCGGCCTGGACGTGCCGACCTCCGGTTCGATCTGGTTCGACGGCCAGAATGTCACCGGTGTGCCGGTGCAGAAGCGCAAGATCGCCATGGTCTACCAACAGTTCATCAACTATCCGGCGATGACCGTTTATGAGAACATTGCTTCGCCGCTGCGGGTGGCCGGCATCGAGCAGGCCAGGATCGACAGCCAGGTGCGTGAAGCCGCGGCTCTTCTCAAGCTGACACCCTATCTCAATCGCACGCCGCTCAGCCTGTCGGGCGGCCAGCAGCAGCGCACCGCGCTGGCGCGCGCCATCGTCAAGAACGCAAGCCTGGTCCTGCTCGATGAGCCGCTCGCCAATCTCGACTACAAATTGCGCGAGGAACTGCGCGCCGAATTGCCCAGGATATTCGCCGCCGCCGGCACCATCTTCGTCTACGCCACGACCGAGCCGCACGAGGCGCTGCTGCTCGGCGGCAACACGGCGACGCTTTCGCAAGGCAAGATCACCCAGTTCGGACCGACCATCGAGGTGTTCCGCAAGCCGGTAGACCTGGTGACAGCCAGGACGTTTTCCGATCCGCCGCTCAACACCATCGTGCTTGCCAAGAAGGGCCGGGATTTCCTGCTCGAGGGCGGCGTGAACCTGCCGGTGCCGGCCGAGCTCTCCGGCATTGCCGATGCCATGTACACGATCGGTTTTCAGCCGCACCACCTGTCGCTCGAGCGGCCGAATGCGGCGGCGGTGCCGGTGCGTGCCAAGGTGACGATCACCGAGATCACCGGATCGGAGAGCTTCATCCATCTCGATTTCGCCGATGCGCGCTGGGTCATGCTGACCCATGGTATCAGGCATTTCGAGCCGGACGAGGTGGTCGAGGTGTTCATCGATCCGCGCCACATCATGGTTTTCGACGAGCACGGCAGCGCCGTGACTGCGCCGAATCTGGCGGCTTGAGGGCAAAGAGATGGCACGCATCGACGTCAACCATGTCAGGCATTCCTACCTGCCGAACCCGCAGAAGGATGCCGATTTCGCGCTGCGGGAAGTGCATCATGTCTTCGAGGACGGCGGCGCCTATGCGCTGCTCGGGCCCTCCGGTTGCGGCAAGACCACGCTGCTCAACATCATTTCGGGATTGTTGCACCCCTCGCACGGCCAGTTGCTGTTCAACGGCAAGGACGTGACCAATTTGTCGACGCAGGAGCGCAACATCGCGCAGGTGTTCCAGTTCCCGGTCATCTACGACACCATGACCGTCTACGACAATCTGGCCTTCCCGCTGCGCAACCGCGGCGTGCCGGAAGCCGATGTCGACCGCAAGGTTCGCGAGACGTTGGAGATGATCGATCTGGCGTCCTGGGCGAAGAAGAAGGCGAGGGGCCTGACCGCCGACCAGAAGCAGAAGATCTCGCTCGGCCGCGGCCTGGTGCGCTCCGACGTCAACGCCATCCTTTTCGACGAGCCGCTGACCGTTATCGATCCGCACATGAAGTGGGTGCTGCGCTCGCAGCTGAAGCAGCTGCATCGCCGCTTTGGCTACACCATGGTCTATGTGACCCACGACCAGACCGAGGCGCTGACCTTCGCCGAGCAGGTCGTGGTCATGTATGATGGCGGCATCGTGCAGATCGGCACACCGGCCGAATTGTTCGAACGCCCGCGCCATACCTTCGTCGGTTATTTCATAGGCTCGCCAGGCATGAACGTCATGCCGGTGGCGATCGACGGCAAGACGGCGACGCTCGGCTCGCAGCGCATCGAACTGCCGGGCGCACCCAAGGCAGGCAGCGGCGCCGTCGAACTCGGCATCCGTCCCGAATATGTCCGGCTCGGCCGCGAAGGCATGGCCGTGCAGGTCAGCAAGGTCGAGGATCTCGGCCGCCACAAGGTGGTGCGCGCCAAGCTCGAAGGCCGCGATATTTCTGCCGTGATCGGTGAGGACGAGACCCTGCCCGCCGATCCGAAGGTGCGGTTCGACCCGGCCGGCATCAACATCTATGCCGATTCCTGGCGTGTCGAGATGGAGGCCTAGATGGAGAAGACCTGGAACAACAAGGCCTGGTTCATGGTGCTGCCGGTTCTCCTGCTGGTGGCGTTCTCCGCGGTGATCCCGCTGATGACGGTGGTCAACTATTCGGTACAGGACACATTCGGAAACAACGTCTTCTTCTGGAACGGCTCGGACTGGTACACCGAAATCCTGGAGTCGGAACGCTTCTGGCTATCGATGGTCCGCAACCTGATCTTTTCCGCAACCATCCTCGCCATCGAGATCCCGCTCGGCATCTTCATCGCTCTCAACATGCCCAAGAAAGGCTGGGGCGTGCCGGTCTGCCTGGTGCTCATGGCTCTGCCGCTGCTGATCCCGTGGAACGTCGTCGGCACGATTTGGCAGGTGTTCGGCCGCATCGACATTGGCCTGCTCGGCTACACGCTGTCGTCGCTCGGCTTCGACTACAACTACGTCAACGATCCGACCGACGCCTGGGTGACGGTCATCCTGATGGACGTATGGCACTGGACAAGCCTCGTTGTTCTGCTCTGCTACGCCGGACTGGTCTCGATCCCCGATGCCTTCTACCAGGCGGCCAAGATCGATGGTGCATCGCGCTGGGCAGTGTTCCGCTACATCCAGCTGCCGAAGATGAACCGCGTGCTTCTGATCGCGGTGCTGCTGCGCTTCATGGACTCGTTCATGATCTACACCGAGCCGTTCGTCGTCACGGGCGGAGGCCCTGGCAATTCGACGACGTTCCTGTCGATAGACCTGGTCAAGATTGCCATCGGTCAGTTCGATCTCGGGCCGGCGGCCGCCATGTCGATCATCTACTTCCTGATCATCCTTTTGCTGTCTTGGGTGTTCTACACCGTCATGACCAATGTCGATGCGGAGCGCTGAGATGAGCGGCGCCAACGAAGGAACGACGAGGCAGGACCGGGTGCGTGAGACGGCGGTTTCGGACGGGCTCGCCAGCACATTGTCGCAGGACCAGCTTGCGCGGCTGATGCGCCGGCGCGGCGAAGAATCCCGGTTCTGGTGGTTGGTGCCGACGATCTACATCATCTTTCTGATGCTGCCGATCTACTGGCTGGTCAATATGAGCTTCAAGACCAATCAGGAGATTCTGGGCGCCTTTTCGCTGTGGCCGAAGAGCCCGACCCTGGCCAACTACATCGTGATCTTCACCGACCCGTCCTGGTACAAGGGCTATATCAATTCGATCATCTATGTCGTCATGAACATGGTGATCTCGGTTTCGGTGGCGCTGCCGGCTGCCTACGCTTTCTCGCGCTACCGGTTCCTCGGCGACAAGCACCTCTTCTTCTGGCTCTTGACCAACCGCATGGCGCCGCCGGCGGTGTTCGCGCTGCCATTCTTCCAGCTCTATTCGGCCTTCGGGCTGATCGACACGCATATCGCGGTGGCGCTGGCACACTGCCTGTTCAACGTGCCGCTGGCGGTCTGGATCCTCGAGGGTTTCATGTCCGGCGTGCCGAAGGAGATCGATGAGACCGCCTATATCGATGGCTACTCCTTCCCGCGCTTCTTCCTGAAAATCTTCATGCCGCTGATCGCCAGCGGCGTCGGCGTGGCCTGCTTCTTCTGCTTCATGTTCTCATGGGTCGAGCTGCTGATCGCGCGCACCTTGACCACGACCGCCGCCAAGCCGATCGCCGCGATCATGACGCGCACGGTCTCGGCCTCCGGGCTCGACTGGGGCGTGCTCGCCGCCGCCGGCGTGCTCACCATCCTTCCAGGCGCGCTCGTGATCTGGTTCGTCCGTAATTACATCGCCAAGGGCTTCGCCCTGGGGAGGGTATGACCATGAACCTCACCTGGATGGCATGGACGCTGCCGA
>NZ_RZTT01000003.1 GCF_003996995.1 Mesorhizobium sp. M7A.T.Ca.US.000.02.2.1 | reverse complement strand
GGCGTGGCTCATATTCACGCGTGCCTTCAGACCTTGCGGATGAACCTAGCATCGTCAGCGGTCCGCGGTTGCAAAAGATTCTGTAAAGTTATTTGAACGATCTGTTGCAATGTTTCCATGCCAGCGGGCGCCCTGCGAGACTTGGACATGATCTCGTTTCATCGTCCTGACGAAAGGTCTCGCTTGCGGGCTCTGAAACTGGAGTCGCCCTCGGCTCCAGTCCAATGTCGCGGACCTGATCTCGTTGGCGATGTAGTTTCGCTGCAGGCGCGCAACGCTGTCGAGGCGGCCATGGCCAGTCAAAGTTTCTCTAGAATGTGAATGTTCACAACCCATTCCAGAGAGACCGACCATGACCACTTCAGATTCTACACCCGCCGCCGCGGTGCTGGTAGCGATCGACATTGCCAAGGTGCGCAATGAAGTTCTGATCGAAGCACCGGGCCACAAGCGCCGGCGTCGCCTTTTGGTCCTCAACACCCGTGTTGAGCACGACCATCAGATCGAAGTGCTGCAGGCGTACGGCCGCCCTGTGGTCTGCGCCTTTGAGGCGACCGGGAACTATCACCGGCCGATAGCATGGCGCCTGGCTAATGCGGGTTTTGAGGTGCGGCTGGTGTCGTCGCTGGCGCTGGCCCGAACACGAGAAGCGTTGCACAACAGCTGGGACAAGAACGATCCAAAGGATGCCCAGGTGACGCTGCACATGCTCAGGATCCAGGCGACGCAGGTCTAAATGATCCGCTGCGCGCCGGCATCAACGACGTGCGGGAACTGTCGAAGACCCATGAAGCGATCGCCAGGGCCAAGACCGAGATCCAGCACCGTATCCTGACGCACTACCTGCCACTGTGTTTTCCCGAGATCGATCGATTCCGGGGGAACAGCCGCAGCGATTGGTTCTTCGCCTTCCTCCATACCTTTCCGACGCCAGCAAGCATCACGGCGCTGACAAAGGAGGAGTTTGTGACAGCAGCTTGGGATGTCGTCGGCCGCAAGGTCAGCAAGACACAGATTCTGATGGATATTTACGAGACGGCGCGCTCATCGATCGGACTGCCGCTGCCGCTTGATGCCCCTGCCATTCGCATGTTCCGGATGGTCATTGACGAAGCACGCAGCCTGATCCGGCAGCGCAATGAGATCGAAGCGCAGGCCGACGAGCTGTTGCGGCACAGCCAGGATTATCAGCTCCTGCGACAAATCCCGGGCATTGGACCGATCAACGCATTGACCATCATTGCCGAAGCCGGCGATCTTCGCCGTTTCGCTCATCATCGCCAGTTTCTAAAGTTCTGCGGGCTGGACCTCTCGACACAGCAGTCAGGCCAATATCGGGGCCAGACCCGCCTTTCCAAATTCGGCAATGCTCGGCTGCGCCGCACCCTGTGGATCGCCGGACAAGTCGCCATCCGCCAGCGGGAGAATGGCTTCCGTCATAAGTTCGAACGCTACATTGCGCGGGATCGCGACAATCCCGATCTACGCCGCAAGGCAGTGACCGCTATTACCGCCAGATGGCCCGCGTCGTGCACGCTGTCGTCAAAGGTGGTTCCGACTACCGGCCCTTCGTTGAAGGGCCGGTAGTCAGGTGTCAGCTAGGGCCGTGAGGGCATCGATTCGATGACCCTGTAGATAATGTTCGGGTCTTCCGCCTGGATCAGAAGCTCGTGTTGAGGACGGTGAGGGCCGCCTGCGTGCGGATCCTGTGTTTGCTATGGACGAGACCTTTTCCCTTGCCGGTGGAAGCCGCCTGGCTCGACGACTTGACCAACGTCACGCAGCAAGGGCATGCTGACGAACAGAGAGACCTGACTGCAGGCTCCATTTCGTTCCGCGATTAGGACGGTGTCGCTCAGCCGCTCGATCGTGTCGGGTCAACCGGTTGACCTAGCCGAAGCGGCCTTCGACAGCGATGATGATGAGGTCGGGCACCTCCTTACCCCCTGATGCCCAATTTAGTGGCAATATGGGCGATGGCCTCGCGGTGGCAGCAGTCGAGCGCGAAAGCGACGCGAACCCCCTCGCCATTGTCGCAGCCGATCTCGGCCCGTCGTCAGCGGCGGCGATCCGCCCGTCAGGACGGGTTTCTTGCGGCGGTAGCATATCTCGGCGGCGTCTCAATGATCCCATCGATCCGGGAGACCAGTTCGCCATTGGGCGGCCAATTCGGCCGTGTCCATGGCCCTGAACGCCCAGCAGTATTGGAGCGCGGCGACGCTTGTCTCGCATACCGCCTCCATTGGGAACGCTCCCAAAGCGACCGCCGCCGCCGCTTCTTTTTGCCGAGCAGGCGCCGCAACTGGCGCACCGGTGCTGGAGCGCCCGAAAGCCAGCCGAGTTGCGTGTTATGACCGGCTTTGGGCGAATGCCCAAATCCATCGGCACCCTGAAACTCTCTTCGTCGGCGCCTCGAGATTCCTAACGCTGCAGCCCGACGCCTCCACCGGTGCGCAGAGCTGTCTCGAACACCGCGCTGGCGACTGCAAGGTCGGCAAGGGCAAAGCCCGGAAATAGAAAGAGTGTGCGCTGGCTTGGATCCGAAGAGCGACCGCGCTCAACTCCACTCGCCAGCATTGCCAAATCCGAATCAAAGGGGCCGGGATAGGCGAGCTTGGATCGGTTTTCTGGATCCTCCGCCTGCGCGCGATCGTCCACGACGCGAAGATCGAATACGTTGAAAGTTTCCACGCGCCACGACCGACCGAGGTCGACCGCGCTGACGAAGCTGCCTGGACGCAGTAGGCTCGCATCGAGGAAGGGAGTGAGCGTAGTGGTCCCGGGCACTGTCGTTATGACGATGTCACAGGCGAGCGCGTCATCGGCCGCCGTAGTTTCGCGGCTTTGCAGACCCTTCTCTCGTGCGATGACTGCCAACCGGCGCGCAGAGGTTGCGTTCCGGTCGAAGCAAACTGCTTCGGCCAACCCTGGGAAAAGATCGTACATTGCTTCAAGGTGCCCAAGCGCCTGTTGACCGCAGCCTACAAATCCAATGGAGGTACTGTCCGGGCGAGCAAGATATTCCGCAGCAAGTGCCGACATGGCGGCGGTTCGTAAAACTGTGAGGCTGTTGCCATCCATGATAGCCAGAGGTCGTCCAGTATTAAAATCACTGAGGATAACAAGACCGTTTACGTTCGACAGCCCTCGTCCGGAATTTTCTGCGATGCCGACCCATTTGGCTGCAGCATAAGGAGGCTCGGGCGAGGCTGCGCACATCGCTTGAAAGAAATGTCCAGGAGCGATTGCAAGGGTCTGTTTCGGACGCACTTGAACTCGGTGTTGCGCGTGCAAACGAAACGCTCGCGCGAGGCTCAGGCGTAGATCGGCTGGATTGGGCCTAAGGGCCGCGATTTCAGCCCCGCTCAGGTAAAGCAACTGATCATTCATCGCCGACTCTCCTCAGCAATCGCCCAAGCGCATGGCTCACCACTCGCGAGCTTCTCGGGATGCTCTTTTCCGGCTTCAGCAATCTTCTGCCCCTGTTGTGTTTTCTCGACCATGAATCCTACCGCGACGCCGAACTTATTGTAGGAGCCGCCGGAGATCGCGTTCTAGTTCATTCAGTGCATGGTCGCATAGTTCGGCCTCTCCAGACGACGTCGCAGTTGTTGCGCTTGGCGAGCAAGTCCAGTCCTTGCTCGAGGAAGCACATCAGCGACTGCCGGGCGCTGCCAAGTACCGCGACCTTTCAAACACCAAGTGATGGCCTCCTGCACGCGGCGATCAGGAAACTGGTCACCGACCTTCGCGAAGAAGACGGGGCTGCAACCGCGAGCGCGAGGAGCCTCATCGTAGAGACGAGAGTGAGCGCAGGAGCAGAAGGTCGAGCTCATACTCGTTTGAGGTTCCCCTTTCAATCCCGGCAGCAATCGGTCATTGCCCTGGCGTGGCGCATAGATTGTCTCCTGATCGATTAGCACGGTGTCGACGTGGCACACTAGATGAGTTGCTGCCGGTCGCGGCTGTTGCGGGCAAAGCGCGAGATCTCTTCCTGTGCCGCAAACCGCACTCACCCGGCCAAGGCAGAGCTCGGCGACCGTCGGGTCAAACCGGCGCGTGCGATGCCGCCAGCGGCAGAGTGACCGAGTCATCGATCGTCTCCATAGGGGACCAGCCGAGCGCCATCAGGCGGTCGTGCATTGCATGTTGAAGCATACTGCTCTCGCGATTGTGCAGAACCTGATGGGCGCGGAGCCGCCGGGCACGGTCTTCCGGGAGTCGCGTGCCACGCGTCACCGCAGTCGTCTTCGTGGCGGGCTGATCGAGAACAGATCGAACTGGGGTGTCGTCAGCTGCCGCGGCATGGACATATTCCGATTTCGGATCGTGAGACAATGCTGCGCCTATCCCTGTGTTATGAAGAAGTCTCGCCAGCGATCAAGCACTGCAAGGTGGTCCCGCGGAGCAGTCGTGATGCGCCAGCTCGTGCTGAAGACCCACTCAGCCCCGGTCCATTGACTGGGCCAGAAAGGCTGCAGTGAAAAACCGTCGTGCTACCCTTCTCGATCACCTCAACGATATGGGGCAAGCTAACCGCTGCAATCACCCAGCGTGTTGAAACCTTTTTGCCACAGCTGAGAGCCGCAGGCGCTAACGTGGTCCAGTTTGCAGCGGGCATACTGACGCGCACCCGAGGGCAGCGCCTGCGGCATCGGTGGCCGTCACGATCCGTCTGCTCCCGTCACGGCCGTCGACCACGAATGGCGCGCCAGCGCGCGGCGCCGCTACGCCGGTCATCCGCTGCAGACGGTCGGTGGACCAGCTCGGCAGGTACAGCACGACGAGCCTCGTGCTCTGGTGCATCACCCAGCCGATATTTTGCGCCCGCCGTCGCCCATGCGGGCCTGCCGCCCGATCGGGTTACCTGGAGGCCGGCGGCTAGGCCAGTGTCCTTGCCTGCATGGAGGAGGGCCGCGGCATGGCGGCTTAAGAGGCCGCTGTCGGGGATGTCGCCCAGGTCTCAATGAAGGCCTCGCGACGCCTCATGCTCGCCGCGGAGGGGACCGGAACCATCGGTCTCGCGCTACGGCTGGCGGCGAGACCGACGTGACCGATTTCGGGCAGCCCGCCGCCCCACGCGCTGGCGGGTGTCGGTGCTGCCCTCCACGTCAAGGCAGGTTCCCGGTATGAGCCGAGCCAGCTGGCCGGTCGAGTTGATCCCCACCCGGGCTGGCGAAAGCGCTAATTTCGAATTGGAAGCCTGTGATGAAAAGGGGCGCCTTCCATGCGCGCGGCGATGCCGGCGATGAACCCGCATGTGGGGTTCATCATCGTCAAGTGGGAATATGGCGGCAGATGTCAAAAGAATGGCCGCAAATGTCCATGCGTTTCTAATTTGCGCGATCTAATCATCACCCGGTGATCTCGCGTGAATCGGCGTCACGAACGCCGCCATTTGGAGACCGAGCGGTTAGGCGAGTTTCGAGAAGCATGGTTCGGTGCTATGCGGACTTGTCCTCCTCGATTGGCATTTCCGTGCCAATGGCGGCATGCGATATGCAAGAGGAGCGAGCCGCTCAGCTTGGGCAATGGGATAAATCCCAGAAAAAGAGTTCGGAGCGTCCGCCGTGCCCGAACTGATGCGGCCAGATCTGAACGACCTTGGATCGGGGGGCGCGGGCTTGGGTCAAACGGGGGCTGTTTTGGAGGTAACCCACCTTCAGATTGTTTTCTGCTTTAGCGCAACCAGAATGCACGCAGCTAAATGTATCTATGCTCAGCTCCTGCCTGCGACCTCCAACCGTCGACAAGCATCACGTTAATCAACTGCGCTAGCTGCATAAGGTCGATCATGGATGACAATACCTGCCAATGTCCGAGGCTACTTTGAGCTCGCCATCGGGAGAAACGGCCCCGCAACTATGACGAGGGGCGGCGACAACGTTGTGGCCGCTCTACCTTGTTCTTTTCATGCTGCTGCTCTCGGCGGTGGTGCTGGCCTTCGCCATCGTGCTCGGCCGTGCCCGGAGGCATTGGTTCTGATGGCGGCGTTAGCGATGTCTCCTTCACTCACGCCGGCAACGTCGCATCGACCCCGCGCGGGATTTCGGTTCGGGCCGAAGCGGGTGCCGTGCTGCCAGAACCGCCGATGTCGGCGGAGTCGCCAAACTAAGCGTTCGATGGCGGCAGATGTCAAAACTGTGGCAGAGCGCGTCAAGGCGGTCCCAATTGCGCATCTAACCTTAGCCGATGGAGCTCGCGTGAATTTGGCTTCGTGAGCGCCGTCATTTGCCGGTAGGGATTGAAGCTCGAGGCGCCCAAAAGAGCCCAACTGAGAAGAGACGACACGATACGATCGGAGATTTCAAGCAAGGTCTCCAGGTTCCTTGAAGAGACCGGTTGTGAAACTGGCTATGGATTGGGCCGTAGGGGCCTTCGCGTGAACAAAATATCGCTAGTATAGACCTTTGGCTGCTTGCCGTGCCCGAACACATGCAAGTAATTGGCCGAGCTTGCAACTCAGTTTACCCATTGTGTGAGAGGAGCTGAAATGACTGATTGGTTCCGGCTGGAGCGAACCGTAGTACTAGCCGTTGATCTGCAAGGCGAGAACCTCCCTGAGGGCGCTTGCGCGGTGGAGAATTATCCAGACGTTCTGAGCAAGGCTCACAAGGTGTTGGACTCTTGTCGACGAACTGGTTTTCCGATCATTTACACGCGCCATTGGCTCGACCCGAGGGGTATCGACGCGCCGCGATATGAGTCACTGGATGACCGCGGCCGGCCGCCGCACAGCGTCGCCGGTTCAACGCGCGGCGAGATCTGTCCCGAGGTCGCCCCGCAGGACGGGGACACCGTCATCGACAAGCAGCGCTTCACCGCCTTTTACGGCACGAAGCTCGATCTTGTTCTGAACCGCATGGATATCGAGCACCTGATCATCTTCGGGGTTTGGACGGAGGCCTGCCTGGAGACGACGGTATGGGATGCTCTTTGGCGCGATTTTCGGATCACGCTGGTGAAAGATGCGTGCGGGAGCGCGACCGGGACAATTCACAAGACTGCCATGCTTGACATGGCTAATTGGCTGAGGGGCGGGATGATCTTTGGGGCGGAGGAATTGGCTAAGGCGGATGGGAATGACTATCGCGCATGGCGCTTCGAAAAGCCGTTCTCGATGCCGTACCGGACCGAAACAATCGATTCCTTGTACGAATCCCTGTAAGCGCGGAAATCGCGGCGCACATCAGATTGCATTCAAAGAGGGCGACAGACGAATTCCTGGAGACATTATCGCACCGCATCAGCAGCGGGATCGCGGCGCTGACGCGATTTGGATCGGTGCTAACCAGCTCAACCAGCAGCACTAGCCTGCCACGATCCGATAGGTGCGCTTCCAACATCGACGATATGGCGGATACTATCGGTAATGTGGCGCCATATGTCAAATGGTTGTCGCGGATCCCCAACTATGTTCAGCCTCGAAATTCAACAGGACATTGCTCTTATGGGACTTCCGAGTCACGTCAAATACGTCATCGTAGGCGCCGGCATCCACGGCCTGTCGGCCGCTTGGCATCTGGGCGAGAATTTGCGCAAGAGCGGCAAGGGCAGCGGCAAGGACATCCTGGTCGTCGACAAGACCGCCATCGCGGCGGGCGCCTCCGGTATTGCCTGCGGTGTGGTGCGCAACAACTACTTCCAGCCCGCCATGCGCCGCCTGATGGCGCACAGCGTCTCGGTCTGGGAAGGCGACCCGGAGGCCTTCTCCTACCACCCGGTCGGCTATATGCAGATCAGCCCCGAGGTGATGCACGCGGACGTTGCCAGCATTTACCAGCAGCAGAAGGAGATTGGCTATCCGTCGGTCTTCATCGAAGGCGAGAAGGACTGCATGAAGTACATGCAGGGCATCTTCTCCGACTGGCAGGCCAAAGGCATCACGTCGGTGCTGCACGAGGAGAAGGGGGGCTATGCCAACAACACGCGCTCGATCTACGGCCTCGCCAAGAAAGCGGAGAACGAGGACGTGCGGATCGCGACCGGCGTGAAGGTCCTCGGTTTCGAGAAGGACGCCAATGGCGCGGTCAAGGCCGTCGTCACCGACAAGGGCAAGATTGGCTGCGACCAGGTCATCATCGGCGCCGGCCCGTGGGTCAAGCAGATCTGGGACATGCTCGAACTGCCCAAGGCGATCTCGATCAAGGGCCGGGACGGCAAGATGCACCAGGACGTGCCAATGTGGACCTTCTGGTCGCTGCAGGAAGGCACGCTCGGCGTGAACCCGGAGCTGCAGCGCACCAATGACGGCAAGATGCCGCCAGTGATCCATGTGGACACCGATGCGCCGCTCCATTCCGATGTCGACGGCACGGTGATCACGGACAAGCTGTGGGGCATCTACTACAAGCCTGATTTCCACTTCGGGGGCGTGCAGGGCGGCGCCATGCCGTTCAAGGTGCCGACTGCGCCAGAGCAGGTGAAGATTGATCCCTACGGCCCGGAGAGCCCGGACTTCATTGTCGGCGACGACTTTGCCCACATGTGGGTATCGGCGCTGGCCTTCTGCCAGAAGCGCTTCGAAGGCACCATGCCGAAATACAAGAAGGAGCCGTCCGGCGGCATCGGCAGCTTTACAGCGGATTCGTTTCCGGTGTTCGACCGCTTCTGCGAGAACGTATACGTGATCGCCGACAGCAACCACGGCTACAAGATGATCGGCGTCGGCAAGCTGGTGGCCGACGACATCTGCGGTAACGAGAGCGACCTGCTGCGGCCGTTCCGCTTCTCGCGCTTCGCCGAAGGCAAGCTGCATCCGACCTCGCACTCGCCATTCCCCTGGAGTTGACCTGGCAGTCACAGCCAGACTTGGGACGGGATCGGGTGGACCCAATGAAGGCATTGCGCCTGAGCTCTCTTGCTTGACCGGAGGAAATAACTCGTGAGAGGATCGAACGAACCTCGTGAAACTCAGCTCGAGAGGTGCTCGGCAACGGGCTTCGCTCTTGAGCAGACGCAAGACTCAATTTTCCACCTTGATCTCCATAGGACTGCTGCGGGGCGAGCAAAGCCCGGCCCGCTGGAATCGGTCTATGTGACCATTCCGCGCGACGGCGTGAGGCTTGCTTTGGATATCTTCCGTCCACTGGGCGACGACCGCAACACCAAGCGCGACACAATTCTGGTGATGACACGCTACTGGCGTGGCCAGAAGGCAGACCTCTCTGCCGGTGATGGCGACCAGCTCGTGCTGCACAAGAACTTTTCGAGCCTCTTTGTGCCGCATGGTTATGCCGTGGTCGTCGGAGACGTTCGCGGCACCGGTGCATCTTTCGGGGTTTCGCTGTATTCCCGCTCGCGCGACGAGACCCTGGACTTCTCGGACGTGCTCGACTGGATCGTTGCACAGCCTTGGTCCACGGGCCGTGTCGTCGGCTATGGCTTGTCCTATACCGCCAACACCGCGGAATGGATGGCGGAGCGCAACCATCCGGCGCTGAAGGGCATCATACCGATGGCTGCCTCCTACGACCCCTACGAAGAGGTTTACTTTCCCGGTGGAGTGTCCACCGCCTACGGAACGGCATGGGCTGACATGGTCAGAAACCTGGACCTCAATTTGCCCTCGCCGGGCGTTCGTCCCGTCGGGCCTAGCGGCGAGGCCGACCTTGCCGCGGCCCTACGAGATCACCAGCCGGGACGATCCTTATCTGAGGGTCTTCGGCAAGTGACGTTCAAGGATGATCGCCTCGCGATTTGGGGCGGAGCGTCCATGCTCGATTGGAGCAACAGGGAAGCGGCGGACCGGGTCTCTCGCTCGGGCACCCCATACCAAAACTGGGCGAGTTGGTTCGACCTCGGGATGGCGCACGGAGCCGTTTGCCGCTTCCTGCTCCAGTCAAATCCGATGAACGTAATCATAGGCCCGTGGAACCACGACGGCAGCGGCACCTACGATCCGCTCCAGGCAGATGGCGCGCCGATCCTGCCCACGCCCTCGATGCAACACGCGAATAACCTCCGCTTTGCGAACTTGTGCTTTTCTGGCCGGGCTGCCCGGGAGCAAGGGAAAGTCCTCCACTACTACACGCTAGGAGAGGGTTGGAAATCGACCGCGGTTTGGCCAGTCCCGGCCACCCGCCAACGTTGGTACATTTCAACTGGCTTCCGACTTACAGCATCGCCTGATCGTGCCGGCTTAGACTCGCTTCAGGTCAACCCTGCGGCGCAGGAGGACGACACGTCGATGCGGTGGGATACCGACCGCCTGGGGTTTGGAAATCGCCGAACGTTCCTCGATGGGCGCCTCGCCTATACGAGCGAGCCGTTGACGCGCGACCTCGAGATCACCGGACATCCCGTAGTCTACCTGAACGTCACCTCGACCTGCGAGGACAGCGCCGTTTTCGTCTATCTCGAAGCCGTAAAGCCGGACGGGGAGTCCTATCTCCTCACGGAAGGTCAGCTGCGAGCGCTGCACCGGAAGGTGTGGACCGACTCACCGCTCAGCGCGCTTGGACCTCAGCATAGCTATTTGAAACGCGACGCCGAACCGCTCATTCCTGGCGAGCCCGCCATTTTGATCTTTACCCTGTTCCCGATCTCCGCCCGTCTTCCCTCAGGTTACCGCCTCAGGGTGTGCCTTGCTTGCAGCGACAAGCCGAATTTTGCCAATATGCCCGCCGATGGCGCGCCCCCGTTGCTCAAATTTCATCGGGGCGCGGCGGGTTGTTACATCGACCTGCCGATCATCGAAAGCTGAGCGAAAGCCAATCAGCCCATTACGAACGACAATGGAGGCCGATAACAGCTAACTGGACCCTGGGTGCGTGTAGAAGGTCTTCCCGGATTCCGGTATGACGCCACGGCCACCAGGAGCCGTTAGGACGTGAGCACCAGAAGGCGGCCTGTAGGTCTAAGACTGACAAAACAATCCTGCCATTTGGCAACTGACATTTGACCGGTCGGAGCCAGAATATTTACGGGCAAAATCAATGTGGGCGTTGTGCCATTCGCGCTCGACCGGAGCAAACTGATGAGTGTATCGAAGGAATGTGGCGCAACCCAGCTCGATAGCCGCTCGGAAACGGGCTCCGATCGTGAGCAGACGCACTTTCGCCTAGATCTCAATGGCACGGCCGCGGGGCAATACAAGCTCGGTCCGCTGGAATCTGTGTACGTGACCATGCGCGACGGCGTAAGGCTTGCGTTGGACATCGTCCGTCCCCTGGGCGACGACGCCAGCACAAGGCGCGACACCATTTTGGTGATGACGCGCTACTGGCGCGGCATCAAGGGAGACCCGCCCCACCGCGATGCCGGCCGGTTTGTGCCGCATGGCTATGCCGTGGTCGTTGGTGATGTTCGCGGGACCGGTGCTTCCTTCGGCGTGTGGCCATATCCCTGCTGGCGCGAGGAGACACTGGATTTCACGGAGGTGCTCGACTGGATCGTTGCACAGCCCTGGTCAACGGGTCGTGTCGTCGGCTATGGCTCATCTTATACCGCCAACACTGCGGAATGGATGGCAGAGCGAAACCATCCGGCGCTGAAGGGCATCATACCGCGGTTTGCTTCCTACGACCCCTATGAATATGTCTGGCTTCCAAGTGGAATTCCCGCCGTCTCCGGCGCGCGGCTCTGGGGCAGCCGCAGCAAGAACCAGGACCTAAATATGGTCGTCAGCGGGGATGGCGAGCGCCGACCGTCGCCAGGAGTTCGTTCCGTCGGGCCGGGCGGGGAGGCGGACCTTGCCGCGGCCCTGCGCGATCATGAGTCCGTGCCACCGGTCTGGGAGGGTCTCGAGCAGGTGACGTTCAAGGACGATCGCCTCGCGGCTTGGGGCGGAGCGTCGATGCTCGACTGGAGCGTCATGGAAGCAGCGGACCGCGTCTCTCGCTCAGGCGCGCCAATCCAAAACTGGGCGAGTTGGTTTGACGCCGGTACCGCGCAGGGAGCCGTTCGCCGTTTCGTGGGGCAGTCAAATCCGATGAACGTGATCATCGGTCCGTGGAACCACGGCGGTGATTACCCTTGGGATCCCCTCCGTGCCGATGGCGACGCGATCCCGCCAACGCCGCCGACCCAGGACGCAAACGACGTCCGCTTCGCGGACTTGTGCTTCAACGGTCATGCCGCCCGCGAGCAAGGGAAGATCCTCCATTATTACACTCTTGGAGAGGGCTGGAAATCGACCCGCTTTTGGCCGCTCCCGGCTACCCGCCAACGGTGGTACATGGCAAGTGATTCGCGGCTGAGTTCGTCGCCCGGCGGGCCGGGGTTCGACTCGTTCCAGGTCGATCCTGCGCTGGCAGAGGTTCCCTCAAACCGGTGGGCCACCAGTACTGGCGGCGCGCTGAAAGTCGATTACGGAGATCGGCGACAGCTTGACGGAGTGCGCCTCGGCTATACCAGCGATCCGTTGATCAGCGAACTCACGATCACCGGACATCCTGTCGTGCACCTGAACATCACCTCCACCCGCGAGGACGGCGCCTTTTTCGTATATCTCGAAGCCGTTAAGCCGGATGGCGTATCCTGTTATCTCACCGAGGGCCAACTGCGCGCCCTGCACCGGAAGGTGTGGACCGACTCACCGTTCAGCGCGCTTGGACCCCAGCATAGCTATTTGAAGCGCGACGCCGAACCGCTCATTCCGGGCGAGCCCGCCATCCTGACCTTCACGTTGCATCCGATCTCCGCCCGCCTCCCGGCGGGATACCGTCTGCGGGTGTGTCTTGCTGGCAGCGACAAGACTACGTTTGCCGATGTGCCCGCCGACGGCGCGCCGCCGTTGCTCAAATTTCATCGTGGCGCGGCGGGTTGTTACATCGACCTGCCGATAATCGAGAGCTAGTCTCTAGGGCCTTCCGGTGCGCCATGCAGGAATTTTGCTCACGAAAGGACTAGAGGCGGATTTATCAGAACGATGGGTTCGACGGCCTAACAAGACGCCACCCGTACGAGAGGGCCTTCAACGTCTGCTAAGGGCATAGCTGAAACCTCGCTAGGATCATTCATCCAGCCAAAAGATCTGCTGGCCATTCTTTTTTCTGCGACGACAGGCACGTTCGACTGGCGGGTGCTATGCGACGTGAAGGAAGCCCTCCAGGGGCCAACGAACAAACTCCTCATCGCGATTGCCGTCAAAAGCCTTGCTTGCCCCGAATCCACAGGAACTGGACGCGACATCAGCTTCGAGTTTGCAGCAAGCTTGGTGCATCCTTCAAACTTGGAAGTGACTGACCTCCCGGAGCCCGCTGCCTCCATCTCGCGCGCAATGTCCTCCGAACACGTCCGCGGAGTGAACGAGCTAAGGGAAGTCTTCGGGAGCAGATTTAAGCTAGCGATCGCTAAGCCTCCATGCGATCACGCGCTGCGCATGCAAGCCCACTCGACCGGGGAGCAACCCTCCTCAGTAAGACGCGGCTACGCGGCTGCAAATCGGTGACCATCGCCGCTGCCACTCCGCTGTGGAATAGCAGAGACCGATTCAAGCCCCGGATAACGGCTTTGGTCTGCTCCAGACCATCCGCATTTGCGGTCGGATTCCCGAACAACGAGGCCTAGAGAGGACGGAACTCATAACACCGGGTGGATCCAGCAGTGTTGCCGCGGTCTAGAAACTTGCCAGGCATGGTGATCCTCCAGTCCATAAAGCAGCCGAACGGTCAACGGCATGACTCTTGTCCGAACGTTGAGACGGCAAAACCACCCAGGCGCACCATCGCCATGCGTTCTTGGAGAACTGCACCGTGAAGCGAGTCGTCACGCATGGCGAGGGGCAATTGACGGGGTGCGACGGCAAGGTGTTCGATGAAGAGTTTCGCGGTGGCTCGGACTGCCGACTATCGTTAAAGCAGAGATCGCGCGCTAATTTCAGCACATGCCAGCGCGAAATGGCGGCAAAAGTCAACGATATGACCGAAAGTGTCAATTCGATTCCAGTAGCACGATTTAACTATGCTCGATGAGCGCGCGTGAATTGCCATTGCGCGCGAGCACCGCCCGGGCACTTGAGCCCAGCTCCAGCGACGCGACAGCATCGCATGTTAAGCAAGTGTATGTTCAATGAGTGCCCCGCCGAGCCGATCATCAGTCATGCAGCGGTCTGAAATGGCTAAGACGGATTTCACGTTCTCAATGCCGCTTCGCGTCCGCTGGGCGGAGGTTGATGCACAGCGGGTCGTCTTCAACGCAAACTACGTCAACTATTTCAGTCTCGCATTGTGGGAGTACATGCGGGCGCTGAGATTCCGTCTCGTGGATCGTGAAGATCATATCGATTTCCATACCGTCAAGATCAGTGTTGAGCTAAAGGTCCCCCTCCATTTTGATGACGAAGTGGAGATTTTCGCCCGCGCATCCTGCATCGGACGGACGAGTCTTACCTTCGCCCTCGAGATCTACCCTAGGGACGGTGAGACGATGCACAGCTCGGGCGAGATCGTTTGGGTGAGTTTCGACCGTACCAATTATCGGCCGGCACCTGTCCCCCAAGCTTTGGTTGATTTGTTGCGCGGTAGAGAAGGGGAGCACATGCGGGTCAAGCCTTTCGTGCCGAGGGATTAGAGGAGTCATGAAGGGGAATTGCCGGATGGCGATGCAAGCGGGGCTCGAGCTAATCACGCTCGACGGCTCGTGCCTGAACCTTCTTTCTGTCGACTTTCGCGCCGTGATGCTCGGAGTGCTAGGCAACAGGACGGCCGAGACGCGCGTGGAGACGCTTAGCTACTACAGCTTCTCCGACAGCAGTGTTGGCTCGAGATTTGGACCAACAAGCCGCGCTCGGGCCGTGGGAACCTTCCCGGACGGCCAGAGCAGCCTGAAACGGATCAGCTGGACGGCGAGCAGGCACATCGCAGGCAGCCAATGGTCCGCCCGAAAATCCATGATCCGCTCTATGAGGAGCAGACCGCAGCCCTCGCCCGGAGAAAAAGTGCGAACGTTTTCTGGCCCAAAAATCCAAGAGACAGCCCTGCTACCGTCGCCGCATCACAATCACTGCGAGTGCAAACTCACGTGGAGGGGGCGATGACCGCGGCGCTTGAACGCTTGACAGCGTTTCTGTCCGAACTTCGGTTCGAAGACCTACCGAAACCTGTCGTCGCGCAGGCCGAGCGCTGTCTTATCGACTTGCTTGGTACGGCTGCCGCCGGCGTGCTTACTCCTGCATCCCAAATTGCTCGTGACTTCTCGGCCGCGTTTCTCGCCGCCGGTGCTGGAACCTCAGGTGCAAGTCTCTTATTCGACGGGCGTCGTTGCAGCGCGGTCGGTGCATCGCTGGCTGGCGGCATCACAATCGATGCCATTGACGCACATGATGGTCATCGTCTGGTGAAAGGGCATGTCGGGTGCGCCGTGCTTCCGGCGCTTCTCGCGCTGATTCAGGACCTGGTCGTGACGCCCACCGGCCGCGAGTTTCTCACGCTGTTGGTGCAAGGCTACGAGATCGGCACCCGCGCGGGGATTGTACAGCATGCGAGCACCTGCGATTTCCATTCATCGGGATCCTGGAACTCCATAGCCTGCGCCGCCCTGGGAGCGCGCCTGATGCATCTGGGCCATGAGAAGCTTCGGCATGCACTTGGGATTGCTGAGTACTACGGTCCGCGCAGTCCCATGATGCGCATGGTGGCTCATCCGACCATGGTGAAGGACGGTTCCGGCTGGGGCGCAATGGTTGGTGTCTCTGCCGCGTACCTTGCGCGGCAGGGATTTTCTGGCGCCCCGGCGACCATCATCGAGAGCGAGGAGGCGGCAGCGCTTTGGGATGATCTGGGCGTGCGCTGGCGCATCGAGGAGCAGTATTTCAAGCCATATCCCGTCTGCCGTTGGGCGCATCCGGCGATCGATGCCGCGCTCGATCTGAAGCGCCGGCACGCGCTTACGCCACAACAGATCGAGCGGGTTGAGATCCGAACATTTGCCGCGGCCGTCGCCCTCGGCTCGCGGGTGCCGACCGAGACCGATGCCGCACAGTATTCCACAGCCTTCCCCGTCGCCGCAGCGCTGGCCCACGGGCAGGTGGGCACCGAAGAAATCACCGGACGTGGTTTGAGCGACCCGCTCACCGCCGCCCTGCAAAAGCGCATTGTACTGGTAGAACACGGACCCTACAGCAACGTGTTTCCGGCGGAGCGATGGGCTGAGGTCGTCATCAGCACGACGGACGGACGCCGGCTAGCTTCAGGTCCAGCGACACCACGCGGCGACCCGGAATGTCCGCTCCGGACCGATGAGTTACGTTCGAAGTATCGCGCCCTGGCTAGCACTTCGCTTGAGACCGGCAGAATGACACGTATCGAAGATGCTGTGTTCAGGCTCGCCGACGGGACAAGTGGATTGTGCGAGCTACTCCAGGAGCTTTTTCGTCCACCAGACTGCCAACCACAGCTAAGCTAGGGACGTCGTGCTATAGCTCGTCCCACCATGGGCTTTCCAAGCACTGCCGTCATTAGACTTGCCGGACTGGTGAGACCCGTGGCAGCGTTGGCCTGAGGCGATCAGCCGTAACCGCGCCCGAGGCATGGGTGGCGCAACTCGTCCGCTTTCCTTCTCAATGGCATCGAGCGGGCGATCTGCCTGGGAGCTCGTCGCGACCGGAACGAGCCATTCGTCCGTTCTTCGCGTTGCCTTGCCGACTTCGAGTTGGGTGAAGGCGCTGGAGGACTGCGTCGCCTCGGTTATCCCCTGGATTGCGGGCCAAATCGCCCGCCTTCGCACCCGCCTCTCCTCGCATTCGCGGGCAAACCGCAAATCATCGATGGCGGCGGATGTCAAAAAAGTGGCTGAACGTGTCAACGCGATCCTAATCGCGCGGTCTAAGCTGAGCCGATGGAGCTCGTGTAAACTGGTTTGCGAGCGCCGTCGTTTTTTAGATCGCTTTGCTGGAGAATGCTTGATGTTGGGTGCCCCTCACTACAAACTGTTTGGTCGGGTTGCGGTCATCTATCTAGACAATCCTCCGCTGAATGCGATCACTGCCATTGCTCGTGCTCGATTGAAAGTTTTGATCGACCAGTTTGCGACGCGCAAAGACATCGATGCGATCATTCTGAGGGGCGCAGGACCGGAATTCTCTTCTGGAACCGACATTTCAAGATCCTCAGAGAAGGTAGATTTTGGCGGCTTGCAGGAACTGATTACCACGATCAAGACGTCCGCGGTCCCCGTTGTCGCGGCTCTTGAGGGGCGCGCCATTGGGGAGGCTCTGTCCATAGCGCTCGCCTGCCACGCGCGCGTTGCCACACCGAGCGTACAGCTTGCGTTTCCCGAGGCGACATGGGGGCTTGTTCCTTTAGGTGCCGCCGCTCTTCATCTGAGTGAATTGGCAGGATTGCAATGCGCCCTTGAAATGATCGTCGGGGGGAAGAACATTACCGGAAATGCCGCGCACGCGCTCGGAGTGGTTGATGAACTGGTCAGCAGCCGTGAAGCGTTGGTGGATGAGGCAATTCGGGTCGGGACGGATCGCAGTCCGAGGCGTTCAAAAAGCCCAACTGAGAAAAGCCGGCAGGAAATCATTGAGGATTTCAAGCAATCGTTTCCAGCTTCCTTGAAGGCACCGGCTGGGAAACTGGCTATGGAATGCGTTCTAGGAGCCCAGTCAGCTTCCCTTGAAGAAAACATCGCCATTGAAAACGGACACAACGAAAAGCTGCTCGCGGAAGCCGAGACAATAGCACTATTACATGCAAGCAGGGTCGAGCTTGCAACTGATCTGCCTCATTTCCGGTCTGGTGCCGAGACCTTAAGTCTTCCGAGATGCGTTGCAGTGGTTGGCTTCGGCTTCATGGGTCGCGGAATTGCAATCAGCTTTGCGACAGGCGGCGTGAAGGTGTTGGTTCACGATCAAGCTGGAGATCGGCTAGCTGGGGGCCTTGAGGCCGTTGGTGCGTCGTTGAAATCCATGGTTAGGCGTGGTCGCATATCCCAGGAGCAGGGCGACACGGCACGCAACAATATCATAGCAATTGGCGATATGAAGGCGCTAGAAGAGGCCGATCTGGTTGTCGAAGCGGTGTCCGAAGACCTTGAACTAAAGAAAACGATCTTCGCCAAGCTAGACAGTATATGTCCAGACCACGCCGTTTTGGTCACCAACACGTCATCGCTCGATATTGACGAGATTGCAGCTGCAACAGGGCGGTCAAAAAAGATTGCAGGGATGCATTTCTTCAGTCCTGCTCATCTCCTGAAGCTGGTTGAAATAATTCCAGGCAGGGAGACAGCGGAAGGGACTATCGAGCAGTTGAGAGCTGTCGCCAAGCACATTGGTAAGATCGGGGTGGTCGTCGGCAACCAGTTCGCTTTCGTAGCCAACAAGCTACTTGCCGGGTACCAACGCGAAGCACTCTTTTTGTTGGAAGAGGGCGCCCTTCCGGAACAGGTCGACAGAGTGCTTCAAGAGTTCGGGTTCGCGATGGGGCCATTCGTGATGAACGACATGGCCGGAAATGATATCAGCTATCATGTAAGGCAGGCGGCGTCATACCCGGCCGGAATGCGTTATCCGCACGTCGCGGACCGGATCTACGAAGCTGGCCGCTATGGTCAGAAAACAAACAAGGGTTGGTACCGATATGAGCCGGGACAGCGCGAGGCGCATCCGGACATCGAGGTCGCCGCGTTGATCGAGTCGACTTCCTCCGAACTAAGGTTCAAGAGACGGAACATCTCCGATGACGAGATACTGCAAAGATGCCTGCTGCCTGTGGTCAACGACGCCGCCTGGCTGCTCGGTGACGGCATTGCGAGGAGTTCCGGCGATATCGATGTAGTTTGGATGAATGGGCTGGGCTTTCCACGTCGCAAGGGAGGTCCGATGTTCTGGGCCGATCATTTGGGCCCAAAACGAGTCTACGACCAGGTCATCGAACTTAGAGAAGAACACGGCCCGGTGGTATGGGAACCTGCCCCTCTACTGGCATTCCTTGCCAAGAGCGGCATGAGATTTGCGGATGTCAGGTGAAAGATGCGAACTGTAGCTATCGTTTCAACAGCTCGGACTCCTGTAGGCAGAGCTTACAAAGGAGCGCTGCGCGCGGTTCATCCCGTTTCGCTGGCTGCGCACGCTATTTTTCACGCTGTAGCGCGTGCTGGAATTGAACCCGGTCGAGTCGAAGACGCGATCATTGGATGCGCACTGCCTGAAGCCGCCGCAGGACGAAATATTGCGCGCCTGTCGTCACTTCGCGCAGGCCTGCCGACGTCGGTTGCAGCTGCAACTGTAAACCGAGAGTGTGCCTCCGGGCTGCAGGCAATCGCTCAGGTTGCTCATCGCATCGCATGTGGCGAGATTGACGTCGGTATTGCAGGGGGGGTGGACTCAGTTAGCATTGTGGATAACGAGCAGATACGCAAAGGCTGGATTCCCGAGCCATGGCTCAAAACCCACAAGCCCGAAATCTACATGCCCATGCTCCAGACCGCTGAAGTCGTCGCTCAGCGATACGGGATCAAACGAGAAGATCAGGACGCGTATGCGGCGCAAAGCCAACGTCGAGCTTCGGCCGCGCGGGAAGGGGGTCTATTCAGCAGCGAGATCGCGCCGATCACCATAGATGACGAACTGGACCCTGCAGGTTCGGCAATCATCGAGAGAGATGAAGGCATCCGGCCTGGCACAACCGAGCAAACCTTGAGCGGACTTAAGCCGATCCTCGGAAGTGAGTACACGATTACGGCCGGAAACGCCTGCCAGATGTCCGATGGCGCATCAGCATGCGTTCTAGCTGACGCAGATTACGCGGTGCGATCGGGGCTGCCTATTCTGGGCATTTTTCGGGGATACTCGGTCGTGGGATGCGAGCCGGACGAGATGGGATTAGGACCGACATTGGCAGTGCCGCCACTGCTTAGGAAGGCGGGAGTTGCAACCAGCGATATCGACCTATGGGAGCTTAACGAGGCCTTCGCTGCCCAGGTACTCCCCTGTCAGCATCGATTGGAGATTCCCTCTGAACGATTAAACGTGAATGGTGGCGCGATTGCCCTTGGACATCCATACGGGATGACGGGCGCCCGTCTGACTGGCCACGGACTTATTGAGTTGTCCCGAAGAGCTGGCAAATACCTTGTCGTCACAATGTGTGTGGGTGGCGGTATGGGGGCGGGCGCACTGTTTGAAGCAGGGAGTGGTCGCGATGCCTGAAAGAATTGACCTTCTTGACCCATTTGCCTCAATCGACATTCCGGTCAGGGAATGGGTGAACAACGGAATGGCCTGGGTCACCTCACACTATCGTGAGATGTTCCAGTCTATCAAGGTTCCGTTTCAGCTTCTTCTCAACGCCGTGGAACAAGCATTGCATAGCTGTCCGCCAACTGTTTTGCTCGTGGTTGTCGGGTTAGTCGCGTGGCAGACAGGTGGGGCTGGCGTGGCGGTAGCGGTGGTTATGCCGTTGATTGTGATCGGCCTCATCGGCGCGTGGATAGAGGCGATGACGACGCTATCACTCGTCGTAAGTTGCGTTCTCGCATGTCTTATCATCGGCATTCCTCTCGGAATCCTCATGTCGCGTAGTGAAAAGGTCCAAGCCGGCATGAGGCCTGTTTTGGATCTCATGCAAACGATCCCTTCATTCGTTTATCTGGTGCCAGTTGTGATGCTGTTTGGCATTGGCAAGGTCCCGGGTGCGATCGTTACGATGATATATGCGCTGCCCCCGGTGATCAGACTGACCAACTTTGGCATTCGTGAGGTCAGTCACGATCTGGTTGAAGCCGCTCGTGCGTTCGGAGCGAATGATTGGCAGGTCCTGTTTAAGGTTCAGTTGCCCCAGGCGCGGCCGGCCATAATGACTGGCGTCAATCAGACAATCATGCTTGCCCTGTCGATGGTGGTTGTTTCTTCGATGATCTCTGTTCCAGGGCTGGGGCAACTCGTGTTGAGCGGTATAGGCCGCTTAGATCTCGGCCAAGCAACCGTTGGGGGTTTTGGAATTGTGATGCTGGCGATTGCGATCGACCGCCTATCACAGTCGTTTGCGCAGACTACCAGACAGCGTGTTGGCGCCACAGGGCCAGGATCGCGGCCTCTGGCGATCCTGAGCTTCCTGTTTCGTGGAAGAAAATGAACAACAATAAGCAGATCTCAAGGAGGATGAAATGATCACGTCAGTTTTGAAAAAATTGGCAACCGCCGTTGCGGTGTTCACCGTCGCGCTCGCACCTGGCGTCTTGGCTCGAGATCTCCCAGGAAAAGGGATAGTAGTTCGACAGATTAAAGGCGAAGATTACACCTCGGTGTTCCAACACCTGATCGTTCAGCATGGGCTAGAAGCACTCGGCTATACGGTTGAGGAGCCTCAGATCGCGAACTATCCCACAATTCACATCGCTGTAGCTAACGGCGATGTCGATTACACGGTGCACCATTGGCAGCCCCTTCATGACGCGTTCTTCGAGAATGCTGGTGGCAAGAAGGTGATGACGCGAATAGGAAACTTCACGCCCAACGTGAAACAGGGTTATCTTATCGACAAACGCACAGCTGACAAATACAGCATATCGAACTTCGGGCAGCTCTCTGACCCGAAGCTTGCAGCACTTTTCGATAGTGACGGTGACGGGAAGGCCAATCTCGTGGGATGCAACCCCGGTTGGGGATGCGAGCGGATAATTGAACACCATCTGACGACCTATAAATTGCGGGATACAATTCATCATGATCAGGGCGAGTACTTTGCCTTGGTGGCTGATATGCTGGAACGGTACAAGAATGGTCAATCAATTTTGTATTATACGTGGTCGCCAAATTGGCTCAATAATCGCCTGAAGCCTGGAACCGATGTCGTTTGGCTAAACGTGCCCTTCTCGGCAAGCCCTGATGACCCGAACGCGAACACGGAATCTCCAGACGGAACGAACACTGGGTTTGCTCCTAATACTATCCGAGTGCTCGCGAACAATAAGTTTTTGGAAAAAAATCCCGCGGCCAACAAGTTTTTCGAACTGGCCACGGTGCCAGTGGCGGACATTGAAGCTGAGAACAGCTTGATCGAAGAGGGCGAAAAGTCACCCGAAGATATTGAGCGCCACACTCAAGACTGGATCAAGGCGCACCGTGCCACATTTGACGGTTGGGTAAACGAGGCCTTGAAAGCGGCTAAGCCGTAGAAGGGTATATTGCGAACGCTTCATCTTCACGCCTGGATCAGGATTTCGAAATTGTCAGTCAAGAAGATTGAGTTCAAAAATGTCTGGAAGATCTACGCGGCGCGCGAAGGCGATGCGCTGGAGGAGATAAAACGATCACGTCTTTCCGGTGCCCCGGCACCCCCATATGTCGTGGGCGTCGAAGACGTTAGCTTCGACATAAATCAAGGTGAGATATTTTGTATAATCGGCCTATCCGGAAGTGGGAAGTCCACTCTGCTGCGCCATATCAATGGCCTGATCAAGCCTACCGCCGGAGAAATCGTTATCGATGGGGCGTCAATTAACGATTTGAGCGAGGCACGTTTGCTGCAGTTGCGCTCGAGAAAGATAGGCATGGTGTTCCAGCATGTTGCACTACTACCAAACCGAACTGTGACGGAGAACGTGGCGCTGGGACTAGAAATTCGGGGGGTCAAGAAGACTGAGCGACGTCAGCTGGCCCAAGAGGCGCTAGAAAGAGTCCAACTGCCAGAGTGGGGGACTTTTTATCCCGACGAGTTGTCCGGTGGGATGCAGCAGCGGGTGGGTCTAGCGCGCGCCTTGGTAACAGATCCGGAAATTCTGCTGATGGACGAACCGTTCAGCGCGTTGGATCCCATTATCAGAAGGCAGCTACAGGATCAGTTCATAGAGATCTCGGCAAAAGCGACAAAAACGACCGTATTCATAACTCACGACATCGAGGAAGCCGCGCGATTAGGTGATCGCATTGCGATCATGAACAAAGGAAAGGTGGAACAGATCGGCACGCCGCAGGACATTCTACTGAGACCTGCGACACCTTACGTTCGAGAATTCGTAAGCCATGTCACCCTCTTGGATAAGTTGGTTGCCGGTGACATCATGCAATCAACCTCGGAGACCGTCGATTCCTTAAATGTCGCCTGTGACGGCGGTTCTATCGACGCCCAAACGCCAGTGGCGGAGGTCATACGGAGGGGTATCTCTGGAACTGGAACGCTTCTCGTTTCGAGAGGCGGTACGAACGTCGGCATGATTGCTCGTGAGGATATCCTGACATTTCTCACAATGCGTCCAGACAGGGACCGTTAAGCGGTCACTGGATGTGGTTTGCATGGCCTCCTAGCTTAGCTAGCTGTGAGCCATCGCATCAAAAGGCGTTCGCTAAGAGTTAATTAATCACGCCGACGAGAGCCGACCTGTGCGACCTCAGGCATTGGCGACCGCCTGTTCTCGCCAATGCACTCGGTATGCCTTTGGGGGCATACCCGTCCAGCGTGTGAAAGCTCGAACAAATGCGCTGACCTCCGAGTAGCCCAAGATCATGGCGATGTCGGCAAGACCGTAATCAGATTTCTCCAGTAGATCGGTCGAGACGGCTTTCCGCTTGGCGTCGACTAAATCACGCAGCATTAGTCCCTGTTCGTCCAGGCGACGTTGAAGCGTTCGTGTGGTCATGCCCAGCTGCTTAGCAATCCAGTCGATTCGGGGAGCCCTACCCAGTAGCACAGCTTGGTCAATCTGCGCGCCTACCAGCGAACCCAGATCAGCAGAGTAGGCATCTCGTGATATAAGGCTCTCAGCCTGGTCCCGCAGAATGCCCAACAACCGCGGGTCTGCGTTGGCAACAGGATGTTCCAACACCCTGCTGTCGAAAACAATCGAACTGGAGCCCTGTTCGAAATGAACTGGCGATTGAAAAACCTCCCTGTAATCCTCGATAGCGGCCAAGGGACTATGCTTGAACTGCACGCGAATCGGGCGCCAGGTACGGCTTGATAGCGTGCGTATTATCTGCATGCCCCAGGCGAGCGCCAGTTCAACATCCTGTCTGCATTCGGCGACGCCGGGGGCGATCACTGCATAAGTCAACTCCGCAGTCCCGTCGGGTCCTCTAATGAGGTCGAATCGACAACCGTCGGCACGAAGTTTGAAATACCGCACAAATGTCCGTAGAGCGTCTCCCACATCCTTCGAGTTCAGCATCATGTAGCCGATGATCTCAAGGTCATAAATACTATAGGTGCGGCCGAGGTTAAGGCCAAACGCCGGCTCGGAAATTTCTCGCGCAGCAAACTCCATAAGAGCGATACACTCGCAAAGGAATACACGCTTACCGTCAACTTGAAATTTCGAAAGGTCAAAGCCAGTACGCGCATCACGTGCTGGGATCGCAACGCCGTGATCGCGCATATGGGCCAAGACCGGTTTGCAGACGCGCATTGGAATAGTGGGCAGCTTCAGAACCGCGGTCGTCATGATGTACTCCTAGGTGTCGACAACGACCCCTGTTGGCGGGCACTATCGAAAATGTGGCATGAAATGTCAATGTGCGTGTGGCTCAGCATGGCTATGTTGGCTATAAGAAATTGCCCCTCAAGGAGAATTCCGAAGTGCCCTCCAACCACTGGCTAAAGCCATTGCTTGAACCTCGTTCCGCCGTGATTATCGGCGCTTCGGCAACTGAAGGAAGCCTAGGCAGAAGCGCAGTTGACCACATGGTTGAGCGTGGGTACCGCGGGCGACTCTACGCCGTAAACAGCAAGTATAAGAAGATCGGAAATGTCGACTGCTTCAGCGCGGTATCTGAACTGCCAGAGGCGCCAGACCTGGCGGTAGTTGCGGTCAATCAGAGACTGTTGGAGCAAGTTCTCTCGGAATGTGTAACGCTTGGCGTGCGAGCTGCCGTCATATTCGCGGACTGTGGTAATCAGGAGCAACGCGATCGTCTGGCCCGTATCGCCGCGGAAGCGAGAATGCCGATCTGCGGCGGTAACGGGATGGGGTTTCAGAACTTCACCAACAGCACGCATGCAACGTTTAGCTCCTGTCCTGTTACCAAGGCCGCGCCTGGAAATGTTTCATTGATCGCCCATTCCGGGTCTGTCATTCAAGCGCTAGCCACTGATCTAACGCGTCTTAGGTACAATTTAACCGTGTCGTCCGGCCAGGAACTCAATACCACATTGGCGGACTACTTAGATTATGCGCTGGAGTTGCCATCGACCAAAGCAGTTGCATTGTTTATCGAGACGGTCCGTGACCCCGCACGCTTCGTGGAAGCGCTAGAAAAGGCCGCTAGCAAGCGCATACCGATTGTCGCGCTCAAGGTCGGCCGGACGGCAAAGAGCGCCGCTATGGCCATCAGTCATAGTGGAGCGGTCGTCGGCGACGCGTCGACCTATGAAGCGCTCTTCGACCGTTACAATGTGATCTCGGTCAAGACACTCGATGAGTTGGCGGCGACAGCCCAGTTACTCGCGCACGTCAAGGACGCCAATTCAGGTGGGCTCTGCGTGGCGATGGATTCTGGCGGGCTGCGCGAACTCATGGTTGATATCGCAGAAGACAAGGGCGCCACTTTCGCTGAACTTAGTAAGTCCACGCTGGCCCAACTGCAGGACCAGTTGGACGACGGTATGATCGCGGAGAACCCACTGGATGCATGGGGTAGCCGTACCGACGCCAAAGCACATTTTGCGCGTTGTTTAGAGTTGATGATGCGTGATCCCAACAGCGCATTTGGCGCTATTGCAACCGAGGCAGGGGACGCCTTTCAATTTGGGACCGTCTATGCCGAGATCGTGGCTGAGACGCAGCGGTTGACCGGAAAACCGATGTTTATGATGAGCAGCTTTTCGGGGATTGCAAACTCTAAGATAGCTACGCGATTGTTGGATTGCGACGTTCCTCTCATCAGCGGGGTCGATTGCGCGATGACGGCGGTGAAGGCCGTCGACACCTTTAAAGCGCGACTAGAAAATGCCGCGAGGGAGGTCGGCTTCTCGGTCCCACAATCAGCTCTTGAAAATGCTAAAGCCCTGCTCGCGCAGCCGGGTTCCGATGGTGAGAAGATTGGCCTGTCGGTATTGCAGGCTTTTGATATTCCGGTGGTGGCAAACCACGAGTGCGAGAATCTGCAGGAAGTGCTGACCGCAGTCGACATGACGGGTTTTCCTGTGGTGTTGAAGACTGCGATGCCGGGTATCTATCATAAGTCCGACGTCGGTGGCGTTTCGCTGAATCTGGACAGCGTTACTCGGGTGACTGAAGCCTACAAGGATTTAGCGCAGCGTCTGGGACCAAAGGTGATGGTCCAGAGGATGAGCCCCTCCGGCGTTGAGATGAGCTTTGGCATGGTTGTCGATCCTCAGTTCGGCGCGCTGGTAACCGTCTCTCCGGGAGGGAAATGGATCGAGTTGTTTGCCGACCGGCAGATTGCGCTGGCGCCCTTTGGCGAGGAGCGCGCACTAGAGCTGATCGACCGCCTCAAGATTCGACCAATATTCGACGGCCGTCGTGGCGAGAAACCGTATGATGTCCATGCACTGGCCCGAGCATTCTCGAAATTCTCTAATATGGCTGATGCGCTGAAAGACGAGCTTGCTGAGTTCGATGTGAATCCTGTGATTATTACTGACGCTGAGGTGATTGCGGTAGACGCGCTGCCGGTTAGAGCCGCCATCAAGAATCTACATACGAAGCACTGATCAGAAGGCTGCCGCTATGACCGCACTAGTTAGCACTCAGCGCCACGGACAGATACTTGTTGTCACGATCGACAACCCGCCGGCGAATGCCATCTCTCGCCGTACGAGCCGAGAAATTTATGCTGCGTTCGCGGCGTTTCAGGAAGACGAAGACCTACGAGTGGCAATCCTCACAGGCGCCGGGGACCGCATCTTCAGCGGCGGTTGGGACTTGAAGGAGTCCGATGAAAGCCTAACCGCTGACCTCTATTACGACACGCAGGTCGGCAACGGCCCTGGGGGGTTCGGTGGCATTGCGGAGTTCTGGGGCCTGACAAAGCCAGTAATAGCCGCTGTCAACGGCGCCGCGGCGGGAGGAGGCTTCGAAATCACGCTCGCGTGCGATATGATCGTAGCGGCCGAGCATGCGCGCTTCCTTCTCCCCGAGACGCGGATCGGGCTTTTGCCGATGGCGGGCGGCATTCAGAACCTGCATCGCCGGATACCGTACAATATTGCAATGCACCTCATGATGACCGGCGAGCCGATCTCGGCGTCTGAGGCTGCTCGATTGGGCCTTGTGAACGAGGTTGTTCCCCGGGGAGAGGCTCTGGCAGCGGCGATGCGCCATGCCGAGAAGATCTGCGAATCTGCCCCGCTCGCCATTGAAGGTCTCAAAGAAGTTATGCGCTATACATCGCACCTCTCTGCAAGGGACGGGTTCGCAGCGGTGAGAAACCCGCCAGGTGAATTGAAAAAGTACAAAGCTATAGCGAACTCTGAAGATAGCCTCGAAGGACCCCGGGCCTTCATGGAAAAGCGTAAGCCCCAGTGGAGGGGCAGGTAAATCACTAGAGATATATTCAGCGGCACAACCTCCTAGGTACAGTGACTGGCGTTTGAATGCGGGTTGGTGAGTGGGGACACAGCCGATGGACGCTTCTCGATATGACGGGCGCAGCTTGCATATCCAACTGACTTTGTTGGTGACAAGATGAACGACGCACGACTCCTAGATATTGAGCTTTTCCAGCATTTTGCTGACGAGCATGTCCGGTTCTGTGATACCGACGCTCTCGGTCATGTGAACGTCGGTGTATACTCGTCCTATTTTGCCGCTGGCAGGGCAATATTCGATACGATGCTGGCTTCCGACGACTACATACTGCCGATAGCGCGGATCGCCATGGACCTGCGAGCAGAGATAAAGTATCCAAACAAGATCGTTGTGGGATCATTGTTACTCCAGACTGGCAGATCATCATTTCTTGTGGGCCAAGGTTTATGGATCGAAGGTAAGCCAATGGCTACAGCTGAAGTCACTCACGTGCTGGTCGATCGCAAAAATGGTCGCAGCACGCCGCTTCCCGAACCCTTCCTCCATAAGTTGAGATCACTGGGACCGGTGTGTGCCGAAGGCTAAGAGCCTGCTTGGAACGCTCTACTGGGCCAAGCTGCTTAGTTTCTCCCCCAGGATTCTTCGGTCAGACTGATCCGGAGCCTCTTCGCGGCCGCGCCGTTTTCGTCGAGTGGCGGGGCCTATGCCAAAGTGGGCCTGGAAAGCGCGTGAGAAATGACTACGGTTGGAAAAGCCAGTGGCAAGCGCCACCTCGACGAGCGGAAGGTTGGACTGCTGCAGAATCTCGTCGGCCTTCTCCAACCGCAGAGACCGATAGAACTGCATCACGCTCTGTCCAAGCTGGTTTTTTGTCAGCCGCTCCAATTGCCGCGCCCCGATACCGCTCAGATGAGCCAGATCTTCCAGCTTTAGCGGGTCCGCGATATGGCTCGTCATCAATTGTACCATGGCGACCAGAGCGGGATGGTGCAGATCATACCTGCGCACCGGGTCCAATTGCTGCGGCGCCTCTGCCTGCCGGATGCCGGTATGGATGAACCAATCGCTGACCGCGCGGGCCAATTCCACACCGTGATCTGAAGCGATCAGGGCGTGGGCCATGTCCAGGGGAGCCATGCCGCCGGCGCAGGTAAAGCGGTCGCGATCGATGACGAAGAGGCGGCGTTCGATCAGCGCCTCAGGATAGACCTCGCGCATTGCATCGATGTGTTGCCAGTGGATGGTAAACCGGCGTGACGACATAACACCCGCCGCGGCCAGGATTGCCGCCCCGCCTGAGATTCCGCCCAAAGGCACTCCCGACCGGGCGAGACGGCGTAGCCACGCCAGGATCCTGTCGTCCCGATAGGTGAGCGGGTTGCCGCCGGCGACGACGAAGAGAATATCGAAATCAGTGCCTGCTTCTGAAACAGGTTCGGTTTCGAACGCGCCCGAGACGGAACTGCGCATCCACCCGCCTTTGGCCGAGATGAAGTTCAGATCGTAAAGGGTCCGCCCGCTAAGCAGGTTGGCGGCGCGCAGCGGCTCGACCGCGGCGGCCGCGGACATCAGGGCATAGCCTTCGATCAGCAGGAAACCGTATCGCTGCGCGCTGCCGTGATTCCCGTCAATCATCCTGTTGAAAATCCTATCGTCCACATCGTTCGCACATGTCCGGCAAAAGCACACATGTGTCAATTTTGAAAACACCTCGCTGCCCTTGCCGTGACATAGTCTCGGCAGTCCAAGGAGTCCTTGATATGAAGTTTTCCGGCTTCCGCGTCTTTGCTGAAGCGCTCAAGGGTCACACCGGGTGGCGGCCGCTCTGGCGCAATCCCGATCCAAAGCCTTCCTACGACTATTTGATTGTCGGCGGAGGCGGCCACGGCTTGGCCACAGCGTATTATCTGGCCAAGACCTTCGGACGATCGCGTATCGCCGTGCTGGAGAAAGGTTGGCTCGGATCCGGGAATGTCGGGCGGAACACGACGATCATCCGCTCGAACTACCTGCTTGCCGGCAATGAGCCCTTCTATGAGTTCTCGATGAAGCTCTGGGAAGGACTGGAGCAGGAGCTCAACTTCAACGCAATGGTTTCCCAGCGCGGCATCATCAACCTTTTTCATACGGATGCGCAGCGCGATGCCTTTCGCCGCCGCGGCAATGCCATGATGCTGGCGGGGGCGGGCGCACGGCTGCTGGGTCGGGAGGAACTGCGCGCCATGGTTCCGTTCCTGAATTACGACAACGCGCGCTTCCCGATCAAAGGCGGCCTGATGCAGGCGCGTGCCGGCACCGCGCGGCACGACGGCGTGGCCTGGGGCTATGCCCGCGGCGCCGACAGCCACGGCGTGGACCTGATCCAGAATTGCGAGGTGACCGGTTTCCGGCTCGATCGCGGCAAGGTGCGTGGCGTGGAGACATCGCGTGGCTATATCGCCGCCGACAAGGTCGGGGTGGCGGTGGCGGGCTCCTCGAGCCGGGTCATGGCAATGGCTGGAATGCGGCTTCCGATCGAAAGCCACGTCTTGCAGGCCTTCGTCACGGAGGGGCTCAAACCCACCATTCCCGGTGTGATCACGTTCGGGGCAGGCCATTTCTACATCAGCCAGTCCGACAAGGGCGGGCTTGTCTTCGGCGGCGATATTGACGGCTACAATTCCTATGCCCAACGCGGAAACCTGCCGGTGGTGGAGGACGTCGTCGAAGGCGGTATGGCGCTGATGCCCATGATCGGGCGGGCGAGGCTCCTGCGCATGTGGGGGGGTGTGGTGGACATGTCGATGGACGGCTCGCCGATCATCGACCGCACGCAAATTGAGGGCCTCTATCTCAACGGCGGCTGGTGCTATGGCGGCTTCAAGGCGACGCCTGCCAGCGGTTACGCCTTCGCCCATCTTCTTGCCACCGGCGCATCGCACGAGACCGCGCGCGCCTATCGTATCGAGCGGTTCGCACGCGGCCATGTGGTTGACGAGCGCGGCGCCGGTGCCCAGCCCAATCTCCACTGAGGCGGTTCAATGCTGATCACCCATCCACTTCTGGGCCTGCGCGATGCGCAGGAATTCACCTATCTGGGCGACGCGCGGCTCATCGACCGTCCAGCCCCCTCCGCGCCCGATGCCGAGGCGGCTTTTTGCGATTACGTCTTCCTGCGCGACAACCCGGCGGGCGTGCACCGCGAACTGTGGTACCACGAGCACGGCGACCGGTCATGGCTGGTGGTGACGCGCGACACGGTCACCCATGAAGTCCTCGGTGCGGAACTGGCCCGCAATGTGGCCCTTGCGCGGACGAGGTGCAGCAAATGACACGGCTAGCCGGAGGGCTGATTGATCGCTCGCAGACCCTGAACTTCACCTTCGACGGGCAACGGTATCATGGCCATGCCGGCGACACGCTCGCCTCTGCGCTGCTGGCCAATGGCGTTCGTCTGATGGGCCGCAGCTTCAAGTATCACCGCCCGCGCGGGGTTCTCTCGGCCGGTTCGGAGGAACCGAACGCTTTAGTCGAACTGCGAACGGGGGCGCGGCGGGAGCCCAACACGCGCGCGACGACGGTGGAATTGTTCGACGGTCTGGAGGCTCGAAGCCAGAACCGCTGGCCCTCGCTCGGCTTTGACGCGTTGGCGGTGAACGACCTGCTGTCGCCTTTCTTCACAGCCGGCTTCTACTACAAGACCTTCATGTGGCCGAAAGCCTTCTGGGAAAAGCTCTACGAACCGGTGATCCGCAGGGCGGCAGGCCTCGGGCGCCTTTCAATGCAGGCCGATCCCGATGTCTATGACAAGGGCTTCCTGCATTGCGATCTCTTGGTCATCGGCGGGGGGGCGGCCGGGCTTGCTGCGGCGCTGACGGCGGCGCGCTCCGGCGCACGTGTGATTTTGGCCGACGAGGATTTCCGCCTGGGCGGGCGGCTTCTGTCCGAGACGAGAACGTTGGACGGAGCGCAAGCCAGCGACTGGATCTCAGCGTTGGAGGCTGAATTTGAGAGCCTGCCGAACATTCGCGTGATGCGTCGCACCACGGTTTTCGGGGTCTATGATCACGGCATCTATGGCGCTGTGGAAAGCGTTTCCGATCATCTCCCGGAGGTGAGCGGGCGTGTGCGCCAGACACTCTGGCGTATTACGGCGAAACGCGCGGTCCTGGCGGCGGGCGCGACAGAGCGCCCGATCGCTTTTGCCGACAATGACCGTCCGGGAATCATGCTGGCCGGCGCGATGCGGGCTTACGCCAATCGCTGGGCGGCATGCCCGTCCGAGACGGTCGCCGTCTTTACCAATAACGATGACGGTCATCACACCGCGCGCGATCTGGCCGCCAAGGGTGTCCAGATCGCCGCCGTCATCGACGCGCGCCCCGAGGCGAAGGCTCGCGGTGACTACCGACTGATCGCGGGGGGCATGGTGACTGGCTCACGCGGCCGGCTTGGCCTGAAGTCGATCGAGGTTCAGGCAAACGGGAGGTCCGAATCAATCGAGTGCGGCGCGCTTGGGGTCTCTGGCGGCTGGAACCCGAATGTGCATCTCTTTTCGCATCATCGCGGTCGGCCTGTTTGGAATGAACCGCTGCAGGCGTTCCTGCCTGGAGAGGATGGGCCTGTAGGGTTAATTCCGGCAGGTGCGGCGGCGGGCCATTTTTCCACCGCCGACGCCTTGCGTTCCGGCGCGCGAGCCGCACAGCGTGCGATGGACGAACTTGGAATCGCGGCATCGTTGCCCGATTTGCCGCGCGCCGAGGAGGCAGACTACACGGTTGCGCCCGTCTTCCATGTACCGGGCAAGAAGCGCGCCTGGGTCGATTTCCAGAATGACGTGACGGTGAAGGACATCAAGCTGGCCCATGCCGAGAACATGCGGCCGGTAGAGCATTTGAAACGCTACACGACTCTGGGCATGGCGACGGACCAAGGCAAAACGTCAAATGTGACCGGTCTTGCCGTGATGGCGGAGCTGACCGGGAGGTCGATCCCAAAAATTGGAACAACGATTTTCCGCCCACCTTACACTCCAGTGACGCTCTCGGTCCTGGGCGGCGGCGATACAGGGCGGCATTTCCGACCGCGCCGCCTCACACCCACCCATCACTGGGCCGAGGCGCAGGGTGCGGTGTTCGTCGAGGTCGGGCAGTGGATGCGCGCGCAATATTTCCCGCGTCCGGGCGAAACGCATTGGCGCCACAGCGTGGACCGCGAGGCCAGGGCCGTGCGCGGCGCAGTGGGCCTGTGCGATGTGACGACGCTCGGCAAGATCGATGTCCAGGGTGCCGACGCGGGCGAGTTTCTCAACCGGCTCTACTGCAACATGATGGCCACACTGAAAGTCGGCCGGGTCCGCTACGGGCTTATGCTGCGCGAAGACGGATTTGCCTATGACGACGGCACCTGCGCGCGGCTGGCCGAGGATCATTGTGTGGTCACCACGACGACCGCAAACGCCGGTCTGGTCTATCGCAACATGGAATTCGCGCGGCAATGCCTGTGGCCGGAACTCGACGTCCAGCTCATCTCCACGACCGATGCCTGGGCGCAGATTGCCGTCGCCGGGCCGAAGTCGCGCGCTCTGCTCGCCCGCATCGTTGACCGGTTCGACCTGTCGAACGAGGCTTTCCCCTTTATGGCCTGCACGGAGCTCACCGTCTGCGACGGCCTGCGCGCGCGGCTCTTCCGCATCTCCTTCTCGGGCGAACTTGCCTACGAAATTGCGGTTCCCGCACGCTACGGCCACGCATTGATCGAGCGGCTGATGGAACTGGGAGCCGATCTCGGAGCGACGCCCTACGGCACCGAGGCATTGGGGGTCCTGCGGATCGAGAAGGGACACGCCGCCGGCCCTGAGTTGAACGGACAGGCGACGGCCCTCATGGTCGGGCTTGGCAGTATGGTATCGCAGAAGAAGGATTCCGTCGGCGCCGTGATGTCGCGGCGCGAGGGCCTTGCCGGCGACAGGCGACGCCTGGTCGGGCTGCGGCCCGTCGATCCTGCCGGGAATGTGGTCAGCGGCTCGCATCTTTTTGCGGAAGGCGCACCGAGGAAATTCGACACCGATCAGGGTTGGACCACGTCGGCTTGTTACAGTCCGCATGTCGGCTCGATGATCGGGCTCGGTTTCCTAGAGAACGGCGATGAACGGCTGGGCGAGGTGATCGTGGCTGCGAACCCGCTCGAAGGCGAAAGCTCGCGCCTGCGCGTCGTGCCGGCGCATTTTGTCGATCCTGAAGGAGCACGTCTTCGTGAGTGACCTGAGACCCATCACCGCGCTCGGTGCCGCACTACCACGCCTCGCATCGTTCGGGGCGTTGGAGATCCGTGAGAACGGGGGTCTGGCGCTTGCCTCCATGGCGCTGCGCCGCGGAACCGTTGAGCCCACGCCGTTCGGCCTCGCTCTTCCCGGACCAGGCCGCTGGATTGCAGGGCAGGGGGTTGCCGCGCTGTGGACCGGGCTGGATCAGTGGATGATCGAGGCGGAAGGCCGCGCCGAGCTGGATTTTGCCGCCGAGCTCAAGCAACTCGCCCCTGGCTGCTCGGTGACCGAGCAGACCGATGGCTGGGTCGCGTTCGAGATCGTTTCGCGAGCCGGCACAGGGCCTATCGATGCACTGCTGTCGAAGCTCGTTAACGTCGATCTCGCGGATTTTGGCCCGGGCTGCGCGACGCGCACCGGGCTTGAGCATATGAGCTGTTTCGTCATCCGCCGCAGCGAGGCTCATATCGCCGTGCTGGGCGCGCGCTCGTCGGCCGGATCGCTCTGGCACGCACTGGAAACGGCGGCGAAGCGGCTAGAGGAAAGGTAACATGACCGCTCAGATCATCGACGGCAAAGAGTCCGCGGCGCAGCTACGGTCGAGCGTTGCTGGGGATGTGGCCTGGCTCAAGGAGGAACACGGCATTACGCCGGGCCTGGCAGTGGTTCTGGTAGGCGGCGATCCGGCGTCGGAAGTCTATGTGCGCAACAAAGGACGGCAGACTATCGAAGCTGGCATGAGCAGCGTTGAACACAAGCTGCCCACCGAAACATCTCAGGCCGATCTGCTTGCTCTAATCGAGCAGCTGAATTCCGATCCGGATATTCATGGTGTCCTTGTCCAGCTCCCTCTACCCAGTCATCTGAACGCCGATCTGGTGATCAATGCGATCGATCCAGCAAAAGATGTCGACGGGTTTCACATTTCGAATGTCGGGCTTCTGGGCACGGGACAAAATGCGATGGTGCCATGTACCCCATTGGGTTGCCTGATGTTGCTGCGAAGCCATCTCGGCGATCTCTCTGGGCTTGAAGCCGTGGTCGTGGGGCGCTCGAACATCGTCGGAAAACCGATGGCGCAACTCCTGCTCAATGACAGCTGCACCGTAACCATTGCTCATTCGCGTACACGCGATCTGGCATCATTCTGCCGTCGAGCCGACATTCTTGTCGCTGCCGTCGGCCGCCCCGAGATGATCCCCGGCGACTGGATCAAGCCGGGCGCTACAGTGATCGATGTGGGCATCAATCGGATCGCGCGGGATGGCAAGCAACAACTGGTGGGCGACGTGGATTTTGGAAGCGCGGCGGAGGTAGCGGGAGCGATAACGCCAGTGCCGGGAGGTGTCGGTCCCATGACCATCGCCTGTCTTCTCGCCAACACGGTTACCGCCTGCTGCCGTGCTTATAGGCTGTCCGAGCCCGAGGGCCTCACCTTATGAGCCGCGTGCAATCCGGCACTCTCCCTGACAGGCCCGAATGGATCTCTTCCGCACACACGAGCAAGCTCCCTATGGACAAATACTACCTGACCGTCACCTGCAGGTCCAAGCGCGGGATCGTCGCTGCCATCGCCGGCTACCTCGCCGGCAGCGGCTGCAACATCACGGACAGCTCGCAGTTCGACGATACGCAGACCGGCAACTTCTTCATGCGTGTGAGCTTTATCTCTGAAGAAGGCGCTGGCCTCGACGCGCTGCGCAACGGCTTTGCTGACACCGCCGAGACGTTCGCAATGGACTTCGCCTTCCATGACGAGAGCCAGAAGATGAGGGTGATAATCATGGTCTCGCGCTTCGGCCATTGTCTCAATGACCTTCTGTATCGCTGGCGTATCGGAGCGTTGCCGGTCAATATCGTGGCGGTGATCTCGAACCATTTGGACTACCAAAAGCTGGTCGTGAACCATGACATTCCGTTCCACTACGTCAAAGTTACGAAGGAGAATAAGAGGGGAGCCGAAGCGCAGCAGATGCGCATCCTCGAGGAGACCGGCGCGGAGCTGGTCGTGCTCGCCCGGTACATGCAGGTGCTATCGAATGAGATGTCCGAGAAGATGTCCGGCCGCATCATCAACATCCATCACTCCTTCCTGCCGTCATTCAAAGGAGCGAACCCCTACAAGCAGGCTTTTGAACGCGGGGTGAAGCTGATCGGCGCGACCTCGCATTATGTGACCGCCGATCTCGACGAGGGGCCGATCATCGAACAGGACACGGTTCGCGTCACCCACGCCCAGAGCCCGTCAGACTACGTCTCGCTCGGGCGCGACGTCGAAAGCCAGGTTCTCGCACGTGCCATTCACGCGCACATCCATCGCCGTGTCTTCCTCAACGGGAATAAGACGGTGGTCTTCCCCGCTTCGCCTGGCTCCTATGCCTCAGAACGAATGGGATGATGCAGCGGCGCCCGGCGTTAGCGGAAGTGCTTCGGACCAACCATTCGACCTTGGCCGCTGCATTTTTCGCACTTGACGGACCGTCTCGCTTTCGCAGCTCGAACAGAATGGCGGTTGCCAGCGATCTCTGGGTTGCAGGGCAGCAATGACCCTTTGCTGCCCATCAGCTCAATCCGGCTTCTCTCCGGGTCGCCGAGCGAAAGAGCTCGCGAGCGTTTCGCGAGCGATGACGAAGCCCATCCGATACTGTTTCCACACCGCGCCCGCGCTAAGGATGGCGCGCGGGTGCTCAGAGGTTGCAGTTGGGTTCTTCGCCGATCTCCATGGCGCCATCGTTTGCGCAGACAGGCCGCCGCTCGGCTGCGGAATCTTCCGATTACGCGTTTCCATCTCTGCACGACCTCGCGCAGGCAATCAACCAAACGCAGGTTCCCCCTAAAGACGCAAAGAGAACGCAGGAATCCGATACCGTTCTCGACGAAATTGCGGAAAATAAGCAACTGAAGGCGGCATAATTCCAGTGGAGGTACATGAGTCATTCCGGCCGCACAGCTTATTGAGAGCGGCAGCCATCGAAGCGACTCCACCAAGAGGCATACAGTTGTGGAATTCATGCGCCTGAAAAAGTTTCGTCGATGTGGCGGGGGGCGGCAGCCTCGACAAGGCGGCGATGGGATTGCATGTAGCGCAACCGCATTATCAAGAACGCCACGTATCATCTGGAGTCGCGCTATGATTACCGAGCATATGCCATCGGCCAAGCGAAGGCTGCCCGAATTGCGTAAGTATCTTTGATGAACCAGCAGCGCCATCGAAGAATGGATCGCAGCCGTTCATTAGAACTTGGCATATGCGAGCTGAATTTGGCGCAAGCGGCCGACGCTCAATTTCGGTGACCCAAGGTGAATTGACAGCGGCATTTAACCAGGGTCTGGCGCGCTCTCGCGAAAGTTTCCAGAGTCTCAGCACAAATAACATCATTATGAGCAGGTAGTGCGATGTCGACGCAGATCCTTGTCAGTGACCCGAAGAGCCTCGAAGCCCTGAAATGGCGCTGCATCGGACCCGCCAGAGGCGGCCGCGTTGTGGCGGTCGCAGGCGATCCTACCGATCCAATGGTGTTCTACTTTGGCGCCTGTGCGGGCGGGGTGTGGAAGACAACCGACGGCGGCGTTTATTGGCGTTGCGTGTCCGACGGTTTCTTCACGAGTGCCAGCGTCGGCGCGCTCGCGGTTGCCCCCTCCGACTCGAATGTCATCTATGCCGGTACGGGCGAGACAACGATCCGCGTCGACGTCTCTTACGGCGATGGCGTCTATAGATCGACCGATGCCGGCCGCAGTTGGGTTCATCTGGGGCTGAAAAAGACCCGCCATATCGGCAAGATCTGCATACATCCGCTCGACCCGGACATCGTCTTTGTCGCGGCGCTGGGCGACGCGTTCGGGTCAAATGAGGAAAGAGGCGTGTTCCGCTCCAAGGACGGCGGCAAGACCTGGCAGAAGGTCCTCTACCGCAATCCTGACGCCGGCGCCGTCGATATTTCGATGGATCCCAGCAATCCGCGCATCCTCTTTGCCACGACTTGGGAGACGCGGCGCAGTTTCTGGAACCTGAACAGCGGTGGGCCGGGGAGCGGACTCTTCCGGTCGCTTGACGGCGGCGACACCTGGGAGGAACTGTCCGGTCGCAATGGCCTACCGGGCGGGGTGCTCGGCAAGCTTGGGGTCTCCGTCTCGCAGGCGCAGCGCGGGCGCGTCTACGCGCTCATCGAGGCGGAGGGCGACAAGATCGGGCTCTACCGCACTGACGACTACGGAGACCGCTGGATCCATGTCTCGCAAAACCGCGATCTGATCCATCGCCCTTGGTACTACACCCACGTCTTCGCCGACACCGGACATGCCGATACGGTCTATGTGAACAACTTGCAAATGTGGAAGTCGACCGATGGCGGGGCGAACTTCACCAACTTGACGACGCCTTACAGCGACAACCACGCTCTCTGGATCGACCCAGCCAATCCCAAGCGGATAATCCAAGGCAACGACGGCGGCGCCTGCATCACCTTCAACGGTGGCAGGACCTGGTCGTCGATCTACAATCAGATGACGGCACAGTTCTATCGCATCGATGTTGACGATCGGCACCCCTATCGGGTCTACGCTACCCAGCAGGACAACACCGCGATCTCAGTCCCGAGCGCCGCGGAAACGGGCGTCATCACCCTGGGCGACTGCGCCTATCCGGGGACCGGCGAGAGCGGCTTCATCGCTGTCGATCCTGAGGACCCCGACATCGTCTATTGCGGCGCGACCGGCTCGAGCCCAGGCGGCTGTGGAGCTCTGCAACGCTACGACCACCGTACCCGGCAGATTCGCGTCGTCAGTGTCTGGCCAGAAAAAACGAGTGGCATGGCGCCGAAGAACATGCGGTACCGCTTCGCCTGGACCTTTCCGATCACCTTCTCGCCGCATGATCCGAAGACGCTGTATACCGGAGGCAATCACGTCTTCCGCAGCCGCGACGAAGGATCGAGCTGGACGGCGATCTCGCCCGATCTCAGCCTTAACGATCCGGCTAGACAGGATTACTCGGGCGGCGTCTTGACCCACGACAACTCCGGCGCGGAGGTGCATGCGACGTGCGCATCGGTCGTCGAATCCCGGCATCGCAAGGGGGAGATCTGGGCGTCTACCGATGATGGCCTCGTCCATGTGACGCGGAACGACGGGATCGAGTGGAGGAACGTCACGCCTGACGCCATGCCCGAACTCGCCTATGTCGGCTGCGTCGAGCTATCGTCGCATGACGCTAACACCGTCTATGTAGCGGCCACGCGCTACAAGCTCGCCGACTATCAACCCTATCTCTTCCGCACCAGGGACGGCGGCCAGAGTTGGCGGTCGATCGTCGGCGACTTCCCCAAGGGCGAGATCACCCGTGTGGTGCGCGCCGACCCGGTGCGGTCGGGCCTGCTCTTCGTCGGCACGGAAACCGGAGTCTTCTTCAGTCTCGACGACGGCGCGCACTGGTCGCGTCTGGCCGGGGGCTTGCCCGTGGTCCCGGTCTACGATCTCAAGATTAAGGGAAGCGATCTGGTCGCCGGCACCCATGGCCGATCCTTCTGGATCCTCGACGACATTACGCCTTTGCGCGAGCTGGCCGTCGATCAGAAAGCTGCGAGGCTGATGAGCCCGCGCCCCACAGTCCGGACCAGGCTCCGGTACGGAGCCCGGAAAGGCTCCAATGCCGGCATGAGCTACAGTCCGTCTTTCGGCATCGGTGCCGGCACAGAGGACGTGGAGCTGGAGGGTGGACGCAGCCATCGCCACTATCTCGACTGCGGCGAAAACCCGCCGATCGGAGCGATCGTCTATTATTGGCTGCTTGAGGATGCGGAGGGTCCGGTCAAGCTCACTTTCCAGGACGCCACGGGCAAGACCATCGTCGATTTCTCGAGCGACGACCAAGAAGCGTCCTTCGATAAGAAGCCAGGCACGAAGGCCGGCCTCAACCGTTTCGTTTGGGACCTCAGGCATCGCGGACCGTCCAAGCTCGACAAATCGCTGATAACTCGGAAGTACGAGCCTCTCGCGGTGGAGGACGAGGATCCGAGCGGCCCGGCGGTGGTACCCGGCAGCTATAAGGTTGTGCTGCAGGCGGACGGAAAGAGTCAGACGGCCGGTCTCACCGTCGTTAAGGATCCCCGCATAGCGACGACTGACAAGGACTTCGTCGAGCAGTTCGCGCTCTTAGAAGAGCTGTTCGGCAAGGTCTCATCGCTCAATCAGGCGGTCAATCGGATCCGGCTCCTAAAGCGTCAACTCGCGGATCTCCAGAAGCGGCTCGGCGGCAGTGACAAATCGCTCGGGGAGCGCACGCAGGCACTGTTCGGGCGGCTCGAGGCGATCGAGGGAACGCTGGTCGACATCAAGCGGGAGACGCCGCGCGACAGCGACGACCGTAATCCTGCTGGCTGGCATGATAAGCTGATCGACCTCGTCACCGTAGTCGAAATCGGCGATGCTGCGCCAACCGTGCAGGCCCGTCATGTTTCCGATGAGATCATGTCGAAGGTCGACAGCGAGATCAAAAAACTGAATGGGCTCGTCAAGGACGAGGTCACTGCGCTCAACGCCGCGCTCAAGAGCGCTGGCTTCGAGCTGCTCGGGACCGGGGACGCCTAGGTGCCCGCGAGGAAACACATATAGCTGAGTGAGCCTTCATGCCAAGGAGAAGACAGAGATGAATTTTATCGAGCGAATATTCGGCGTGGCTCCTGACGGGGGCGACGGCACGACCGAGATACTCTATATCGCGGCCGTGCTTGCCGTCCTAGCGATGGTGATCGCCCGCAGTTGGCTCCGCAGACGCGCGGCAGCGCGGCGCCGCTAGTCTTTTAGTTGGGCTAAAGCGTGTCGCGATTAATTAGCCTCATATCCGGCAGCCTTGAAGAAGTTTCTGCATTCAGCTGGCTCGAACAGGTGGCAGATATCGCCGAGAGCCTGGCAGAGTGCGTCGAAGGTTCTGGCCGCCTTCTTTCGCAACAGCGCCTTGAGTTTTGAGTAGGCCATCTCGATCGGATTGAGATCGGGTGAGTATGGCGGCAGGAACAGGAGCCAGGCGCCCCTTTGGCGAACCAGTTGTGCGGCGCGCTCGTTCTTGTGGAAGCCGACATTGTCGAGAATGACGATATCGCCGGGCGACAGTTCGGGAGCGAGCTGCGTTTCGACATAGTGCTCGAAGATGGTGCCATTCATCGGCGCGTTGACGATCCACGGCGCGACAAGACCGTGGCATCGTAGCCCGGCGATGAAGGTCTGCGTCTGCCATTTGCCGAAGGGCGCATGTGTCCTGAAGCGCTCGCCCTTCGGCGCCCAGCCGGTGCGTTTGGTCAGTTTGGTGTTGGTCGACGTCTCATCGATGAAGATCAGCCGCGCCAAAGCCTTGTTGAAGAAGCGCTTTCGCCGCCCGGTCCACAGCTCACGTGCCTGGCGCACGTCGGCCCGCCGCTGCTCGCTGGCCAGTAGAGTTTTTTTTATGACTGAGCCCAAGGCGATTGAGCAGGCGACCGACATTGGAGCGGTGCACGCTTACACCACGCACCTCCAACTCGACGCAAAGCTCATCCAGCGTCAGTTCGCCGGTCTCGGCCAATCGCAAGCGGACAAACTCGGCATGCCGCTCAAGCTTCCCGCCGCCCACATGGCCCTGCCGGCGCGCTTCGAGCGAACCAGTCTGCCGGCGCAGGTTGATCAGATTGTTCACAAAGCGAGGCGAAACGCGGAAATGGCGCGCAGCCTCGCGGTGACCATGTCCCTCATCGACATACGCAACAACACGCCGACGCAACTCAAGTGGTAGCGGCTTGCCCATCACGGTCTCCCTTCAACCGCAATGAATCACGAACTCAAATCAAGGGGAATCCTGAATCCCTTAAATCGCGACACGCTTTAGGGTTGAGCGCATCCGGCGTACGGCCTAGGATAGAGCCCCCGCCGCTTCTTCAGATCATGAAAGCCCCGTCGACCGTGACGGTCCGGCGCCGCCCTCAGAAGGGCCGGACGAGGAAAAGTGGGCCGATTGCTAATTGACTGGGAAACGAGGAACCCAGCTGCCCACCGTCACTTTCTGGTTGCTTGGCGGCCTGCATCGCATGGGCACGGCGGCGCTCCTCCCGGATCGCCGGGGCAGGGCTTTTGCTCTACGCTACGTAGCAGGTGAACATACTGGCTGCCGGCGAGGACAAGGCACGCGCCATGGGCGGCGACGTATCCCGCGTGCGCCTGCTGCTGATCGTGGCCGCGATGTTGATGACTGCTGCGCGCGTCAGCGTTACGGCATCGTTGGCTGCGTGGGCCACTGATTTCTAGACTAGCCGTGCACATGGTTGTCTCCGCAGTGCTGCCCGTGTCGGCGCTGATCGGCGGCGGTTTGCTGCTCGGCATTGGCAATCTCGCGCGCCCTGCCTGACACGATAGAGATTCAACTCGGCATCCCACCTGGCTGATCGCCGAGCCGTTGTTCGCGTTCGCGCTCGCACGCAGCCGGCGTTCACGGCTAAGCCTCCGCGCCACAGGTCTGCATTTTGCCTCCCCTGGCGACCCGTCGCTGCTGTGCGATGTCGGCTTCGAAATGGACGCGCTTGGTGACCCGACGTTGGCAATAGGGAGAGGTCGACTATGATGGCCGGATATCCCGACGTGGCAATCGTCATTTACGACGGCATCTCTACGAAACTGGCGACCGTGGTTCTATAACGCAGTTGGCTGATAGCGACCTGCGAACATGGGTCAAAGCCCCATGGCCGCCCACGTCACCATGATGCAGTGTCGACCAACTAGCAGGTCAGGGACCTAGCATCAAGTATTGATATGGCGGCAGATGTCAAAAAAATGGCCGAACGTGTCAACGTGATTCTGCTAGCGCGAGCTATTCTCACCCAATGGAGCCGATGAGAGCGGCAAAATGGTACCTGATCTCGTGAAATCTGGGTGAGCGGAGCGAATAGTGCAACTGCTGATCGGCAGGGATGCGCCAACTCTCCCTGTGTGAAGTTCTGCACGTACGGCAGCTTTTGATTGATCGTGGCACTGGGTAGCGCGGACATGTGCGAGTTGGTGGCCCGCCAAGGTGGCGTCAGCGAATTGAAGCACAAGGGAAGTACCTACTGGCTGTACTCTCTAACTAATAGCGCTTGGCACAAGGGCCATCGGGCGCATGACGAAATTACAATGCACAAAATCAAAAGGGGAATAAAAAATGACGATCTCCCGGCGCCACCTCTTTAAGGCCGGCATTGCCGCCGGCTTGGCTGTGTCGATCCCGTCGGTTCTGCGGGCGCAGACGACACCGACTGCGGGGCAGACCGTTCGGATGGTGAAGGGTGATCTCCGCGTGTTCGATCCGATCTGGACGGCAACTAACATTACCGCTGATCACGGCGCGGCGATTTACGATACCCTGTTCACGCTCGACTCCAAGTTGATGCCGCGGGCGCAAATGGTGGGGAAGTGGGGCGTTTCCAACGACAAGAAGACCTATACATTCGAGCTCCGGGACGGTCTGGGCTGGCATGACGGCACTCCGGTCACCGCGGCGGACTGTGTGGCTTCGATCCGCCGCTGGGGACAGGTTCATCCCGGCGGGCAAATTATCCTGGCCAGGGCCAGCGACATTTCGACGAAAGACGACAAGACGTTCACGATCTCGCTCAAGGATCCGCTTGGGGTGCTGATCGATATCCTAGCGGACCTGACTCCTCCGTGCCTGTTCATAATGCGCGAAAAGGACGCCAATCGCCCCGCAACCGAACAGGTGACCACAAATATCGGCTCGGGGCCGTTCAGGTTCAATGAAGCCCTCGCCAAGCCGGGTGCGAGCTTCACCTACGACCGTAACGACAAATACGTGCCGCGCAAAGAGCCATCCGATGGATTGGCCGGCGGGAAGATCGTCAACGTCGATCGAGTCATTTGGGAGAATGTCGCCGATCAGCAGACCGCTCTCGCGGCCTTGCAAGCTGGTGAGATTGATTACCTGCAGGACCCGCCCGCCGATCTTTACCCAGTGATCGAAAGCGATCCCAACCTTGAACTCCAGGTTCTGGACAAGGGAGGGTGGGACATGGTCCTGCGAATGAATTTCCTGCAGCCGCCGTTCAACAACGTCAAGGTGCGCCAGGCGGTGCTCCACCTAATCGATCAGAAGGCGATGTTGCGCGCCGCCTTCGGCAACCCAAAATACTTCAAAACGGTCACTTCGATCTTTGGAGACACTACGCCGGTTTCCAACGACGAGAACACAGGATGGTACAAGGAGGATGGCGATCCCGAAAAGGCTAAGCAGCTCCTCGCGGAGGCCGGATACGCCGGCGAGAAGGTAGTCATTCTGACTGCGACGGACTGGCGCGAGGGCGACAATGCCTCGCAGCTTTTGGCGGCCTCGCTGCGGAAGATTGGAGTCAATGCCGAGCTCGCGTCAATGACCTGGGGTGAGCTTTCCACGCGCCGGGCAAGCAAAGACCCTGTCGAGAACGGCGGCTGGAGCGTGTTCATTACGTCGGAACCTGACTATTCGCTCGGCAATCCGCTCGCCTCACCATTCCTCCTCGCGAATGGTGACAAGGCTTGGTACGGCTGGCCGACGAACGACGAATATGAGGCGCTGCGGGTCAAGTGGGCGGATGTCGAATCGCTTGAAGAGCGCAAGGCAGTGGCCCGCAAGATGCAAAAATTATGGTGGGACTTCGTCGGCGATGTGAGGTTGGGAAAATATGTCTCGCCAATCACGCGACGCAAGACGCTGACTGGCGTTATTGGCATGCCTCAAATCGTGCCGATGTGGAATATGCAGAAGACCTCAGCCTGATGGGTAATTACATCCTTCGCAGGATAGTTTCGGCCATCGCCGTCATGGCGATGGTCGGAGTTTTTGTGTTCCTGCTTCTCAGGCTGGCGCCCGGCGATCCGGCGGCCATGATCGCCGGTAGGAATGCTCCACCCGAAGCAGTCGCCGCTATCCGCGAACAGTTGGGGCTCAACGCGCCGCTGTCCGTTCAGTTTATGCGCTGGGCGTTCAGCATTCTCCAGGGAGACTTCGGGACATCGATTTTCAGTGGGTGGCCGGTCCTTGAACTCGTCGCGCAGCGGCTGGAACCAACCATTTCGTTGTCGATCCTAACAATGATCCTTTCGGTGACGGTGGGGGTCTCCTTCGGTATCCTTGCAGCGTGGCGAACCGGGCGTCCGGTCGATCGGCTCCTCACGGCCTTTTCAGCTTTTGGGTATTCCATCCCCGTCTTTGTGATCGGCTTTTTCCTCATCTACTTCTTCGCTATCAGGACCCGCTGGCTGCCGGTACAGGGATACGTGCCGATCGAGGTTGATCTGGGCCGATGGTTCGTGCATCTGGTCCTGCCCACCGTGGCGTTAAGTCTTGGCTACATTGCATTCATCGCCCGAGTTACCCGGGCAAGCATGGTCGAAGTTCTGTCAGAAGACTATATGCGAACAGCCGCGGCCAAGGGCGCTTCGTCCTATGCCATGCTTTTTCATCATGCTCTGAAGAATGCCGGGGTCCCGATCCTGACCGTCATCGGCATCAGCTTCGCCTATCTGATCGGCGGCGTCGTCCTCACGGAAACCGTGTTCAACATACCCGGCATTGGCCGTCTGGTCGTCGATGCAATCAACAACCGTGACTATCCGATCATTCAGAGCGTGCTCATCCTGACTTCGGGTTTGTACGTACTGATCAACCTCACGGTCGATCTGGCGTACACCCTGATCGATCCGCGCATCCGGTACTGAAATGACGAATTTGTCGGCACCAGTTGAATATGTTCCGGCGGGGCGACTTCGCCTGTCTGACCTTCCGCGTCTGGCAAGACGCCATCCGTTGGTCTTGATAGGCGGCGGCCTGCTGGGGCTTCTGATCATCCTGGCGCTGGCTGCCCCACTTTACGCTGGCGATCCGGGGAACATGGATCCGTTCAAACGCCTTCAGCCGCCTTCCGCCGAAATGTGGTTTGGGAGCGACAATCTGGGCCGGGATGTGTTTGCGCGAACGATCTTCGGTGCCCGCATCTCCCTCCTGGTCGGGCTGCTGTCGGCAGCGAGCGCGGCCGTGGTCGGGCTCCTGATCGGTGTCATCGCAGGTTACAGCCGCAGCTTCGACAATGTCGTCATGCGGGTCATGGACGGCCTGATGTCGATCCCGACGATTCTGCTGGCGATTGCGCTCATTTCTCTGATAGGACCGGGGATCGGCATCCTCATCGTCGCCATCGCCATCCCTGAGACGCCAGCCGTCGCGCGGCTGGTTCGTTCTGTGGTTCTGGGTGTTCGCGAGCGTCCCTATGTGGAGGCCGCGCTCTGCGGCGGGGCGCGCCTGCCGAAAGTGCTGTGGCGACATATCCTGCCGAGCACCATTCCGGCGCTAATGCTCCAGGGCGCTACCGTCTGCGCCAGCGCGATCCTGACGGAGGCGGGGCTGAGCTTCCTCGGCGTGGGCGTGCCGCCCGAGATTCCGAGCTGGGGCAACATGATCGCCAGTTCGCGCCTGTATCTCGCCATCGCCCCATTGACGATCTTCGCCCCCGGTATCTGTCTTGCCGTCACCGTCCTTGCCGTCAACCTGCTCGGGGACGGCCTGCGCGACCTGTTCGATCCCCGCGCCAAGCAGAGGCGCTGACATGCAGATGCATCAAAGGTTAGGGAACGACTTGCTGCTCGACGTGCGAAACCTCGAAACGCATTTCTTTGGCGAAGAAAGCGTCACTCGTGCCCTGGGCGGCATCAGCTTCCAGGTCAAGAAAGGCGAGACGCTCGGCGTCGTTGGCGAATCCGGATGCGGGAAGAGCGTCACCGCCCTGTCGATCCTTCGCCTGCTGCCGAAGCAGACCGCCAGGACCGTCGGCGGCGAGGTCCGTTTCCAGGGACGCGACCTGCTTCAGCTGTCCGATCGGGAGATGCGAAAGACCCGCGGCGACCGGATCGCCATGATCTTTCAGGAGCCGATGACGAGCCTGAACCCGGTCTACACGGTCGGCCACCAGATCGCCGAGGCGGTGCAGATCCACACCAAGGCTTCCCGCCCGGCGGCCATGAAGAAAGCCGAAGAGATGCTGCGTCTCGTGCGGATCGCGGATCCCGAGCGTCGCGTCAACAACTATCCTCACGAAATGTCAGGCGGCATGCGCCAGCGCGCCATGATCGCCATGGCTCTTGCCTGCTCGCCGGAACTGTTGATCGCCGACGAGCCGACCACTGCGCTCGACGTTACTATCCAGGCGCAGATCCTGCGGCTCATCGTCGAGCTGAAAGAGCGCACGGGAACGGCCGTCATTTTCATCACGCATGACCTGGGCGTTGTCGCAGAGACATGCCAACGCGTGATCGTGATGTATGCTGGTCGGATCGTAGAACAAGCGAACGTGATAGATTTGTTTGCGCGTCCCGCGCATCCTTACACCCAGGGGCTGATGCGGTCGGTGCCTGATCCGCGGCGTGGCCGTCAGCGCCGCCTTCCAGAAATTCCCGGCATTGTGCCAAGCCTACGCGAGCCCATTGTGGGCTGCAGCTTTGCTCCTCGCTGCCCGTTCGCTATCGACATTTGCCGCGACAAGACGCCCGCCATGCGTGATGTCGGGTTGAGCCACGCCGCAGCTTGCTGGCGCGCCGAAGAGGTGATGGGCGCATGAACGGACCTCTGCTAAAAGTCGAGAAGCTGACCAAGCACTATCCGCTTGGCTCGGGCCTCTTCAAGAAAAGCATTCCGGTGATCCGAGCGGTGGAGGATGTATCCTTCACCGTTGAGGCGGGCGGGACGCTTTGCATCGTCGGCGAGTCCGGCTGCGGCAAGTCCACCGTCGCGCGGCTCCTGATGCGGCTCGTCGAGCCGACGGGTGGCCGCGTACTGATCGACGGGACCGACATTGCGGGCCTCAAGAAGGACGCGCTTCACGCGTGGCGCCGTCGGATGCAGATGGTGTTTCAGGATCCTTACTCGTCCCTGAATCCCCGCCTCACGGCCGGGCAAATTATCACCGAACCCGTCGAGAATTTTGAACGTCTTAGCCGCAAGCAGCGCCAGGCACTCGCCACGGACCTTCTGCGAAAAGTCGGAATGTCGCCCGAAATGATGCACAGGCTGCCGTCCGAATTGTCGGGCGGTCAGCGCCAGCGGCTCGGTATTGCCCGCGCCCTGTCGCTCAACCCCTCTCTCATCATCGCAGACGAAGCGGTGTCAGCCCTCGACGTCTCCGTGCAGGCGCAGATCCTGAATCTGCTTCTGGATCTCCAGCAGCAGATGGGCATCGCCTTCGTCTTCATTTCGCATGACCTCGGCGTCGTGGAGCATATCGCACATCGCGTTGCGGTCATGTATTTGGGGCGGATCGTGGAGCTCGCCCCGAGCGAGGCGCTCTTCGCGAAACCGGTCCATCCCTACACCGAGGCGCTGATCGCGGCAGCTCCGGTTCCGGATCCGACGCGGGTTCGGCTGGAGTCGCCCGTCGAGGGCGAGGTGCCAAGTCCGATCAACCCGCCGAGCGGGTGCGCGTTTCATCCGCGTTGCCCGCTCGCGATCGAGCGTTGCCGCATCGAAGTGCCGCCTTTGGTCCCAATGGCAGACGGACGGGTCGTCGCCTGTCATGTTCGCGCTCCGGCCACCGACATCCCGGCCCAACCGGCTGCGGCGGCCAATCCTCCTTAGCTCATCGCTGTGGCATAGCCCCAGCCCCTCTCACCCGATCGAAGATCTCGAGTGCGGTGCTGACGTGAACATCACGCCAAGTGCAGCAAGAAAACAATTAAAGCGAAGCTTATGGAAAAAGATCGACACGAGAAGGGTTCTTCTCTCGCCCAGCAGACCGGGAGCTATGATCCGACCGGTTCAATTGCAACGAATGTTGCGGACGGTTTCACGATGGTCGCGGTGGGCGATCTGATCGTGACCCGGCCACTGACGAAGGGTCAGCATCCCGGCTTTGACGACATCGTAAAGATCCTTCGAGATGCCGATGTCACGTTCGGCAATATGGAAACCAACATCTTTGACATCCGATCGTTCAACGGAAGTCCGCAGGCCGAGTACGGGGGCGCATATCACGTCAGCCTGCCAGAACTCGGGCCTGATCTGAAGGCCATGGGCTTCAACCTGGTCAGCTACGCCAACAACCATACCCTCGACTGGGGTGTTGAAGGCATGCGGGAGACGTGCCGAGCACTGGATCAGAACGGAATCGTTTACGCAGGTGTTGGCGAAAATCTTGCACAAGCCGGCGCCGCCCGGTTCCTGGAGACTCCACGCGCTCGGGTGGCGCTCATTTCATTTGCCACGACGTTTACTCCTATGTCTCGCGCGTGCGATCCTGCCGGCGAGGCGCCGGGCAGACCCGGCCTCTCTGCCCTTCGTCTGGAAGAAAGCATAGTAGTCCCTCGGGCGATGCTCGAGAACTTGAGGCAAGTCCGCGATGCGCTGCCCAATTACAGGCCCGGCCGTAACGATCCAAACGGCCTCGCACTCGCTGGAGCGAGGTACAAGGCGGGCGACCAGGTCGGTTTCAGCTACGAACCCGATGAGAGCGATGTCGCGGACATCCTACGAAACGTTCGCCGAGGCAAGCAGTTTGCTGACTTCTGCATCGTCACCAACCATGGGCATGAGCCCGGGAATTGGAGCCAGCAGTTGCCCGACTACGAACAATCCTTTGCGCACAAAATGATCGATGCCGGGGCCGATGCGTATATCGTGCATGGACCGCACCAGCTTAGAGGCATTGAGATCTACAAGGGCAGGCCGATTCTCTACAGCGTTGGGAACTTCATCATGGACGACTTGCGGACGCCCGTAGGCGCCGACATGTTCACCGCTCATGGCAAGGATCCGCGGAGCGACACTGATGCCGAGGTGACAGTCGATGAGATGGCGAGAGGTTATAAGACAGACCCGGGATTCGCGGACCCGGTCTTCTACGAAAGCATTATCGCAGTCAGCCGATTTGAGCACAATCAACTTACCGAATTGCGCATCTATCCAATTGAACTTGGTCACTCGAAGAGGTTTGCCAACCGGGGCATCCCTCGACTCGCGCTCGGCCAGCAAGCAAACAGAATTCTAGAGCGTCTCCAGGAGCTTTCGAACCCTTTCGGTACCGAAATTGCCGTCGAAAACAATATTGGTGTGATCAGACTTCGGTCCAGCTAGGCTGCGGATGACGCGGATCAATAAAAGAACCGCGCTCCCGAAGAAAGCCCTCTTAAATGGCGGAGCTATACTTGATGTCAATGCAAAGCTTCCGGCGACCGTTTGCTGGATTGCGCAGGATCGCGGAATGACCGAGTTGGATCGTATAGATGTCGCACTTCTTGGAGCTGTCCAGAAGAACAACCGGCTTACGTCAGAAGAATTAGCTGAAATCGTGAATCTGTCCCCAACGGCATGCCAACGGCGCTTGAAACGGCTACGCGCTGAAAGGGTGATAGAAGCGGATGTTGCCATTGTCTCACCCAAGGCAGTGGGCCGCCATATCACCATGATCGTCCTGGTATCCCTCGAAAGGGAAAGGGCGGACATCGTCGATCGATTCAAAGCGGCAATTCGCAACACACATGAGGTAATGATTGGCTTCTATGTTACGGGGGATGCGGACTTCATTCTTATCGTAACCGCCAAGGACATGGAGGACTATGAAGAGTTCACGCGTCGCTTCTTTTACGAAAACCATGACATCAAGGGATTCAAGACCATGGTAGTTATGGATCGCGTCAAGGCCAGCTTCGCCGTGCCTCTCGAGGTGACTCAGCACCTAGCGCAAACACCGGGGAAGTGATTGTCGTCCAAGGCGACAGGTTGCCCATTTCCATGGCGCCGCGGTAGTCAGCCATCGCTTCAGCCTCTCGGACGATCAAGCCCAGTTTCAGATTGAGGATTCAGGACCGGCTTTGCTTCTTGCGGTTCTCGGGCTGGGGCTCGGCGACAAAGGTTCCCGACGCCAAAACGATCTGGTTGTTTAGGGAGTACCACACGCAGGGCCGGGCGGTGGAGGACCGGTTGCCCGGTTCGACAAGCACCTCGGCAGGCCGGCAATCTGGCGAGGGGTCGCCAGATCGTGGATGCCACGATCGTGGCGGCGGCGAAGCAGCGCAGTAGCGATACTGAAAAGGCCCAAATCAAGACAGGAAAGGTGCCGCACCAGCGGCAGAAGAAGCCAGCCAAGCTGCGCCAGAAGGACCGGGACGCGCTGAACTGTGAAGTCACCAAGGCCACGGACGACGGGAGGGAAACACGAAGCAGCGCGACATTGCGATCCCGCCTTCGGCTGCAAGTACATGCCTCGATCGATCTCCGGCACCGCTCACCCTCAATGTCGCGCGCCGAAAGACCGTGTGCCGAAAATTCCACCGCCAGGTCTTCGAGCGCTTCCGTGCGGGCGCTTCGGATGCGCGCGGATCTCGGAGCGAAACGGCTTGTCCCGGCTCGCAACCCTACGACAACGCTTTTATCATCAACGCCACAAGGTCGCGACCTGTTCGCCAAGCTAAAGGACTGCCGGCGCATCGCCACCCGCTCCGACACATGCGCCCACACCTTCGTCGCGGGATCTGCATCGCAGGCCACCGTCACTTGTGGCTCTGATCAATGGGTCCTGAGCCGAGACCTTCCTTAGTCACCATCACTTGTTCCGAATGAGGTATGGTGTGGCCGCCCGAAGCCAGAGATGACTTCACGCTGGATCGGGAAATGGCATCTGAAGCTGTGCTCCGGGTCATCCGGGCTGGTTGAAGGTTCGGGGAAAATGCGGCTGCAGATATCCTGCGCGTAACGGCAGCGGGTGTGGAACTCGCAACCGGATGGCCGCCTCATCAGGCTCGGCACCTCACCCTTGAGCTCGATCCTGTTGAGCACCGCATCTGGGTCAGGCTCGGGATTGGCCGCAAGCAGCGCCTCTGTATAGGGGTGGCGCGGTTGATCGAAAATACGCTCGGTCGAGCCTACCTCAATAAAGCGGCCGAGATACATGATCGCCATCCGATCGGTCATGTGGCGCACAACGTTAAGATTGTGTGTGATGATCAAGATCGCCATGCCGAGTTCGTTTTGAAGCCGCGCGAGAAGATTAAGCACCTCGCCCTGCACCGAAACATCGAGGCCTGCGGTCGGCTCATCGGCAATAAGCAAGTCCGGACTTAGCGCAAGAGCACGCGCGATACCAACGCGCCTGGCCTGACCACCGGAAAGCTGATGGGGGTAGCGACGAGCAAATTCCGCCGACAAGCCGACCATTCGAAGCAGTCGCTCCGCTTCGCCTTCGGCATCGCGATCCTTTAGCCCATGGATGCGAAAGGGCTCTGTGAGAAGCGATCGCACCGTCAGCCTCGGCGAGAGCGAGCCGACGGGATCCTGGAACATCATCGCCATGCGCCGCAAATAAGGCTTGCGTTCGGCCCCGGTGAGCTCCTCAATTTCCTGTCCGTCGAAGCTGATGCTGCCGCTCACAGCCCGCTGCAAGCCGATTATCGTACGCGCGATGGTGGATTTGCCTGAGCCACTTTCACCGACAAGGGCCAGTGTCTCGCCCTTGCGGATTTCAAAGGACACACCACATACCGCGTCAATGAAAGGGGCTCTCGTCCCGGTTGCGAGCGCCTTAAGCGGACCCATAGTGCGGAAACGTACCAGCAGGTCCTCAACCCGGAGCAGCGCGCTCATACCGAAACCAACAGTTCTTTGTCGAGGAGATGGCATCGGGCGACTTGGTCTACGCCGATGCGGTACTCGACCGGGTTCTCTTGCCCACAGCGATCGAACGCTTGCCGGCAACGTGTCCGAAAGATACACCCTACCTTGGTGCCCAGGAGACCCGGCACCTCGCCCGGAATGGTCGGCAAAGTGCGCGTGCTTTTCTTGATCCGCCCGGGATCGCACTCAAGTAGCGCGCGCGTGTAGGGGTGAGCAGGATTGTGGAAGATGTCCCGAACGGCGCCCTGCTCCACCACTTCGCCCGCATACATGACGGCGACCCGGTCACACAACTCAGCCACCGCTCCGAGGTGGTGGGAGACGAACAGAATCGAGCAGCCGATCTCTTTCTGCAGATCCTTGAGCAAATGAATGATCTGCACTTCCAAGGTCGCATCAAGCGCGGTGGTTGGCTCGTCGGCCACGAGGAGCGCCGGTTTCACTAGAAGCGCCATGGCGATGCAAACGCGCTGGCGCATGCCGCCAGAGAAGTGATGCGGGTAGGCGCCGATACGGCTTTGGGGATCGGGAATTCCGACCCGGTGAAGCATATCGAGCGCACGAGCGCGCTTTTCGCTGCGGCTTCCTTGTTCGTGGTGCTGAATATCGATCATCTGGCTCTCGATGGTCCGCACCGGATTGAGTGCGGTCATCGGATCCTGAAAGATCATGGAGAGACGATCGCCGAGCAAGTTCCTACGCGCCTGAGCGGGCATTTTGAGCAGGTCTTTACCTTCAAACAGGATACTGCCGGCGGTCACATCTGCATTTTCAGAAAGGAGGCCCATTACCGTGTATGCGAGCGTCGATTTTCCAGATCCACTCTCGCCGACAATGCCAACCACTTGTGCGGCCGGAACGTCGATAGAAACCTTACGCAGGGCCTGGATGCGCCCACGCGGCGTACCAAAATCGAGACTCAGGTCACGGACCTCAAGAAGCGGGCGACTGAATGAGAGCGGCGGTATCGAATCGTCGTGTCTCATAGGTCTTTCCGCAGCTTGGGATCGAAGATTTCGCGTAGCGCCTCGCCCAGGAATGTGAAGCCAAGCGTTGCGAGGACGATCGGAACGCCGCCTGCAAATACAAGCCAGGGCGTCTGATCGATGTAGCTGTAGCCATCGTTGAGGATAGCTCCCCAATCAGGGGTCGGCGGTCGCACGCCCATGCCGAGGAAGCTGAGACCCGCCTCCACGGCAATCACGGCGGGCACGTCCATGCTCACCAGAATGACAAGCGGGCCGAGGACATTTGGCAATATGTGCACGGCCAGGATACGTGTTGTGCCAGCCCCCATGCTACGCTCTGCGGCGATATACTCACTGTTACGCAGCCCTTCTGTCTGCGTACGCACGACACGCGCGTAAATGGGCATGGACGTTATTGCAATGACGAGAATGACACTCGCCAGGCTTGGTCCCAGAAGTGCGATCAGGGCCAGCGCGAAAATGATACTTGGGAAGGAGCGGATCGTATCGAAGAACAGCAGAAGCAAATTGTCAAGCCAGCGCGGACCGAAGCCCGCGATCAAGCCAAGGACTAGCCCGACTGCCAGTGAACTGCCGAGAGAGGCGAAAGCCACGAAGAGGGGAATGCGGCTGCCCAGGATAGTGCGAGAAAACGTGTCGCGGCCCAGTTGGTCCGTGCCCAGCAGAAAATCCAGTGAAGGTGCGGCCAGACGCGGTCCGACCATGATCCGGATCGGATCATGCGTGACAATCAGCGGAGCGAAGATCGCAATTGCTGCTATGAGCACGACAAGCACTGCTCCGAGCATGCCCAGACGGTTCTTGCGAAATTGCCCCCAAAAGGTGCGAAAGGCGCCGACAGCCGTGGCATCGTTGGCTTCCGGACGGATGGCTTCAACGCTCATCATGTCAGAGCTTTTCCCGAGTTCGCGGATCGAGTAATGCGTTGACCACATCGGAGAGCGTCGTAGCGGCAACGATAAGGAACGTGGTGACGAGCACGACGCCCATCACAATCGGATAGTTGCGCGTATTGACCGCATTCACGATCAACGCGCCGATGCCAGGTCTCGCAAAGACCACTTCGATAAAGACCGCGGACGAAAGCAGCCAAGCGATGCCTACCCCGAGTATGGTCACGGTCGGCAGGATCGCGAGCGGCAGCGCGTAGCGCGCAACGATGCGCCATTCCGAGATCCCGAAGGAGCTAGCCATGCGTATGTGGTTTTCGCCCAGAACCTCAAGCATGGATGCCCGTACCAGTCGGGATATGTAACCGACCCAACCAATCCCTATGGCGAAAGCTGGGAGGATGAGATGGATAAGTCCATCCCAGAGGCCATTGCCGGCTCCGATCGCTGGCAACCAGCGTAGGGTCACGGCAAAAATCAGCAGCGCATAGACCGCCATGACGAAGGAGGGGATTGCGATCGTGGCCACCGTCACGACGCCGGCCACCTGGTCCACCAACGAGTTACGCCGCACCGCGGAGTAACAGCCGAGCGGCACGGCTATCACGACCGCCCATAAGATGGAGATCAAAATCAGTTCTAATGTAAAAGGCAGTTGCTCGAAGACAATGTCTGCAACAGGTCTCTGACTGAACACGTCAAAGCCGAGATTGCCATGGAGCAGCCCGCCGAAGAACGTGACAATCTGCACAACGAGCGGCTTGTCTAGTCCCATCTGCTGGTGCAGCAGCGCCTTCATCTCGGGCGTCGCTCGCGGGCCGAGCATAACCACGGCAGGATCGCCGGGTACTGCCATGATCATCAGGAACAATAGCGTCACCGCGACCGCAATAATTGCGACCGCGAGGATGGTACGTTTGGCAAAATACAGCCACATATTCTTACGGTGCCTAGAGCTAAACTGCCTTGAAATCTACGTACAGCGGGTAACCGTCAGGACGGGTTACGGCCTGCGTATGCGTGGTGCGATACATGACCGGATTGCCCCCATGAGTAAGGAACCGGTAGGCACCGGATTCTTCCATGAGATCCTGCATCTCTTGGTAGATCTTCGCCCGCTCGTTCGGATCGCTAATAGTGACTCCCTTGGCGCTGAGTTCGTCAAAGCGTTCGCTGCGGAAGCGCTCCCAGTTCCAGATCCCCACTCGGCTTTGTAGGAAGGATCCTGTCGCATAGAAGGGGTCTGGCAAATTGCTGAACCACATGACAGTGAGCTGCATGTCCTTCCAGCGATCGCCTTCGGATTCCATGCCGAGCGTCCAGAACGAGCCGGCATCCTGAGCATTGATCTCGACCGTGATGCCGATCTGCGACAATTGAGCTTGCACAGTCTGGGCTATAGTCAAAAAAAGGCTCTCGTTCAGGCAATCGATGGTCAGGTTCAGATCGCTCACACCAGCCGTTTCTAGGAACTCCTTGGCCTTCTCGAGATCGCCTTCCGGCGGGACAAGCGCTTTCTCACGATGCCCTAGAAGGCCAGGAGGAATTGTCCCTGTTGCGACCTCCGCCTGTCCCGCAAATGCGGCTTCCAGGATCTGCGGCACATTGATCGCCCACTGGATCGCCTTGCGGACGTTGATGTCCTTCAGTTTTGGATGATCCACATTCATGCCAATCCAGTGGTAGTTCAGTGAGGGATGTCCCTCAATCTTGGTGTCGGCCGGCGGATTGCTCTTGAACTTTGCGAGGGAATCCAGAGTGATACCAGTGAAGTCAATGTCGCCTGCCTGATAGGCGCGTTCTGCCGTCTTGGTGTCGCCGATCAGGACCACGCGGATTTCGTCAAAGCCTGGCTTCGAACCCGCCCATTCCGGATTGCGGGTCAACAGCAAATGCTGGTTTGGCTTATATTCGGCAAGCACATACGGCCCCGAGAACGCTGGCGGCTTCATGCCGAAATCGCCGCCGTCCTTGGTTGCCTTCATCACCGCAGCTTCGGATACGATATGGCCTACCGCGTAGGGGAATGCGATGTTAAAGAGTGGCATGAACGGGGTCTTGAGTACGATTACGCCAGTATAGTCATCTTCAATCTCGACATGATCGAGTGAACCCCAATTATCTTTGACCGGCGAATTGTGCTTGATCCCCCGCTCAAAGGAAAATTTTACGTCTTTGGCGGTAAGTTCGCCGTAATCGCCAGTGAATTTGATCCCTTTTTTTAGGCGAAAGCGGACATGGGTTGGATCGACCTGCTCCAGTTTTTCGGCCGCTTCCAACTCCCAGCCCCATTCGGAGCCCGGCTTGAATCGCGTGAGCTTCGAATAGAGACACTCCATCACGCTCACTTCAGAGACGGCAGTGTAGAATTGGGGATCCATCTTGGTAATATCGTTGGTTGAAGCAGCTGTGAGGACCTTTCCTTCCGCAGCCCAGATCGCGCTGGACAAGGGCATTCCAGCCGCGACGATCCCCCCTCCGATCACTGAAGTAGTCTTAAGGAAGTTTCTGCGGCTAACACTACCTTGATAATAGTTCATAGTTGTTCCCCTTAATTACCCGAACAGCTTGCAGATGGAGTGGGCCTGTTTTCGCGCGAGCAGCGCCAGACGGCATCCCACACCGTATCTCTCCTAGCCATGCGCAGACTGCTCTCAATCGCATTGAGAGTACGAATGCAGTAGCCAGTTTCACGCGAGTTCCATTGGGAACGATACTATATCGCACAATGGGGATCGCATTGACATATTCGGCCACTTTTTTGACACTTGCCGCCATATCGGCCCACCGAAGCGGAGCATCGCATGCCTGGTAAGGGCGAGCTTGCGGATGACCGAAAGCGGAGCGTTTGAAGCCGATCTTGTCGCGTAGTGTTATATCCCAATTGCGCCAGTCGCTGTTTGCCGGCGGCGGGTTAGGATTACTACCGCGGCGTCATAGATAAGCACGCACATGGGCGTTTCCGCGTCGAAAGATACTGCTAGCGCCGCGTCGTCTCCTGAGCCACGCGCCTACCGAACGCAATCGCTTAAAGTTCGCGGATTTTGACGGCGGCTAGGTAGGCCTGATCGGATCGAACTGCGATTTGGTCAAGTTGTGGAACGTTGGCGGCACGGATGACCCGTATGGCGGCGTCGCTTGAGAATTCACTCTTCGCAGACGGAGTGGATGTAGTTGCGTGTTTCGCTTGAGGCGTCGACAGCAATGGAGCCTCCCTTTTCCCGACATCGAATTTTTACGCAAGGCCGGCCGGGTCGAGGCTTGGACTGGCAGTTCGACTGAAGTTTTTCGTTCGCGTATGGATATTTTGCGACCGCGGCGGCTGAGGCTCCCGACGAGGTGGTTTAGTATCTGGCCGACGAGCTTGGCGTCAGCAGGTTGATTTCTGCCAGTATGATTTTTCAGGGCCGCGCCATTGCGCCGAGATTGTGCGGCTATCTTGTTTTCTCCCGGATGAAGCGGGCCGATCGAGCCGCGCTTGCGAGCTGGAAAGCGACGGAGCTTTGCCCCACAACGCAAGGCAACCGCCAGGGGAACTCAGGATCATCAAGGTGCTGATATGGCGGCAGATGTCAAAAAAATGGCCTAACGCGTCAATGCGATCCTGATTGAGCGATCTAGTATGGGCGGAGTTCGCATGAAATGGCTTGGCGAGCGGCGCGCCCTGCGCAGATCGCTTCCTTTGAGAGTCTTTTGTGTTGAGCGCCGATGAAGCCGCTCGTGCGTTCCGAGCAATTATTGGAAGTTTTGGCGTAATGACTGGCTCTAATAAGACAACATGCTTGCCCTTTCGATTGTGGCTTTGCGCAGACGACCGGGCGACGTGTTAGCGGCGCAGGACGGGGATCGTGGCCCCTCGCGATCCTTACTCCGCGCCATGCCGCAGGGCGACATTTTTGGTCTTGCCCCGACGCTCTGTCTGACCCGCGAGCAAGCCGACATCGTCTTTTCGAAGTCAGCGTACGCGGTCAGGAGTGTGTTTGCCAATCTCTGAGATCGATCACTACAACCCGCAAATCGGAGCGACCACCATGACAATCCGGCTTCCAATTGATCCAACTGAGGTCTTCCAGCCCAACGAACAGGCGCTCGAAGCTATCCGTAGAGCCGAAGTCCACGGATCGTGGGAGTTTCCTTTACACCAGAGGGCAAACGGCATGTCCGAAGGGACGGGCAACGGCCTTGAGTACTGGTTTTACACCAGTAGGCATCCCATCACGAAAAACTCGCGAGAGGTCTCAGAGGCCTTATCGTCGTTGAAATCTAGCGACATATCATTGCCGGCTGGCTGGGTTGAAGAGGACGCCCTCAGTCTAGCTGCGTGTGGCGATCTTATTCAGGCTGCGGGCCTGGAAGCCTCAAACAATCAGCTTTTCTCGCAAATTAAAGATGTCGTCTTCGATAAAGACGTGACTTTTGCAAACTATGAATCCGTGGTTGCTGATGCCCACATAGTCAATGAAGTAATGCCTGATATAACTTCGTTTCGCATGTGCTGCACAATTGAGCAGTACCGCACATTGACGTCTCATAACACTTCGCGTTTCGACGTCCTTAATATGGCAAATAATCACGCAAATGACCTTGGGGTTGACGTGCTTACTCGCACGCAGGACATCGCAGAAAGCGATGGAATACTTACCATTGGCGCGCCACGGAAGAAAGACGAGTATGGCAAATGCAAGACCATCACAAGAAACGGGATCAAAATCGGTTTTGTTTCCGCTACATACAGTCTTAACGGGTTTGCATTGCCTCCAGGGCATGAGTTCCGAATTCATGTGTCTAGACTCATGTCTCGGAATGTACCTACAGAGTTAGATTTGCTGCGAGCTCAGATCGCGGATTGTAAAGAACAGGATTGTGATTTTATCATCGCCTCCATCCATTGGGGTGTGGAATTCGAGTTTTTTCCTCTGCTTAGACAGATCGAAGCCGCTCACGCCCTGGTAGAAGAGGGTGTTGATCTGATTTTAGGCACTCATCCGCACGTCATCCAACCTGTTGAGTATTATCGCCCCAAGAGGGATCCGCACCGTACCGCGATTATAGCCTATTCCCTTGGCAGCCTCACATGGGACTGGTTTACGGCACCGCACCTCATATTAAGCCTTGTATTGAACTTAAATATTTCAAAGGGCAGGACAATTGCTGGTGAACAGCGAACTTATTTAAAGAACGCTCAACCAATCCCCATTATTCGCAACATATCCTTAGACAAAGGCAAGAGGACGATGCGGCTCGAAAAATTGGACGAGCGTCTTGACGAGGTCGGCAACGTTACCGGTGGTGACCTAATAAAGATGAAAGATTATTGCGATCTGGTTTTAGGGCAGGGTTGGTCGCGCTAGCTGTGGAGTCTCAACAGGTTGTCCCTGATCATCAAGCCGAGACGGCTGATAGGTGGTTTTGATTGTAAGCTGCCATGTGGCCTGTGCCAATTGCAGCGACGAAAGCGTGGCAGCTCAGCGGTGCGTTCATGAGAAGTGTTGTAGGCTCGGGCATTAAGCCCATTCGCGCAAGCTCGTCTGGATGAAGCGCTCAGCCTTTCCGTTGGCCTTGGGCGTGTACGGTCTTGTGAATATCTGACGTAGACCTGAGCGTTTGCTGCCTGAAAAGCTTTTGACCGGTAGCACGAGCCGTAGTCGCTGCGGAATGAAGGAGCCGCGGCGACCGAGAGAGCGGTGCGCGCAGCTTTTCGCTGCAGGCGCGCACCGCTGTCGAGGCGGCCATGGCCAGTCAAAGTTTCTCTAGAATGTGAATGTTCACACCATTCCGGAGAGACCGACCATGACCCCTTCAGAGTCTACACCCGCCGCCGCGGTGCTGGTAGCGATCGACATTGCCAAGGTGCGCAATGAAGTTCTGATCGAAGCACCGGGCCACAAGCGTCGGCGTCGCCTTTTGGTGCTCAACACCCGTGTTGAGCACGACCATCTGATCGAAGTGCTGCAGGCGTACGGCCGCCCTGTGGTGCGCCTTTGAGGCGACCGGGAACTATCACCGGCCGATAGCATGGCGCCTGGCTGAAGCGGGTTTTGAGGTGCGGCTGGTGTCGCTTGCGCTGGCCCGAACACGAGAAGCGTTGCACAACAGCTGGGACAAGAACGATCCAAAGGATGCCCAGGTGATGCTGCACATGCTCAGGATCCAGGCGACGCAGGTCTACCATGATCCGCTGCGCGCCGGCATCAACGACGCGCAGGAACTGTGGAAGACCCAGCCAACCAAGGCTGGAGACCTGCGTGGCTAGCCAAATCGAACGAAAGGTCCGGTTTCTGAGGGGCGCAAGTGTCGCTGGCGGCGAACTTAAATCCGCATCTGCGCCTGCCGTCTTTTTCATTTTCTCTTAGCCTTGCGCTTTTATCTATGAGATTGAGTGCTCGACCAGTCCTGCCACGCAAAGTGACCTCAAGGAATTGAAAGAGGCCCCGCAATCGCCAATCCCTTCGGCTTACGGCCGTGCGCCCTAAGCATATCCTCGGCACGACGTAACGCTGGAGCGCCGATCATCTTCCATCTGAACAGACTACCGCAGTCCCATTCTGATGAGCAGCTTCAGCCGCCCTGACAGGCCTGTCTTGCACACTCGAGTTGCGCTTCAGCGGCGCAAAGCCTCTATTTGGCTAGGATGTATGCAAAGCGTTGCTCTTAACCCCGCGGCCGGTGAAGTGAGCTCCGGTACCATGATGATCTTTCCCTGGGTTTGCGCTTCGGGCATGTCGAGCCACGAGTTCCGTATTGGTTTGTGCTGCAAACAACTTGGCCGTGCACCCCGCGGCCTCCAGCCATCAGGTACTTCGGTCATGCCTTCGCTGTTCGCCGATTCCGCATTGGAGAGCGTAGCGCGGGAGCTAGTCCCTATTCCTGCAAAAAGGGCCGAAAGTTTGCAGTGATCCGGCGCCCAACGAGTATCGCAGCCGAGCAGGCCTGTGCGAAGGTGATTTGGCGGTCAAATCGCGACGATGGTCGACGACAGAACGGGGGATCCATGAAACGTCCGTCGAAGGAAAGATGGCGACAGACATCATCAGTACGACGACGTGCGGCAAGCTGTTCGTGATGATGACCGTAGTAGCCGCGGAAGAAGTTCGCAGCTGCAAGTCCGGAGCAGCAAGTCACGAGGCTTGGGTCCAGGCTGTTAGGCCAAGTGCTGGGGAGGGGAGAACGGACTACCTCTGGGGACCCTAGTTAGTCAGTGGGGGAGCGGGGTTTCGCCGCCCGCCCTTAGCTGGGGTGTCGACGCTGGCCGACCAGGCGGGCCTGCACGTTGGTGCTCGCTTGTGCGCTGATCGAGGCCCAAGTGCTTGCCGCCGAGCGGCTGCATGGCAATGAGATGACGGCGGCGCGCATTGCTCGAGCGAGATGTTCTCGGCAGACGTTGCCTGAGCGCTTGCCACGGCTTTCGCGGAAGTGAATTAAGCGAAACTGTGGTCGTCTTCACCCAATTCAGTGCCGATATGGCGGCATATGTCAAGAAACTGACCGAACGTGTCAATACAAGCCTAATCGCGCAAGCTAGTCTCACCTGAATGGAGTTCGCGTAAATTTGCTTCGCGAGCGCCGCCTTTGGCAGGTCGCTTTTTAGGAACATCGGCCAATGAAACAGTACAAAGATCCCAACAGAGAACAGGTTCACATGAGCAGCATTAAGGCCTTCCGGGAACTGCAGAATGAAGTAACCGAGTGGCGTCGTTACCTGCACGAAAACCCCGAACTCGGCTATGAGGAACACAACACGGCTAGGTTCGTGGCCGAGAAGCTGGCCTCTTTCGGTATCAACCATATCGAGACGGGGATCGCTGAGACCGGTATTGTTGCGCTAATCCAGGGCGAAGGCGGAGACGGACCTACGATTGGGTTGAGGGCGGACATGGACGCCCTGCCAATACTTGAAAACTCGAACAAGCCCTGGTCGTCGACCATACCCGGCAAGATGCACGGATGCGGCCACGATGGTCATACGGCGATGCTGCTGGGCGCCGCCAAATACCTTGCGAAGACTCGCAACTTCAAGGGGTCCGTTGCCTTGATCTTTCAGCCCGCGGAAGAAGCGGGCATAGGCGGCCACAGAATGGTCCAGGAAGGTATCATGGACCGGTTCAGCATCTCAAAGGTTTATGGCATGCACTGCACGCCAGGAATGGAGATAGGCAAATTCGGGATTTGCCCCGGCCTCGCGTTGGCCTCGGTTGACGAGTTCGACATTTTTGTGAAGGGCCGCGGCGGCCATGCGGCGTATCCCCAAAGGGTTATCGATCCCATCGTTATTGCAGCGCAGATCATCGTTGGGCTGCAAAGTGTCGTTTCGCGCAACACGGACCCGCTCGAGTCGCTCGTCGTCTCCGTTACCCAGTTGCGGGCTGGGGAGGGCTATAACAGCATTCCAGAACACGCTCAGATATCTGGGACTGTTAGAGCTCTCTCACCCACATTGCGCGATTTTGCCCAACGACAGATCTCCGAGTCCGCGAACGGAATTGCGCGCGCCTTTGGCGGCAGTATCGACTTCAAGTACCACCGTCTGGAGCCCGTCACCGTCAATCACCCGGAAGAAACTAATCTGGCGATTAAGGCCGCGCGCGACATTGTGGGCCACGATGCAGTGACCGACCGGCTCAAACCTACAATGGGAGCGGAAGATTTCGCGTATATGCTGGAGGCGCGGCCCGGAGCTTACATTTATATTGGGAATGGCTCAACTGCCGACGTGCATAACCCTGCCTTTGACTTCAACGATGAAGCCATACCTTACGGCATCGGCTACTGGGTAAAGCTGGTCGAGACGTCGATGCTGGCGGCGTGAAGGCTGTGCAAAACCCATCCAGTCTAGTTGCCGGAACAATGAGGGAGAACAAATAACGAGCATATCCATAAACCGCAGAGTTTTCATCCACTCGCTATGGAGCCCGAATTGGTAGTCGCCGACGAGCCAGTCAGCATGCTGGATGTATCAGTTGATGTCCAAATCATCATAGCTGATGCTGGAACTTCGAGCATCGCGGGGGTTAGCGTATGTTCTTAATCATACATGAAATT